>CAYUFW010000291.1:0-10716 GCA_964443915.1 uncultured Pirellulaceae bacterium
GAGCTTTTTTCATTGTGGAGCCGCGACTCGGCGAACGGGGCGGCGTTAGCCCCCCCGGTGACCGGGGATAGTGGGAGCTTTTTTCATTGTGGGGCCGGGACTTGGCGAACGGGGCGGCGTTAGCCCCCCGGTGACCGGGGATAGTGGGAGCTTTTTTTGTTGTGGAGCCGCGACAGCGAAACGGCACGATTTGGAGATGACCCGCACGGATGGCAGAGCCAGAGCACGGATGAAGAGCAACGCGTCGGCCAGTTTGTGTAGATTCGTGCTTCTTCCTCCGTGCTCTGGCTCTGCCATCCGTGCGGGAAACTAAACATCCACGCATGATTACCACCGCTGACCAACCCGCCGTCTCACGCCGTTCCTTGACGCGTTACCTCCGCCGCGAGGACGGCGAGGAATCGCGCCAACGGCCGCTGGATTTTCGGCTGATCGCCCGGCTGCTGCACTACGCGCGGCCGTACGCTGCGATCCGCAATTGGCTGTTGGTCTGCGTCGTGGTGCGTTCGATCCAATTGCCGGCCCTGACCTGGCTGATCGCCGCCGTGATCAACGGTCCGATTCAGAACGGCGACGCGGGCGGCGTGCTCTGGGGCGCCGCGGGTTTCGCCGCGCTGGTGCTGTGTACTCAGGCCGTGCTGCACTTCCGCCAACGGCTGGCGCTGGAGCTGGGCGAGGCGGTCGTCTTCGATTTGCGCAATGCGCTGTTCGCGCATTTGCAGCGCATGCCGATGAGCTGGTTCCACCAGGCGAAAGTCGGGCGCGTCATCAGCCGGATGACCTCCGACATCGAAGACGTGCGGATGGGCGTGCAAGAAGTGCTGTTCGTGAGCCTGGTTCAGCTGGGCCAGATGCTGGTGGCTGCCGCCTGCATGGTGTGGTACGACTGGACGCTGTTCCTGATCGTGCTCGGCCTGGTGCCGGTCCTGTGGCTGATCAACCGCTACTTCCACCGGCGGCTCAGCAGTGCCCTGCGTGCCATGCGGGAGTCGTTCAGCCGCGTGACGGCGACGCTGGCCGAGTCGGTGCTCGGCATTCGCGTCACGCAAGGCTTCGCGCGGCAGGCCGAAAACGCCCGCTTGTTCGACGAACTGGCCACCGACCATTCCCGCTACAACACGAGTGTCCTGCGCACGCAAGGCCTGTTCCTGCCGCTGCTGGACCTGAACACGCAGGTCTTCATCGCGATCCTGCTGGTGGTCGGCGGCTGGCGCGTGCTGCGCCCGGAGCAAGGGACGAGCGTTGGCGACGTGGTGGCGTTCTTGTTCATGGCGAACATGTTCTTTTCGCCGATCTCGGTGATCGGCAACCAATACAGTCAGGCCCTGACGGCGATGGCCGGCGCCGAGCGCTTGTTTGCCTGGCTCGACGCGCCGCCGGCGTGGAGCGATCCTCCACAGGCGGTCGCGCTGCCGCCGTTGCGCGGGCACGTCGAACTGCGGCACGTGGACTTCCAGTACGAACCCGGCCGGCCCGTGCTGCAGGACATCAGCTTCACCGCCGAGCCGGGCCAGACGATTGCGTTGGTCGGCCATACGGGCAGCGGCAAGAGCACGATCATCAGCCTGGTCGCGAAATTCTACTTGCCCACGTCCGGCCAGGTGCTGATCGACGGCTACGACCTCCGCCAGGTGCAGGGCGAAACGCTGCGCCGCCAAATGGGCATCGTGCTGCAGCAGAACTTCCTGTTCCACGGCACGGTGGCCGACAACATCCGGTTCAGCCGGCCGGAGACCGGCGACGAGGACGTGTGGGACGTGCTGCGGCGTCTGGATTGTCTCGACCTGTTCGCCGCGCTGCCCGATGGCCTGCAGACGCGCGTGGGCGAACGCGGCGCGGCGGTCTCGGCGGGCCAGCGGCAGCTGATCTGTTTCGCGCGCTCGCTGTTAGCCGATCCGCGGATCCTGGTGCTGGACGAAGCCACCAGCAGCATCGACAGCCAGACGGAAGCCCGGCTGCAAGCGGCGCTGGCCGTCCTGTTGCGCGGCCGGACCAGTTTCGTGGTGGCCCACCGCCTGAGCACCGTTCGTCACGCCGACCAGGTGCTGGTCCTGGACCACGGCCGGATCGTCGAACGCGGCCGCCACGGCGAGTTGACCCGCTGTGGCGGCGTCTACGCCCAACTCTACCGCCGCTTCGCCCACGCGGCGTGACGCAACCCGACCGTTGCGACCCTCGGCCGTTGCGGCTATGATGACGTGGAGAGGTTGCACTTGACGGCGAGGCCGACGCCGCAGCCTGTCTGCACTCGATGGGAAGAGCGGTTGCCATGAGGACGGAACCTACCGGGACCGGGAAACCAGTCTCGCCTTCCCCTTCCTGCGGCCCGCCGATCTGGAGCCCTACCTGCAGATCGACGACGACACGGACGAGACCACGCGCGTCCGCCGCTTCCGCAATTGGCTCCGCGAACAGAGGATTTGACGGCGTCGAAATGAAGAAGCCCGGCTTCTGCAGACAAGCCGGGCTTCTCGCGATGACGGACGGCTCCGATCGGCGACACCAGGGCCGGCGATAATCTTCTCCTGAGCCTCCCTCAATCCGGACAATCGCTACGCCCGGTTCAATCCTCACTCCTGAGCGTCTGCTTCCCGGGTGCTTGATTCGCAGCCAGATCGTTCAGGAGTTAAACTCGTATATCAGTCCCTCGCGCCCGGCTCTCTGTCCCTGACGCCGATCCAAGGCGGCGGGCGATCCCGGCTCCGGTAGCCGGCGCGAGCGAATCCCATCACTGCAGCTTGAGGTCGAAGTCCATGTGCTCCAAGCAACAAGCCACGGTTCGCAAGCGTCCGGCAAAGCGACGTGCGCGAAGAACTCGCGTCAACCCCTGCCGCCGCAAGCTGGCGCTCGAACCGCTGGAGGGCCGCCAGCTGCTGGCCAACCTGATTCTGGGCATTCAGCTCTGGACCGACGGCGGCGGCGCAAGTGGCGAGCCGATCAAGGGCGACCTCATCGAACCCGTAAACGGCGTCTATGAAGTCACGAAAGGCAGCACGTTCGTGATCCAAATCCTGGCGGAGGATGACCGGACGACGGGAGAAAACCGTGGGATTATCAGCCTGCCGCTCGACTTGGAATGGAACACGGGAGGAACCGAAATCATTCGGGCCGCCGACGGCGTTCCTCCCATCTTTCCCGCTTCGATTCCGTCCGATCAATTTTGGGTGACCACGCAGTTCAACCGGCAGCGATTTGTGGATAGCTTTGATCCGGCCGCGGGAGCCGAGGCGCTGCGCGGCGGGACGATTCCCGCGTTAGACGGAACCGAACCCATCGGCATGCGCGGCCAAGATCCTCCCTGGGGCACCAAGGACGACTGGCGGGAATTCAGCCGTCTGAGGTTCAGCGCCGAGGCCGTCGGAACGTCGGACTTCGGGGCCGTTCTGGCCGGCTCGATGTCCTTTGCCGATGCCGACCCGTTGGAGAACGCGGACCCGCTTCCCCAGGCGGTTGCACAAATCAGGGTCGTGGAGCAGAGCCGCGGCTCGCTTTCCGGCTTCGTCTACGTCGATGCCGACAAGAACGGCGTGCGCGGTGTGGATGCCAGCGGGGCGCCGATCGAAGCCGGCTTGCCCAAGGTGGAAATCGAATTGTATCGGGACGGGGTGTTCGTCCAGAGCGACCACACCGGCCCGGATGGCTGGTACCATTTCGAGGACTTGCAGCCCGGCACGTACGAGATCCGCCAGCGCGCTCAACCGGAGTGCTTCCTCGACGGCACCGAGACGCTGGGCATCATCCTGCCGTCCGGCGAATCGCGCGGCACAGCGGGCAACGACGCCTTCACCGGCATCGCGCTTGGCGACGGGGAAGCCGGCATCGACTACAACTTTGGCGAACTAGGTTTGAAGGCGTCCTGCATCAACAAAGGGATGCTCCTGGGATCCGCCAATCTGCGGCAGGCCACGGTCAACGATCCGCTCGGCGTCCCGTCGGCGGTGGTCCGCGGTACCGGCCAGAACGATACCATCCGCGTGACGATCGATACGGCCGCCATTCGCGTCACGGTGAACGACGGCACGCCGCAGACGTTTCCCTTCCCGGAGGTGCAAGTCGTCACGGTCGACGGCTTGGAAGGCCATGACACCCTTACTGTGACGGGATCGTCCGCCGATGAAGTTGGTCACGTCCAGCCCGGTTCTGCGGTCCTTCGCCACGACGTCTGTTATCCGGAGCCTAGTACCGGGACGCGGTGCGATTGGGATTGGGCCTTGGAGGTGCTGCACGCCGAAGACGTCGCAGCCGACACCGCCGCCGGCCGCGACCTGCTGGTCGTCCGCGACTCCACGGGCGACGACACGCTGACGGCCGAGGGCCCGCGGGTGGCGTTCGGCTTCACCGAGCAAGAACTCGAGGTCTTGGCCATGGAGCGCGTGCGTGCGTTCTCGACCCGCGGGGGCAATGACGAGGTTGAAGTGACCGAACCGCTGGACTACGAGCTGGAACCATTGGGCGATTGGACCGGCGCGTAGGCGGGGCCGTCACGGAATCCGGGCTTTCCGTCCGGGCGCAAGACAGAAAGTAGGCCAGAACAAGTCCGCGCCGTTCTGGCATTACCCGCCAGTTGCCTCGAAGCCTCGCAGATCTCTGCCGGAACGGCGCGGACTTGTTCCGGCCTACGGGCTTTTCGCGGAACCTGTCTTAGAAGCGACCGTCCAATCCGACGCTGAGCCCCTGGACCCACAGGTCGGTGCCGACCCACTTGAATTCAGGCCGGGCCGGGCCGGCCAGGCCGCCGGGCTGGATCTGCGAGAGGTTCACGTCCAGGTCGATCTGGTCGCCGGGTCGGGCCACCTGGCTCCAATACAGCAACGTGTAGCCCACCGTCGCCCGCAGACCGCCCGTCAGCTGGTAGCCCAGCGTGACGCCCAACTCCGGGATCACCGTCCCCACGTCGTGCGCGTGCGTTCCGCTGTTGCTGGGCAGTGCGAGCAGTCCGTAGGGCGTCGTGGCTACGTCAGGGTCGGGCACGGTGACGGTGGTCGAGCCGTTGATCGTCACTTGCGAACGGTTGGTGCCGACGGCCAGCTTGCCCAATACTTCCAGCGTCCAGCGGCGGCGGCGCAGTTCCGCGGTCAGCCCCAGTTCGCCGCCGTGAAAGTCGTTCTGCGTGGCGAACCGGTCGAACTCCTCGATCGTCGTGCCCACTTGCAGCCCCGTGCCCGTGCCGACGAAACGCTTGAAATCCGAAATCGCCAACCGTTCGTCCAAGCCGAGGTAGCGGTAGCCGGCCAGCCAGTCGACGCGCCGCGTAGCATCCTGGCACAGGACCTGCCGGTACAGGACGTCGACTCCCTGCAGTTGCGTTTGGCTGCCCGCCTGGATGGAACCGTCCCACAACTCGGGGAACGCCACTATTTCCGCGTCCTGGCCGATCGACCCCGGCTGGACGTTGAAGATCGGCCTCGCCAGGATGGGCACCTCCGGACTGGCGGCGGAGAAGGTCTCGGACTTCTGCGTCAGAGCGAAGAAGGCGGCTTCCACGCCACGCGTTCCGCAGGGATCGAGCCAGTAGCCCAGGCGAATCCGGCCGCCGGGATCGACTCCGCCGCCGACGTCCTGGTTGCCAAACAGGACGTCCGTGGCGGGCTGCCCCAGTTCGCCGGCCAGGTCCAAGCCGGTGCCCGCCGGGCTGGACGTGATCAGCGGGGGGACGTGGTATCCGTCGACCCACCACAGCAGGAATTCGGGCCGCACCCACAAACCTCGCAGGTTGCGACAAAAAAGACCGCCCGAAGGCGGCACTACAGGCGAAGGACCGACGACGAACTCGCCGCCGCCGTCCACGATCGCGGTCTGAGGCGACTCCTCGATGGCCGGATCGCTGGCGTCACCTGCGTCGTCGTCCGGAATCAGGGAATCGTACTGGGACGCGGTTCGGAACAGGCGATCGCCTCGGCGGACAAACTCGCCGGACGGCTGGACATCGCCGCCGCGGACCTCTTGCCCGGAACTCAGCGGCGGGCAGAGGCAAGGCAGAATCAGGAGCAGCACTGCAGACAAAACCCGTCGGCAGCGCCGCGAGCGCTCAGCGGAAAGCCACGGTTTTCGTCGGCCCGTGCTCATGTTGGTTTCGTCATCGTTTTGCGCGTCATCGTCCGCTGCGAACGCAACTGGGACCGTCCTGGCGGTTCGGCCCGGCGACGGTCAGCGCGTCCAGAAGGTCCTCGACATTCAGGAGCGGCGCAGTCCACTCCGGCTGCGCACCGAGCGCTGCGGCGATCCTGGTAGCCGAAGCGCCTTCCGGCGCGGCATCGTCTCTCTCTGTTCTGGCTCGGACCAGCATCGGCGCGGTGCGAGCGTGAACCGAATTGCGCTGGTTCGTCTCCTCCGTGGGCGCGGCGGCAGCACTGGGCCCGCCGGCCTCTCCGGGCAACCATCCTGAGCGCGCGTTGGGCGTCGGCGCCGGCCGCCCCGCGGGCTGGAACAGACTGGCGTCCGCACCCGCACGGCCGATCGGCTCGACCAGCGCGGCCACGGCCAGGTCATGGTCGTTGGCCGGGGGCGTCTCGTCGGCCGGCTCCGGTTCCGCCGCCTCGCCTTCTCCCCTCCCCGCGGGCCCGGTCGGCAGGTCCAGGAAATTGACAACCAACAACGCGTCGTGCGCCGTACAGGTCCAATCGCCGTTGACGTCGTAGTAGGGCGGCGGCGCCGCGGGGACGTCGGGCAGCGACGGTTCGCGAGGATGGGCGTTGATGTAGTTGACGGTGATCAGGACGTCCAAGGCGGTGATGTCTCCGCTCCCATTCACGTCCAGGGAGTTGTCTGGGTTGCGCCAAGATATCGTCGCCAGAGTCATCGGCGACGGGTCGCCAGCCTCGGGAACGGTCGGCAGCGGGGTGTTGTCGGGAGCCAGGATGCCGGCGCCGGGCATCGGGCTTGAGGCCAGGGTGCTCTCCGCCTCGGCCCCCGTGGCTTCCGGCGTCCAGGTCACGTTGACGGCAGACCCGCCGGCGCTCTCGGGGGACTCCACGACGGTGATCAACTGGGACTCGAAGCTCAGGTCCGTCTGGGCGTGGCGGCGCATGGGGATGAAGCCGACGCTGCCCGCCGGCTGGAGGTACAGCGGCGTGTACTCGGCCGCCTGCAAGGCGCGGAAGTGCAGCAGCGAGAGGCGCTCCGGACCGTCCGCGCCAATCGCCCGGCCCGCGTCCATCGACAGCAACGCGCCCCCGGTCAAGTACCTGATCCGGCCGGCTTCGTTGTCGAGCGTGCCGGCCCGTGCCAAGGGAAACGCCGAGGTCATCAGCGAGCTTGCCGGATCGCGCGGGTTGAACGGCGCGTCGATTTCGCGCAGGGTATCAGGGTCCCAATAGATGTGCAGGCCCATCGACCCCAAACCCAGACCTCCCGGCCGCAGGTCCTCGGCGGTAATCTCGACGAAGAAGGTCTCGCCAGCTTGGACCGTATCGCCCGCGATCGGGTCGCCGGGAACGCCGTCAGCGTCGGCGTACAGGTTGACTGCGAAGTCGTATTGCGCGGCCAAGAGACGGCGGCTCTCAAGTGCTTCAAAAGCTAAGCGACGGCCTGCTCGCCGCGCACCTGCAGAACGGCGCGGGCCGGATCTCTGCGTCCCAAGTCTTTCGGCATCCATGCCGTTTCCATCCGTCAACGAGTGTTGAGGTTCCGTCAAGGAGTGTTGAGGTCCGCAAGCCCTCGGCAGCGGCGGCGCAGAACTTTAGCGATTCCGGGCAAGTTGTCGAGATCAGTTGGACGGCCTGCAGGAGAATCGCCTCAAGAAGCGCGAAAAGGCCCTCGCGCTTCGTCCAGCTCAATTGCCGGCTTGTCCTTGAGCCACGAAAGCTAGCACCGCGTCGAGATTGGGTAACACCGCATCCAGCCCACGTTCCCAATCGTCAAGCTGTGTCTCGCCCAGCACCGCTGGTGCCTGATCTTGCGCGAGGCGGCGGGACTGGGCGAGGACACGGGAGGCGCTCCCGGATGAGATCGAGCCGTGCAGCGGAGGGGTATTGAGCGGCGTTTTCGAAGCATCGGCTGCTTGGGGGCTGCCAATTGCCGAGTACCCTGAGTCTGCCACCGCTAGCGGTGCATCCGCCTCGCCTTCCGCCGTCGCCAGCCGGGCACGCTCCAGGAAGTTGATCACCAAGAGGGCATCGAGGGGCGTGCAGGCTCCATCGGCGTTCACATCATAGAATGGCGGCGCCGTCGCATCGCGGCTGGGCAGCGCCGTCTGCCCCGGATGCGCCTCCAGGTAGTTGATGATGGCGAGCGCATCTCGTGGCGTGACACCATCTTGGCCGTTGACGTCAGAGGGATTGGCCTGATTGTGCCAGCCGCCGGAGAAAACCGCATCGGCGTCCATCGCCTCGACCGGCATCTCGCCCGTGCCGCCTTCACCATCGGCCAGCGACTGGGAACTCGCCGAGACGCCCGCGACTGGCGGAACCTGGAAGAGAACCGTGACTCTGGCCACATTGCCGTCCCGTTCCTGCCCAAATGTGTCGTCACCCTCGGCTCGGACTTCGATCAGACGAGGTGTCGGAGTCGGAGCCGCACTGGTATTCACATAGGTCACCGTCCGCAGAACGGTGACGTAGTCCGTGAGGTTGGGGATTGGCGAGTCCGGTATCGGCGATAGCCGCAACACGGCGGTCTGGGGATCGTAGATCGCTTGGATGAACGTCCCCCGTGTGTCCGCCTCCAGGTACTCGTGCCCCTGATCCAGCACGTTCGTAATCCTGACGTCGAGATACGCCAGCGACACGTCGATGTTGTTGGCGAAGTTCGCATCCACGGGATCGGCGATACCGACGGGAACCCCCTGGGGCACGAAGTTTGTGACGTAGTCGGCACCTTTCGCCCCCGAGCTGTTGTTCCAATCGAGATCCAAGAAGGGAGCGCGTCGCGAGCCGTATTCGACGCTGACAGGTCCGAAGTCGCCGAGCCCGATTTCCGGCCATGACGTCGCGCCGTTGGTGTGCTTGACGTTGACGTCCGACGTGGGATCCCAGAAGCGGTCGCCGGAGACGATGGGCCAATCCCGGTCGAGCAGGATGTCGTCCAGGCGGCGTGCGTCTTCGAAGTCGACAACCCCGTCATAGGTGATATCGCTGTCGTACGTCGATTCGCCCACCAAGAACACGGTCTGGTTCGGGTGATCCTCGATCACGACTTCCAGACGGTCATCTGGCTCGAAGCGATGGCTGGCCGTGATGACGTTTTCCCAGTCCGGCACGGCGGGCGTGTAGAAGACCCAAAACCGTTGCGACTGGCCCGGCTGCACCTGGAGCGGGAAGACCGGCGGCTGCCGGTTGTCGTCGTAGATGGACACAAAAGAGCCGCCCGGAGCGGCGATGAGCTTGCGGATCTCCGTGACGGTTAACGCAGTTTGCGTCGTGTTCGTGACCGTGAAGGACTGCCAAGACTTGAGGACGGTCTTGAGTTGCGACCAGCCGACGTCAGAGTCGGACCAATACGATAACCAGTTCACCGGGGGATTGTCCGCCGGGCGCACGAACGGGCTGTAATCGAAAACGCCGAAGTTCGGCGTTTCCGCCGTATGGGAGTTGCCTGCGATGGTTTGGCCCGGCGCCAACTCGATCACGTGCCCCGCGGACGAAGCGGGATAGGTCTGGATGACAGCGGGCACGACTGCGTCGGCAAGCGTGTACCTCCCCGCGACGACGCCCGTAAAGTAGTAGCCCCCATCCGCAGCCGTTGTGGCCCAATTGGCTTCAGGCGGTCCCGCGGAACGCAGGGTGTCCAGTTGGACGTTGCCTTGCAGGGCGCTGGCGACGGCATACTTGATGTCCCCGGCAGGGCGGGGAATCGTGATCCTCTGCAGAGTCGGCCCGTCGGGACTCAGCAAGACGGTGGTCCGAGAGGTAAGCAGATTTCCCGCCGCATCGTACACTTCCAACCGCCCGATCGAGGTGCCGCTGCCAACGGCCAGGACGTCGATGCTGACCTCGCGCTGCGACTGGTCGAAGTCGATCCGCAGCCGCGGCCCGTCGCTGCTCCAGACTTGGCCTGCCGCGTGACCGAACACCCGGTTGTCCGGGTCGGCCGTTCCGCTCTCCGGATCCAAGCCTTCCGCCGAGACCACGGCAGGGTCCGCGACCGGATTGCCGTCGCTGCCGACGGCGCTCAGTGTCAGCTGGGCGTAGACGTCGTTCAACGGCGTGCCGACGGCAAAGTCGTCGGGCTCCAAAGCCGTTTCCAAACTGATCGGCCAGCCCCCCATCCCCGGCTCGTCCGCGTCCCAGACACCGTCCTGGTCCAGGTCGCTCCACTTGTAGCCGTGAACGTCCCAACTGCGGTAGACGCCGAAATTGACGTCGCGGAGCGTGGCATACCCCGGTACGGCGACTGGACGTTCGTCTGGATCGACCGGGGAGGTTTGGAGCCAGCCCGGCTGGACGATTTGGCGGATGACGTGCGATCCCTGCGGCAGATTGGGCAGTAGGTATCTACCGTCGTCAAGCGTGGCAGCCGACGTTTCGTCCTCATCGAGTAGATCGTTCCCATTGGCGTCCGCGTAGACCGTCCAACCGCTCAGCGGCGGCTCGTTCTCCTCCCAGGCCCCATTCTGGTTCACGTCGTACCACAGATATCCCAGCACGTGTCCGTGCCGCGAGTCCGTGAATGCCGGCTCGTCGGCGGAGAGTAGCAAGTCCGGGCGGAAGACGCTCAACGGCGTGATGAATTGGATAACCGATTCGGCCCGCACGCGCACCGCCGTTTCCTCGCTGTCCC
>CAYUFW010000292.1:0-1915 GCA_964443915.1 uncultured Pirellulaceae bacterium
TCGAAGCAGCCGGAAATTCGGTCTTCTCGTGGCCCCGAGATATGCTACACTTCCTCTCGGGCAACGGAAAGAACCCATGGGAACCTGCAACCGGCGGGAGGTTTGCGATGCTGGCCGGCTGGCGCACGGCAACCCGGACGGCAAGGATCCGGGGGACCGCGTCCGCGACGCCGGGTACGTCCCCTCGACATGGGGCGAGAATATCGCTTGGCAGGGCTCCACGGGCGCCATCGACCTGACGGAATACGTACACGACTTGCACGCCGGCCTGTTCCAGAGTCCGGGTCACCGCTGGAACATCTTGAATGCGAACTTCCGCGAGTTGGGAGCGGGCGTGCGGGCGGGGGTCTTCACCAGCGGCGGCAGGAACTGGAACGCCGCCATGCTGACGGAGGACTTCGGCAAGCGAGCCGGCCATGCCTTCCTGACGGGCGTGGCCTTCTCCGATGCGGTGGTCGCGGACGAGTTCTACTCAATCGGCGAAGGCCTGGGCGACGTCACGGTCACCGCGCGGGCGACGGACAGCGGCGCGGAGTACGTCACGACGACCGGACCGTCCGGCGGTTACGCCCTGCAGGTTCCGCCGGGCACGTACACGATCACCGCTGCGGGCGGCGAGTTGGCGAATCCTCTAGTGGTCGGCGGCGTGTCGATCGCAGCGGAGAACGTCAAAGTCGATTTCCGCCCGGAGGCCCCTGCCCCCGCCTTGCTCGTCTCGACCGACACGCTGACGGTCGTCGAGGGCGGCGCGGGACAGTTCACGGTCAGCCTCAGTGCCCGGCCGGCGTCCCTGGTCACGGTTGCATTGACCGGTCAGCCGGGGAGCGATCCCGATGTGACCTGGACTCCCGCCAGCTTGACGTTCACTGCCAACAACTGGAATCAGCCTCAGACCGTCACGGTGCGCGCCGCCGCCGATGCCGACCTGGCGGACGGGACGGCGACGGTGCTCCTGGGCGCGCCCGGCCTGGAGGGCTGCGCGGTCGCGGTCGTCGAGGACGACACGACGACGCACGATCCCGTCGTCCCGGCGCCGGAGGGCCGCGGCAAGAACAGCCTGGTGCTGCGGCGCAGCAACAACGATTTGCAGGTTTACGACAGCGGCAAGCGGCGGGTGCTGTGGCAGCAACCGCTCGCCTCGGTCCAATCGCTGACGATCCAGGGGGTGATGAACAAGGCGGACACCCTGACGGTGGATTTCACTGCCGGCGGCCGCTTCTACCTTCCGCGCAGCGTGCATTTCGACGGGGGGGGCGGCACAACGGCCGACACGCTGGTGGTCCGCGGAACGGTCGCGGCCGACGTCTTCGGGGTCCGCGCCGGACGCATCGACGCGGCCGTTGAGGCGGACAACGTGGGGATCGAATTCACGGCGGTCGCAACCGTGCGCGTCGAGGGGCTGGGCGGCGACGACTGGTATGCGGTCTCCGAATTCGACGTGCCCGTCACGATTGCCGACAAGTCGGGTGTGGATACGCTGGATTTCTCCGCGGTCGGCGCTGGCGGAGTCACCATCGACTTGAACAAGGCCAAAGGACAGCGGCAGCTTGCGGTTCCGGGAACTGCCTTGCTGGCCCTGAAGGGCACCTGCGAGGACGTCATCGGCACGGACGCCGCCGACCTGATCCGCGGCAACTCCGCCGCCAATCGCTTGTGGGGCCGGGGCGGCGACGATGCGCTGTACGGAGGTTCCGGCAACGATCGGTTGTACGGCCAGGCCGGCCGGGACCGCCTGTTCGGCGACTCCGGCCACGACGTGCTGGTAGGCGGGGAAGACGACGACGAACTGGACGGCGGCAAAGGCAAGGATCTGCTGTTCGGCGGCGCGGGCCAGGACCAACTGCGAGGTTCGGCCAGCGAAGATATCTTGATCGGCGGCGGGATGGAGCACGATGCGAACGATGACGCTCTGCTG
>CAYUFW010000292.1:1936-10654 GCA_964443915.1 uncultured Pirellulaceae bacterium
CTCTTGGCCGAATCGACGTCGCGCCGTTCCTGGGCCGCCCGCATCGAACGCTTGAGCCACGGCGGCGGGCTGAATGGCGGCTTCGTTTTGGACCCGGATACGACCGTACACGACGACCTGGCCTCCGACACCTTGTGGGGCGGCTCCGGCAACGACTGGTTTCTGGATTTCCCGTCGGACTTCGTCCAGGACCGCGGACGCGGCGACCGCTGACCGCCTCCCGAACCCTCCCGGCCCTCGAACGTGGATTCGCTGCTGGCAAGCTGGCGTTCGTTCCTGGAGGCGTAGTTGACGCCGGTTATGACGGCTGAATTGTCCTTGTCACATGCGCCGCCGAGGATCGGCCCAGGGGCGCATTGCCAACCCGGCGAACGTCGACTAGCTTGGAATGAACTCGCGGGTTCCACCGCTCTCCGTTCCCTGGAGGACTCATGTTCCGGATTCGCAAAGCAGTCATTACGGCGGCCGGGCCCCATCAGGAGCGTCTGCCGCTGCAGCGGGTTGTCGATCTCGACGGCAGCGAGAAAACCGCGCTGCAGATCGTCGTCGAAGAGGTCCTGTCCGCGGGCGTCGAGGAGATCTGCATCGTCGTCCGCGGCGGCAGCCAGGAGGCTTATCGCGAAGCCGCCGGAGAGCACGCCCGCTCGCTCGTGTTTGTCGAGCAGCCCGTGCCGCGCGGGTACGGCGAGGCATTGCACCGCGCGGCCAAGTTTGTCGGCGACGAACCGTTTGTCCACTTGGTGAGCGACCACCTGTACGTCAGCCGTCAGCCGCAGCGGTGTGCGGAGCAATTGGTGCGAGCGGCGCGCGAAGAACAATCCGCCGTCTCGGCCGTCCAGCCGACGCGCGAGAGCATGTTGCAGTACTACGGCGCCGTCGGCGGCTCGCCCGTAGCCGGCAAGCCCGGATTTTACCAGATCGAAAGCGTGCTGGAAAAACCGACACCGACCACGGCCGAGCAGCACTTGATCGTGCCCGGTCTCCGCGCCGGGCATTATTTGTGCCTGTTCGGCATGCACGTGCTGACTCCGGCCGTCATGGATCTGCTGGGGCAAACGATCGCGGCCGCCCGGAGCGACAGCGGGCCGATCATGCTCTCGCCGGCGCTGGCCCAATTGGCCCAGCGGGAGCGGTACCTGGCCCTGGAACTGGACGGCGCCCGTTACAACATCGGCGTCAAGTACGGCGTGTTTACCGCCCAATTGGCCCTGGCGCTCAACGGCCGCGACCGCGACGAGGTCCTGACCAGACTGGTCGAGTTGCTTTCTGCCCGTTGAGACGGATGTGGACTTGCTTCCGTTCGTAGTGCCGCCTTTAGGCGGTCTAGCTGCCCGGCTGGAAGGGAAAGAACCGCCTCAAGGCGGCACTACTAACCAAGTGCTGGAATCTTCGCCATGCCGCACGAACTGATTGCGATCATCACGACGAACGATCCCGCAGTCCGCAACCGCTCGCTGGACGGCTTCTGCCGCACGGCCGACGCGGCGCAACTGCTGGACGCGGCCTGCCAGTTGGATGGCTTCCGGCGGGAGAGCGAAAACCTGTACGAGCGGGTGCGGGCGATCTTCTTCCTCTGCTCCATCTACCGCTACCACTTGCCGTCCAAGCTGCCGCCGGACGCGCGGACGCGCGTGCCGTTCGCAGGTTACGAGCGGCTGCTGCACCGGCGGTTCGAGGAGGCCGTCGAGGAGTTTCTGGCGACGCAGCACCGCGAGGGCCCCAGCGACGCCATCGCCAGTGCGCTGGCTGCTGCCTATCAAGCCTTGGGATTTCAGACGCTGGCGGACCAGGTGCGGCGGAGCGTTCGCGCGGTGCGCGGCAACCAGTGGATGTTCCGCACGGGGCATCCGGCCGACCACCCGCTGAAAGTCCGCCGCGAGTTGCAGGAGCGCAGCGGCCCGGCCGCTCCGTTCCCGATCCTGGTCGAGCGCACGCCGGTCCGGATGGACCTGTCGCACAGCGGCTGGAGCGACATTTTTTTCCTGGGCATGGACTTCCCCGAAGGGGCGCGGGTGCTGAACGTGTCCGTGGACTTGGGGGTCCGCGGGCGCGATCCGCAGCCGCGACCGCCCATCGAGGTCTATCTGCGCGTGATCGACCAGCCGGTGCTGCGCTTGGTGAGCGTGGATCTGCGCTGCAAGGCGGACGTCACCACGCTGGGCGAAGTGTTCGATTTCGCCAAGGACTACCTGGGCTTGCTCAAGGCCGCCGTGATTGCCGCAGGAATCGTGCCGCCGGGGTTGGAGGGATCGGGGCAGCAGTTGGCCGACGTCCTGACGCGGCTGATCGGCCCCGGCTTGGGGCTGGAAATTGTCAGCCAGGTGAACGACATCCCCAAGGGCTCGCGGCTGGCCGTGTCGACGAATTTGCTGGCCGCGATCATTACGGCTTGCATGAGGGCGACGTCGCAAATCGACTCGCTGACCGGCCCGTTGAGCGAAGCGGAACGAAAACTGGTCGCGGCCCGCGCCATCCTGGGCGAGTGGCTCGGCGGGTCCGGCGGCGGCTGGCAGGATTCCGGCGGCATCTGGCCGGGGATGAAAATGATCGAAGGACGGATCGCCGGAGAGGGCGATCCGGAGTTCGGCATCAGCCGCGGGCGGCTGCTGCCCGATCATCACATCTACACCGAGTCCGAAGTCAGCCGCCAGACCCGGCAGCAGATCTGCGACAGCTTCATCCTGGTCCACGGCGGCATGGCCCAAAACGTCGGCCCGATCCTGGAAATGGTGACCGAAAAGTACCTGCTCCGCTCGCCCGCCGAGTGGGAGGCGCGGCAGCGGGCCATGGCCGTGATGCGGTCCATCGAGGCGGCTTTGTGCCTGGGCGACGTCCACGCGATCGCCCGCGCCACGACGCAGAACTTCTGCGGCCCGATCCAGACGATCATCCCCTGGGCCTCGAACCACTACACGGAGACGCTCATCGAACAGGTGCGATCCAAGTTCGGCCCGGCGTACTGGGGCTTCCTCATGCTGGGCGGAATCTCCGGGGGCGGGATGGGCTTCATCGTCGATCCCGCACGCAAGGCCGAGGCCCAGGACTTCCTGCAGGATCTGATGCGCGCGACCAAGCGGCGCCTGCACAGCGCTCTGCCCTTTGCCATGGAGCCGGTGGTCTACGATTTCGCCATCAACGACGGCGGGACCGCAGCGGAGCAGTGGCAGGGGAAGGAGGCCCTGATGCCGCCGGGTTACTACGCGATCTGCGCCAACCAATGGCTTCGGCAGGACGTGCAACAACTGAGCCCGGCGGTCCGCAACGAGATCGCGCAATTTGCGGCCGCCTGCCGGACGAATCCGCGGCTGGCCGGTTCGACGGATCTGGTGCTCGGTGCCCTCTTCCCGCCGCCTACCGAGGAACAAGTCGACCAACCCGGCCTGCACCAAATCCTGGCCGAGAACGGTTTCGATCCGGAACTGCACGAGCAGATCCGCGCGGACCTACGCGCCGGCCGGATCGGCTTGGCCCACAACCGTCTTCCGGCCAGCACCGTCGTCGAGGATGCGGGCCGGGACGATGTCGTTGACTGGTCGTCCGGCGGGGCCACTGAGAGTGACTGCCGGCGCTGTGGCGCCGAGTCTTTGGCCGCCGGCGAAGTGGCGGCCCTGGCCTTGGCCGGCGGCGCCGGAACCCGCTGGACGCAAGGGGCAGGCGTGGTCAAGGCCCTGCACCCATTCTGCCGGTTCCAGGGCAAGTACCGCAACTTCATCGAAGTCCACTTGGCCAAGGCCCGTCGCATCGCGGCGGTCTTTGGCGCTGAACTGCCCTACATCATTTCCACCAGCTACCTGACGCACGAGCCCATCGCGCGCTTCCTGCAGGAACACGGCGACGACGACAGTACCGGTCCGCTGCTCCTCTCGCCCGGCCGCAGCGTCGGACTGCGGATGGTGCCCATGCCCCGCGACCTGCGGTTCGCCTGGGAGGAGATGCCCCAGCAGATCCTCGATATCCAGGCGCAAAAGGTGCGCGAGAGCCTGCACGCCTCGCTGATCGGCTGGGCCGAGTCCGTCGTCGGCGGCAGCGATTACACCGACAACCTGCCGCTGCAGTGCCTGCACCCCACCGGACATTGGTTCGAAATTCCGAACCTGCTTCGTAACGGGACGCTCGCCAAGCTGTTGGCCGACCGGCCGCAACTAAAGTACCTGATGTTGCACAACGTCGATACGCTCGGCGCGGACGTCGATCCGGGTCTGCTGGGGCAGCACGTTCGTGGGGGCGATTGCCTGACGTTCGAGGTCATCCCGCGACGGATCGAGGATCGGGGCGGCGGCCTGGCACGGGTCGGCGGTCGCGTGCGTCTGGTCGAAGGCTTGGCCATGCCGCGCGAAGAAGACGAGTTCCGCCTGAGCTACTACAACTCGATGACCACGTGGATCACGATCGACCGTCTGCTGGAGGCGTTCGGCCTAACGCGGAGCGACCTGACGGGCGAGCCCAAGGTGACGGCTGCGATTCGCCGCTTCAGTCACCGGCTGCCCACCTACATCACGCTCAAAGACGTCAAGAAACGCTGGGGGCACGGCCAGGAGGACATCTTCCCCGTGGCCCAGTTCGAGAAGCTGTGGGGCGACATGACGAGCCTGGCCGAGGTTCCCTGCCAGTTCGTCGTCGTCCCCCGGCTGCGCGGCCAGCAACTCAAGGAACAGGCCCAACTCGACATCTGGGTCCGCGACGGCTCCGCCGCCTACGTCGATTCGCTCTGTGCGTGGGAGTAGGCCGGAACAAGTCCGCGCCGTTCCGGCACGGATTGGCTGCGGTTCAGTGCTTTCGCGGCCGCCTGCGAGGCCGGAGCGTCCCCTTTTTCCGCCCTCTTGAAAGGCACGGTGAACGGATTGCGCCGAATCGCGCGGCGGCGACGCTCTAGGCGAATCTCCGAATCGTGCGCGATTTGCCCGGAGCAACGAATGCGGCTTACGGATCATCTTTAGCGCCGTGCCGCGAATTCGTGGGGTCGGGCCGCACGGCTGGCCGATGTGGCATCGTGGAAGGCCGACTTTCCGAGTGGGCCAGGCGCGAGGCACTGCCTGCTTCCCACTGCCTGCTCGAAGAGAACGCCGATTACGGAGATCGAACCTTCCAACCGGCACGATAGAACTCTCGTCGGATTGGCGGGCATAGCGCCAGGATGGCCAACATCGCAATTTGTACGCCGCCCAGCGTTTTGTTCCCACGTGGAGTCTGTGCCGATGACTATCGATCGTTTCCTCAGTCGCGTTGCGTTCTTGCTCTTGACGGCCGTGTCCTGCGGCGGCAGCTTCGCGCAGGATCCCTACACGCTCATGGAGCCTCAACCTCGGCCTGCGACCGCTCCCTCACTGTGGGGCAGCTCGGTGCAGGATCCCTACACGCCGCTGGAGCCTCGGCCTGCGACCGCTACATCGGTGTGGGCCAGCTGTACGCAGGATCCCTCCACGCCGGGTGAGCCGTTGCCGGCACCTGCCAGTCCGCTGCCGTACGGAGATCCCGAGCCGTGGGCGGCGGCCGGCCAGAAGGGGGTCTGCTCGACCTGCTCGCCATGCCCGCGCGTTTACGGCTACGGCGAGTTCCTGTTCCTCCAGCGCAGCAATTGCAGCGACGACCAACCGCTGATCGATTCGTTGGGCATGTTCGGACAGGAAACGTTTTTTTCGACGAGGGATCTAGACTTTGATTTCGAGCCGGCCTTTCGCGGCCTCATAGGATTCCGTCTGCACGGCGGCTGGGCGCTGGAAGCCGGCTACCTCGGATTGTGCGATGCGACGTCGCGGGCGTTTCTCGTGCCTCCCGACGGGAATACCATCCTGATTTTTCCCGATGATTTAGGTTTTGGGACCAATGTCTTCAGCGACATGGACCGGATCTGGATCGATTATTCGTCTGAGATTCACAGCGGCGAACTCAATCTGGTCTGCTGCACGGGCTGCTGCACGACCTGCGAGGGCAAAGGCGGGGAAGATCCCAAACAAACGGATTGCTGCAACACGCGGTGCAAAACGTTCGAGTGGTTCGTCGGGTTACGTTACCTGAGCGTGGCCGAACGGCTGCGCATCGACGCCCAGCGCGACTTGGAGCAGACCGGCGGCGGATTCGGCACGGAGAGCGGCTACTACGACCTCCGTACTCGGAACAATCTGTTCGGGCCTCAGATCGGCGCCCGGCTCCGGCGCTGGGATAACCGGCTGGGTTGGGAAGCAAGCGGCAAGGTGGGAGTCTTCTACAACGATGCCCAGCAGTACCAGGAAATCATCGATTACCCCGACTTCGAGTTGCGCTCACGGATCGGCGATTCAGGGTCGGCGGTCGCCTATATGGGCGAATTGAACGTGACGGGTCTGTTCCGCTTGAACGACGTCTGGAACCTGCGTGCCGGCTACAACGTGATGTGGATCGGCGGACTGGCCCTGGCGCCCGATCAACTGGATTTCAGCGCCGACATCGACGCCGGCCAGCAACTCGACCGGACCGGCGGTGTTTTCCTGCACGGCGTTAACTTGGGCGTCGAAGCGCGCTGGTAGAAGATGTTAACGCGGGCTGACGCCCGCAACCCATTTGGCGAGCGGGGTGGCGTGCCCCCCCCGGTGCTGAACCGAACGGTACTGACTACAGCAGGGCGAACGAATCCAGCCAACGGAGATCGGAGAACAGCCGATCCTGCTCCGGCGAAGCGTTTCGTCGGGTCGCCAGATCGGCCAGCAGATCGGTCGTGGGATCGTCTGCCCGGACTGTCTCTCGCGTGCGGGTTGCCAGCAACGAATCCACACTCGCCGCGGCCAGGAGATCAGCACGGACGCGAGCGTTCTCCGAAGCCGCGGGGCTTGCCAACCTGGCTGGACCTGCATCGCTCAACGGGGAGAACCGGGCAGGCCCAGCCTCGGAGGCAACTTGGGCAAACACGGCGTTGACCGCCGCGGCGGGCGATCCCGATCCCGCGTCCGCCGCTTCCTGACCAACGTCCTCGACCGTGCGAGTCGGCAGCAAACTGAAATCGGGATCGGCGATTCCCCGCGGGGCCGTGTTGCCGGCCGCCAGCGCGAACACATCCGTGGCAGAGTTACTTCCCGACACGGCGTTGCGGGTACCCGGATACTCATAAACCGCCGCCTGCTGCCCGTCCACGATCCAGATGCTCTCACTGGCTTCCGTTGGATCGATCGTCAGCCCGGTGGGCATCGCGTTCACCGAGTCGATGATCCATGAACCCAGGTTCTTTCCGGTGACATCGTACACGTACACGCGATCTTGCTTGCTTCCGTTATCGGCCACCCACAGACGCTGGCCGTCGGTGGTGATGCCCTCGGCCTTGGTGTTCTTCCTGTTTAGCTTGAACGACGAATTCGCGTTCAGACTGCCGGACGTCACTTCGGCGGCACCGTCGAATCGATAGACCTTTTTCGCCTTTTGGTCCACGATCCAGATGTTGACGCCGTCGGTGGCGATACCGCTGGGCGACTTCAGTTTGGGAGCGGTCCACGAGCCCAGCAGGGTGCCGTCGGCATCGAAGGCGCGCACGACCTTCTTCGCATCGACGGTCCACACGCGGCTGCCATCGGCCGTCGTCGTGATTCCGCGTTGTTTGATCTGGCCAGGTGCGAAATCGCGATCGCTCTGGTGGTTGCCCATTTCGCCGTAATGGAAGACGTTGTTCGCCCGATCGTCGACAACGAAGAACTTGGGCGAGGCGTCCTCGTCGAACGGGTCAGCGCTTCGCAAATTGAGCGGGCCGGCCGAGGTCGACGTGAAATTCCTACTGGTGGCGATGAACCACGGGCCGGGGAAGCTGGACAGCGGAGTATCCGGCTGGAAGACCAGCGGCGAGCGGCTGACGATGTCGAAGCGGCGGATCTGCTGCGTGGACGCGCCCGGACCCTGCACCGCCACGATCGTCTCGGCGAATCCGTTGCTGTCCATCATCGCGGCCACATCGACGGGCGCCCGGTAGCTGGGCCCCAAGAAGGCGTTGGGAATGGCGCCCGCCAAGGCCAGACTGGGATTCGGCGTATTACTCCAAGTCCACACCTCGATGCGCGAGGTTCCGTTGACCCCCATGCCCACGATGATATCCGGGATCGGATCTGCATTGACTTTGGCGACTTCCAGCGAGACTCCGCCTTTGAAATTGGTGTTGACCTGCGTGAAGGGGAAGAACGAGCGGACCGGCCGCGCCGTGCCCGTGGAAACATCGAACACCGTCACGGTTGCCTTGATGCCTGATCCGGTTCCGACCACGATCTCCGCTTTGCCGTCCGGAGTGTTGACGAACGTCGTTCCCGTCCAGCGTCCCATGTCGCCGGCCGAGACGACCGACCCGCCGGTGATCGCCTTGGAAAACGCCTTGAAGGAAATGTCCGGGGTCGCCGAGAACGCGGGACTGGTCGGGTTGGAGGCGTCGTACCGGTTAAAAAACACCCGCACGTCGGCCACCCCGTAGCTGGGCACCGTGATGATGTCGGGCTTGCCGTCGCCATTGACATCGGCCACGGTTAAACGAACCCCCCCGTTGTACGTAGTTTGGTAAGCCAGGAAGTTCCCAAAACCCGGAACGGGATTGCCTTCGACGGTAAAGATCTTGATCACCGGCAACTGGTTGCGGCCCGGGGCCGTGATGATCAGATCGTCCCCGCTACGCGTTGGATCCCGCGTCAGATCCGCCACGGCCACCCGAGTGCCGCCCGTGTAGCTGGGTCCGTAAGCCGGCAATTCATACTCGACGTTGCCCGTAACGCCACTGAC
>CAYUFW010000293.1:0-10622 GCA_964443915.1 uncultured Pirellulaceae bacterium
AGCCGACCCGTGCGGGCATAGCGGTCGCGCAGGCCGGTGCCCAGGTTGTTGAGGAAAGAGGGCAGGTCGGGCGAGTCCGGCGGCGTGCGTGCGACCGCCTGCTGGTAGACCCGGATCGCTTCCTCCATGTCCTCCAGCCGACCCGTGCGGGCATAGCGGTCGCGCAGGCCGGTGCCCAGGTTGTTGAGGAAAGAGGGCAGGTCGGGCGAGTCCGGCGGCGTGCGTGCGACCGCCTGCTGGTAGACCCGGATCGCTTCCTCCATGTCCTCCAGCCGACCCGTGCGGGCATAGCGGTCGCGCAGGCCGGTGCCCAGGTTGTTGAGGAGGGAGGGCAGGTTGGGCGAGTCCGGCGGCGTGCGCTGGACCGCCTGCTGCCAGAGGGCCAGGGCGCGGTTCAAGTCCTCCTGAAGACCACGCGCCCAGTACCGGCGCAGGAACACTCCGCCCGCGTCGTTCAAAACCCCGAGTTGGAAACGGGCATCCGAGCCGACGAAGCCGGGATGGTCGACAATCCGCTGCCAGGCCGCTGCGGCGGCGTCCAGACCCGCGGCGTCGCCCCGCCGCAGGTACCGTTGTTCGCCTTCCTGGGCCTGCTGCAAGTCTGCGCGGAATTCCGGCGGGACATCCGATCCGCGGCCGGGGGCCGACATAGCCGCTGCCAACCGGGCCTGTAACTCCGGCCGTTTGGACAGCACCCGCTCGAGATCTTCCGGCGAACGGATCTCGACGCCGTCGGCGGCCAATTCAGCCAAGACCTCGCGCAGTTCCGGCGGCATTCCGGCGGCGGCCTGGTGCGCTCGCAGCAGATCTTCCGGCGAGATGCCGTCGGCTTCGACCAACTGCATCGCCTGGTGCCGGGTCTGATCGGTGTCCGTCTGCTGGGCGGGCGAAAACAGGACGCGCGGTTCGGCGTCGGGCCGGTACAGCAGCAGCGGCACGTCCAGTTGCCCCTCCGCGCCGCAGTGCGGGCAGGGCACGTCGTGCAGCGTGCCGTCGCGAAGCCGCGCCAGCAGGTCGGGCCGTTGGACGGCGTCGACGATCAGCCACACCTCGGCCTCAAACGCCCGCCCGCAACTCGGACACGTGAGCGTCTGGGCAATGGATAACGAGGTTCCTGAGTTCTCTGGACTTTGCGGCATCAATGGTCTCCTTGCTCGCAGCCGTGGGCAGGATTGTACCACAACAGCGAAGCTTCGCCCGCATGGAAGGAAGGCATTTTGTGTTGAGGCCCGAATGCACTTGGTGACTGGATCTGGTACACTTGAAGGCAACGGGTTAGTATCCCCGGCATTCGCCGATTACTGAGGACGCAATGAAAGCACCGCCCATCGTTCCCCACAGCCCCAAGGACCGCTTTGACGTCTACCGCTTCTTCAACGGGATGAGGGAAGAAGGGAAGGCGGGCCTGGACAGCCGGCGCACCCGAAGCCCCCTGGTCAAGACGTTTCTCCTGGAGCACGTGGCCGCTCGCAGCGGTCGTGTGCCCCGGTCTCCTACCGAGATTCTTCGGGAACTTCGCGCCGAGACGCAAACGCTGGACGACGAATTCCACGAGGTTCGGGTGTGGGAAGAACGCGACGGCGACACTCGGCCGCAACGCCGGACCGTGGGGTATGTCGAGCGTTACGACGAACGGTTCTTTGCGTACTACACGGCCGACGCCGCCGACGTGGCCAAGCGGCTCGTCGAACGCTGGGTGGCCCAGTCGCCGGACTTGGACTGCACGTGGTTCACCAGCCAGTTCCTGCACAGTCTCTGGAACCGTGACGTGTCCCAGCGGGGTGACGATCGGTTTGGGAAACTGGTATTCCGGCACGAAAGCGTGTTCGACATGCCGGCCGATGAGGTCTTGGCGACGGAAAACGACGAGGAGGAGGAAACGGCCGACGAAGACCTCGACGAAGATCGCCCTGAACTCGAACGACGCACGGTCCGCTCGGAGATCAAGGACCGCATCGGCCCGATCCGAAGAGTGCTGGAGAAGTTGCAGGACACGTACGTTCCACTGAATTCGTTGTACGGATTGCGGATTCCGTCGGCCGTGGGACATGGCAGCCATGACCTTTACCAGGAAGGGCGAATCACCAACCGGGCCGACACGTTCGAAGACCACCGCAACATGGTGCGGTACCTTTATCGCACTTACAAGACGATTCTGGAACGTACGGAGCAATCCGCCTGGTTCGCCTTCGAGCAACACGAACCTTCGGCAACCACGCGTACGAGTCACAAGGGCGTGCCGTTGATCGTCGAATTCAAGGAACCGCTTTCGGCGGCCACTTTCGATCGATGGATCAGCCTTGCCTTCCGGAAACGAAATGTCTTCCGGCTGTGGGGCAATCCGATCCGTCTCGGCCCGACGAAATTCCACGTCTACGGCGCGGATCGGCATCTGTGGCAGCCGATCAACCTGGAAATGACGAAATCGCGATTGGTGGCGATCCTTCCGAAGGGAACTTGCGGCAACACGTTCCATCGCTTGGTGGCCAACGTGCAGCGGTACGTTTGCCCGAAAGTCGAAGTCTGGCTGGGGGCCACCCCGTTTCACGAACTGATGGACTCCGCGGGGCCGACGAGGACCGGGGAAGACGGGGACGGAACGTTGAACAGGAGACGCGTTTGATGAACCACGACAGCCTGATTCGCGACCCGTTGGTCCAACTCAACCTCCTGCTGTGGATGGCCAAGGAACAGCCACATGATGCCTTCGTGGTGCGACCCGTCTATCACGAGCTGGGATTCCGCTTGATCTACATCGAACACCCCTTCAAGTTTCCGCAGGAGAGCATGAGCGCGATCGACGCATCGCGGCTGGCGATCAGTCGCGAGCCTGAACCGGAAGTGATTCTCGGCCGGGCTGCGGATCGTCATGCGCTCTACTTCGAGGCCAAAGCGGATTCGTTTTCACCGGACAGCGACAATTCGAAGCAGGCACGCGGCCACTTGTTGGCCACGGGCCCTGCGTTCGCAGAAGTGATGGCTCCCCTTTCGTCTTGCCTGCTATGTTATCTGGTGCCGGAAGGCAATCGCGATCTGATGCATGCTTGCCTGGACACGCTGTCGCAGCAGCTTTCCGACGAGGGGTTCGAGGCGGGCCTGCATTCCACGCACGGGCTGTCGGTCGTTGACCGGGAACTGCGTTACTCGTGGGATGAAGCCTTCAAGAGACACGTGGCGGTCGACGAGGATGGCGCGACCGTCATGCGCGACTTGGACGCGGATACGGACCCTACCCCGCTGTTGCTGGTCTACTCCGTGGAAGACTACCCGGACAAGGAAAGGCAGGACTTGCTGCGCCAGTGCTTGATCGATCAGGTTCACGCATTGCTGCTCTCCGAGCGTCATCGGCTGGCCCCACCTGCCGCGTATGAGTGCTCGGCCGAGTCACTCCTCGTTGAGATGACGGACGGTGTCTTCGGCTTCTTGGGACGTCGTCGCCAGAAGGGCATGCGCGACTTGGTTCGACACAGTGTCCTGCGACGCATTCAGGAGTACAGCCAGGACCGCTTCGAAGACGTCGTTACGTTCACCGGCCGAGTCTTGCGGATCAGCTTTCCCAATCAGGATCGCAAGACCCGTTTTCTCGATTGGTTCGAGGACGCCAAGCGAACCGCGTTTGAGGCGAAGAAACCCCCGCAGAAATCGCTGCCCCTCTTCCCGGATATGGACGACGACTGACGACTTCGGGTTTCCGTGCGCGACCTTCCATTCCATCACACCGCCTCCTCCGCCCCGTAGAAGACGAACGGAGCCCAGTAATACGGGTGCGCGTATGGCTGTTCGTTCGGATCGCCTTTCAGGACTTGGCCCAGCAGCATGTGGATGGCGGTCATCGGCATACGTTCCGCTTGCTGCTGCCGAGCCGACGCGATTGCCTCGTGCCGGCTCAAGTACGCCATGTTCACCGTCCGCTCGATGCTGGCCGCGGCCCATGCGATGGCCGTGCAGGGCGACGCTCGCGCGCTGGAGCATCCCTTTTTGCGCGGCTTCCCGACCTGGGCCGTGCATCACCTGCAACCCGGCCGCTTCCGGGTCAACTGCTTCGACGCAGGCGGCGCCAGGGCGCCGCGCAGCGACGGCGGCGCTCGGCAACTGTTCGAGACTCTGGCCCTTTTCGCACAGAGCCAACCCGCGGGCTGGGCTCTGAGCAACCTGTACGACGGTCCGACCGACAGTCTGGTGGGCCTGCTGGCTGGCACAGCCACGCTCCCCCACGTAGGCGAGTCTCTCCGAGACTCGCAGCCGATATCGGAGAGACCGGTCTACGTGCCGCCGTGCTTTGCCTTCTACGACGGCCCTGCGCGGCGGGGGAACTGGCGCAGCAGTTGGGCCGACGACGCCGACGGCGTGTGGGTCCGTGGCGGGCACCCGCTGGACGGCCACGACCACTTCGATCGCGGCCACGTGAACTACATTGTCCGCGGCAAGCCGCTGCTCATCGAAGCCGGCACGCCCGGCTACGACAACCCCGCGATCCACACCCTGTACTCCACCGTCGTTGGGCATAACGTGCTGGAAGTGGAAGGCCTCAAGCCAAGGAAGGCACCCGCATCGATGACCGTCAGCCGTCTTGACGCGAGCGGTGGTGATCTGACGGTGGACGGCATCGCGTGCTACCCCGGACTGAAGCAGTGGCGGAGGCGAGTGAGTTGGGACCAATCCCAGTTGGTGGTGGAAGACTACGTGGCGGCACCGGCCGAGAAGCCGGCCGTCATGCTGTTCCGCTGGCACCTCGGCACCGACCAGCCGGCCGAGATCAGCGGCGAGGGCGGCCGCTGGCGGGTTGTGTGGCCGGAAGGTACGCTGGGACTGGCCAGTTCCGTGCCGCTGACCGTCACTCAGGAAAAGCTGCCGGACAACACCGTCTGCCGCGGAAAGAAAGACAATGGCTGGGACTTCCTTCACACCTGCGTTGCCGTACGCACGGTGCGAAGCGAGTCGAGCGCCGACCTCACAACGACCATCAGGGCCGCGCGTTGATCTGCATGGAGAATGCAAATGAGAGCCGTTCTGCTAATGCTCGCTTCGATACTGCCGGCAGGATATGCAGTAGCCTCGGAGACACCGGTCAACTTGGTGGCTGACCCGGGGTTCAAAAACCAGCCGGGCGCCGGCCGCGGTACGTGGGTCGGCACTCAAAACGCTGGAAAGCCCGTCTTCGAGCGATCCCAGCAACGGCCCCATTCGGACCAGATCGCCGCCAAGGTCAACGGAAGGAGGATTACCCATGAGCCGGATCATCGTTCTCATGCTGTCTGCGGGGCTTCTGGCCCTGACGGTGAACTTCGGGCAGGCAAGTGACGCGGCGGCGGGCCCGCCTGCGGTCGACCTGGCGGTGCCGCGAATCCAGATGACCTTGGAAGGGCCGATGGCGGCGCGCGTGGACGGCATTATTCGCAACTGGCTGATCCCAGCTCCGGATGCCAACCCGGGAATGCTCGAAATGATGCGGTTGCGCGACCGCCAGCCGCCCTACGAAAACCCCGTCCCGTGGGCAGGCGAATTCGTCGGCAAGTACCTCACGTCCTGCGCGCTGATCTGCCGCCTGTCGGATGATCCGGCGCTGCGCGAGGTGACCGAGCGGATCATGCGCGAACTGATCCGGACTCAGGCCAAAGACGGCTACCTCGGCCCGTTTCCCGACGATCACCTGCTCGGCCGCTGGGACTTGTGGGGACATTACCACTGCATGTTGGCCATGGTTCTGTGGCATCAGGACAGGGGAGATACCGAAGCGTTGAAGGCTGCGTGCCGCGCGGCAGACCTGATGTGCGCAACCTTCCTCGACACCGGCAAGCGGGTCCACGACGCCGGCTCGCACGAGATGAACATGGCCGTGATCCATGCCCTCGGCCTGCTGTACCGCCAGACCAGGAAGGACGCCTACCTGCGGCTGATGCGCGAAATCGAGCAGGACTGGCAGAAGCCGCCCGCGGGCGACTACCACCGGATGGCGCTGCGCGGCGTGGAGTTCTACCAGACCCCCAAGCCGCGTTGGGAAAGCCTGCACCCAATGATCGGCCTGGCCGAACTGTTCCGCATCACGGGTGACGACAGCTACCGGCACTCACTGGTCCATTGGTGGCGGAGCATCTACCGCACCGACGTACACAACTCGGGCAGCTTCAGCACCAGTGAACAGGCGGTCGGCAACCCGTTCCAGCCGGGTGCGATCGAGACGTGTTGCACGGTGGCATGGATGGAATTGAGCGTCGAGGCCCTGCGACTGACCGGCGACAGCCGGATCGCCGACGCGCTGGAGCACGCGACGTGGAACGCGGCCCTGGGGCACCAACATCCCAGCGGCCGGTGGTGTACCTACGACACGCCGATGGACGGGAAGCGGCTGGCGTCCGCCCATAGCATCGTGTTCCAGGCACGGCCTGGCACGCCCGAACTGAACTGCTGCAGCGTCAATGGCCCCAACGGCCTGGGCCTGATCGGCCAATGGGCGGTGCTCGGCGGAAAGGACGGCCTGTACCTCAACTACTACGGACCGGGAAAGACCGAGGTCAAGCTGGCGGACGGTTCGACTTGGACGTTCGTCCAGACGACGGATTATCCGCGAAATGGAACCGTCCAAATCGAGGTGCGCCCGCCGCAAGCGGCGGCCCTGCCGCTGCGGGTGCGGATCCCGGAGTGGTCCCGCGAGACCACGGTCACGGTCAACGGCGCGCCGGTCGAGAAGGTGAAAGCCGGCACCTATCTGAAGCTTGACCGCACCTGGAATCCGGGCGACAAGATCGTCCTGCAACTCGACCTGCGAGTGCGGGCCGTGCGCGGCGACCAGCACGTGCAGTTCAACACGTCGCTGCTGCGCGGCCCGAACTTGCTGACGTTCGACCAGAAGTACAACACCATGGACCCGGCCGACATCCCGGAGCTGGATTTGGACTCGTTGCCGCTGGAACTGCTGAGGGCCGACGATCCGCTTCTGAAGGACTTGCGCTTCGGCCCCATCATAGCCGTTTCGACACCCGCGGCCGACGGGCAGCCGGTGGTGCTGTGCGATTTCGGCTCGGCGGGCGCTTACGGCACCTTGTACCGTTCGTGGCTGCCCGTGCGCAACGCGCCACTGGCGCCGTTTCATCTGAAACATCCCGAAGCCAACGCCCTGTTGCCGGTGGAAGAAGTCTTCTTGGCCTGGAACCCGGCAGAACCCGGCTCGGTCTACGATCTACAAATCGCGGCCGATGCGGAGTTCAAGACGGTGCTGCTGCACAAGACCGATCTGGAGAAGCCGAAATTCACGTGGGCGGCGCCCGCGGATTCGGGCGCGAAATACTACTGGCAGGTCGAATCGCGGCACGGCGACCGGCGTGCCGGCGCGGTCAACGGCCCGCTGTCGTTCACCTTGGACTCGAGCGTTCCGACCAGTCTGCACGGCGTGGTGGTTCGAGCGGCGCTGGCAGGCACGGCGGAGCCGCAGGAAGGGCGGTTGCTGGTCGCCACCGACGTGGTCTCGGCGGCCGGCCGCGACGGGGCGGCGGCCGGAGCGTTGGCCTTCAACGGCAAGTCCACGAAGCTGGTCTACGACGCACCGCAGTTCCCTCTGCGGACCTACACCTTCGCCGCCTGGCTCTGCCCGCAAGGTCTGGCGATGGACGGCCGCCGCTGGCACCAGATCGTCTCCGCTTGGTGCGCGCCGGTCAACGATCCGCTGCGCGTCTCGATCCAGGACATGGAACTGGTGGTGGCCATCGAACAGCCGGGCGGCGGTTGCCGCTTGTCCGGCGGACGCGTCGAGAACGGCCAGTGGTATCATGTGGCCGTGGTCAAGAAGTTCACGGAGTTGACGCTGTACGTCAACGGCAAGTCGGTCGGCCGGGCCACCGTGCCGGCGAGCTACGAGCCGGGGCCGAAGAACGTGGGCCTCGGCTGCAACCCCAACTACACCGGTCCGGAGGTTTTTCAGGGGGCGTTGGCCGAGGTCTTGTTGGTGCGCGAAGCCTGGCCGGAGGAGGAGGTCAAGAAGCTGGCCGGCATCCCGTGACGCGGTTTCGGAGCATCGTCGCGGTGAGCAGGAAGAAAACCGAACATTGGCTAACGCGGCCTCCGGCCCCAACCAGAGTAGGACGGATTGGCAATCCGTCCCACAACGATGCGCACACGGCGCGCGCATGAGACGGACTGAGACTCTGACACTGGAATGATCGCTTGCTTGGGCTTCCGCGCACAGAAGGTGCCGCCCTCCAACTCGTCCACCGGCGGGTTGCATCGGGCGCGGCGAGCGATCAGAATGCCGATCCGTGCTTGCCACTTCCTCCTGCCGAGACGAGGAGCACCTCCGATGCTACCTGCCACTTCCCTGCCGTTGCCATCTGCGTTCGCCTGCTTCTTCGCCCTGCTCGGATGGCTGGCCTGCTGCCATCATGCCGCAGCGGGCGAGAGCATCTACTACGTCTCACCTGAAGGCGACGACGCTTGGTCGGGACGCTTGGCCAACGCCAATGCCGGCCGCACCGATGGGCCCTGGAAGACGCTCGCCCAAGCCTGCGCCGCGGTCCGGCCGGGCGACATTTGCCGCCTGCGCCGGGGCGTGTACCGCGAGATGCTCAAGCCGCAGCGTGACGGCACGGCGGAATCGCCGATCGTCTTCGAATCGCAGGCCGGCGAAGCGGTGCTGCTCAGCGGCGCCGATCCCGTCGGCGGTTGGGAAGCCGCGGGCGACGGCCTGTTCCAAGCGCCGCTGGCCTGGGACCTGGCCGACGAGAACCAATTGTTCGCCGGCGAGGCGATGCTGACCGAGGCCCGTTGGCCGAATAACCAGGGCACGTTGCTGGCCCCGACCCGCGCCCGCGTCGCCTCCGGATCGCCGAACACGATCGTCGATCCGCAGCTGCCCGGCGATGACGATTTCTGGAAAGGCGCTGTCCTCTGGTGCGCCGGCGGCCACCGCTGGTACTGCTGGAGCGCCACGGTGACGGCCTTTGATGTCCGGACGAAGACGTTGACCTTCGACAAGCCGCAGCCCGACAACTGGTACACGCCGCGCCAGGGCAACGAGTACGTGCTGATGGGCATCCGCCAGGCGCTGGACGCGGAAGGCGAATGGTGGCTCGATCACCAAGCCCGGAGGCTGTGGCTGAAACCGCCCGGAGGCCAGGACCCCAGCACCTTGAGAATCGAAGCCAAACGCCGCCGCTACACGATGGACCTGTCGGGCCGCGCGCACATCCGGGTGGCGGGCCTTGGCTTCCGCGCCGGCGGCATCCTGACCGATGCGGACAGCCACCACCTGCTGTTCGAGAACTTGCGCGGCCAGTACCTCGGCCATTCCTATGTGAACGACATCAGCCACCAAGCCACCGTGCTCATCCGCGGCCACCACATCGAACTGAACCGGTGCGAACTGGCCTACGCCTCCGGCAGCCTGCTCCGCATGGAAGGCCAGGACAACCGGCTGATCAACTGCTTCCTGCACGACGGCGACTACGCGGGCAAGTGGAACGGCGTCGCTTCGTTCTCCGGACGGCGACAACTGATCAGCCACAACACCATCCGCGACTCCGGCCGCGACGTCTGCTCCGTCCACGGGCTGATGGAAAGCCTGATCCAGTACAACGACCTCTCGCACGCCGGCTGGCTGACGGCGGATCTGGGCATGACCTACGGTCACGATACCGACTTCATGGGCACGGTCATCCGTTACAACTGGGTCCATGACAACCTCGCCCACGGTCACACCGCCGGAATCTACTTCGACCATTGCAGCCACAACGCGATCGTCCATCACAACGTGGTCTGGAATGTGCGCGGCATGCCACTGCAGGTCAACAATCCGGCGTACTTCATGCTCTGCTACAACAACACGCTGTGGCGCAGCGGCGGCATCTCGACGTTCGACCACAGCCACCGCAACGAGATGTTCGGCTGCCGCTTCCAGAACAACATTTCGGCCCAACCCTTTCGGCTTCCCCCGCACGTCGTGACGCAACCGAACCTGATCGATCCGAACCCGGGTCTGGCGGATCCCGATCAGCGCCGTTTTGAACTCACATCGACCTCGCCGGCGCGCGGCCGGGGCGTGCCGCTGCCGGGCGTCGCCGAGGGCACCGCCGACAGCCCGCCGGACCTGGGCGCCTGCCCGCCCCCGTGGCGCGCCGGGCACGATTTCCAGCGTCCGCCCGAGGTAAAATGGGACGTCCCGGAAGCCGCGTTCAGTAACGCGATCCGCAACGCGGCGTTCGAACTGGGAACGCTGGAGTGCTGGAGGGCGAGCGGAGCCGGCAAGGCCGAAATCGGCAAAGGCAACGGCTGGGGCAACGGTTTCGGCCGCGGCGCGGCGGAAAAGACGGGCACGTCCAAGCACGAACTGCAGCTGTCCGGCAAGGTCCGCGTCGAACAGACGATCGAAAACCTGCATCCCCACACGAAGTACCAGTTGTCGGGTTGGCTGAAGGTCACCGACGAGCAATCGCCGGTCATCCTGGGCGTCAGCGGCTACGGCGGACCGGATGCCACGGTGAGCTGTGCGGACAAAGGCTGGGAACGCAAGACGGTCGACTTCACCACCGGCGCCGGCGTGTCGCGGGTCACCGTCTTTATTGAGCGGACGTCCGCGACCGGCCAAGCCTTCGCGGACAACCTGGGCCTGCCACGGAATCCGCCAGAACCGTGAG
>CAYUFW010000294.1:0-4758 GCA_964443915.1 uncultured Pirellulaceae bacterium
GCCACTAGATACGAGTGCTATTTAGAAGAGTAAAGGCTCTGCGAAAATCGGCGGAGAAGCCTCGCCGTTCGGTGTCCCGCGTTTTCCCGTCGCCGTCGGCCTCAGCATCAAGGGCACGCCGCACGGGACGCGGTTCCCCAGTGCCTGCCCGCACGCTGGCGTGGTCGCCCTTCCTTGACTCGCGGTGGCGACCGGTCCTATGATTCGCTCGATTCCATTCTTGGGGGATCGGCTCATGTCCGCGGTCCAGCAGGCTGTCCGCAAACGATCGGGCGACGTCCGCCAGTACTTCCTGATCCTGGGCGCGTTCGCCCTCGGCGGCCTAACGGCATCCGCTGCCTTCTGGTCTCGCCCGCCGGTGACGCAGAACATTGCCCCCGGCCAAGTCCGCGAACCCGATTCCGAAGCCGCGCCTCGTACTTCGCCAAGGCCAGACGGCCACGTGAACCAAGGGGACCGCCCTCGACCCTGGCTGCCCACGCGCACGTTCGTGTGTCCTCGGTGCGGCGGCGCGGTCCCCACGAACGACAATTCGCTGCCCATCCTGCTGCTGGGGTTCCTCCGCCAAGGCGCATTCGGGCTGCGGTTTGTCATCCAGTGGATCGCGTCGGAGAGGGCGAAAGCGAGCGTGATCCCGGTGGTGTTCTGGTGGTTGTCCGTCTTGGGCGGCGTGTTGCTGTTGCTGTACGGCTGGGCCTTGCTGGCGTGGCCCATCATCATCGCCCAGGGCCTGAATTGCGTCATCTACGGCCGGAACCTGGCCTTGCTGAAACGGCGCGCGGAGGCCGACGAAAGGGGAGGTGAGCGATGAACGACGACGAAAAGACGGAGGTGGCGACGCACGAACTCGGCCGCGACGAAATCTTGGGCTGGATCGAATTCGCGTGCTGGACCATGTTGGCCCTGACACCGATGCTTTACTACGTCAACGGCCCGGCCGTCTCCACGGACCAATTGGTGACGCGGAGCATCTTGACGGTCGTGTCGGCCCGTGGGGCCACCGGCTTGTGCTTTCGCCGCTGGAGGATCCGATCCAAGCGACGCGACGATCGGCACCACCCAGGCCAACCGCAGACACCCAGTAACTCCGTCGCGCCGAACGGGAAGTGAACGGCGGAAAAATGAACCAAGTCAAGCCCGGACGAGAAGCGGAAGGGAACCGGGGCGAAGCCGGGCAGCGCAGACGGAAGACCAACCCGGGGCGCATACGCGCGAGACGGAACGTCGACGTTGACGCCTCGCGTCTGCTGGGACGACCCAAACGGGAGCCGTGGCGAGTGTGACGTGGTGCCGAATGAGGTCGCGTCTTTCATGGCACGGCCGCGGCAACTTGCAGGGAAACTCGTTGACCGGTCTGGAGAGCGAGGTAGATCGGCTCTTCCAGTTCCGCCGCCGGATCGGTACGACTCGGGTCTGGCACAGGCAGCGGCTCGCCGCGAAGCAGATTGGTTTCGGGCATGTCACGCAGGGCACCTGCGAAATTCGCTCGCGCTTCGTCCAGCGTGTTCCCAAAGGAGACGGTGCCCGGAAAGTCGAGTACCTCACCCAGACAGACGCCGTCCTCCCAACGGTACGCGGATTCGTAGACGAGCATCAGCAATTCCTCTCATTCCAGCGTCGGCCGCACGAGTTCCCCGCGGGCTTGGAGTTCCGGGTTTTCGTACGAGCCGTAGAACTCGGAGTTGCAGTCCAGCCAGAGCGCAATCCGGTGCCGGTCTTCGGGCGGCAACTCGACGCCGTAGTGGCTCTCGTCCAAGTACTTCGCCAGCCCCGCGGCGCGGGCGCCAAACTGGCCGGCGATCGTGCGGGTGCCGCCGTGGACCCCGGTGTTGACGGAGCCGTTGGTTACGTGGAAGTAGAACCCGTATTTGTCGGCCAGGCTGGCGTAGGACTGGGTCCAGCCGTTGGCCGCGCCCAGCTTGCCGCTCAGATCCAGAGCCTTCTTCTCCTGGTGGCAGCCGACGCAATGGCGGTCCAGCACGGGCTGGACCAAGCGCACGTAGTTGAACGGATTGCTGCCTTCCGCGTCGGGCTGGATCTTTGAGGGCGCGCGCCGCAGCGCCAGCGGCAGCTGCAGCGGACGGTTGGGCGGATCGTGTTTCCGCTCGTGGCAACCTTGGCAGGTCAGCTGTTCACCCGCGTGTACGTACGTCGCGGAACGCATCGACTGAACGGCGGTCCCGTGCTGATCGATGGCTTGAAAGTAGATCGTCTTGCCGACGGGAGCCTCGAAATACACGCTGCCGTCCGCCTCGACCGGCACCGTGCCCAGCACCGCGCGGGCGTTGGTCTGCTGGGCGCAGCCGATCCGCGGGACGTTGGGCGGGGCGGTGGATTTCGGCAACACCTGGATCACCCGCAACGATTCGATCTTGGTGTCCGACGGCCAGGGAAAATCGGCGTCGTACACGTTCATCACCGCCACGGTCGCCGGACGGTCCAAGTGTTTGTCCTCGGCCGCCTGCGACGTGCCCGACGGGATCACGGGAGGCAGCGGACGGGATCGCAACGGAATGGGCGCGACACAGGAGATTGCCGGATCGCGGTAGATCAGCTCGCGATTGCCGAAGCGGTCGAGCCAGTACACGCCGCGGTTCTTGGCGTTCGCGTCGTACACGCACAAGTAGTCGTCTTCGCTCAGCGGCCACGGCGTTCCGTAGCGAGCGTACTGGGCGATGGGTCGCCCCTCAGCCTCCGGGAACGGCGTGTCCGGCGTGAGCCTGGTCAGCTGCGACATGCCGCCGTCGTCCTCGACGCGCGGGTCGATCAGCACCAGCGACCCGAATTCGTGGCCGTGGTGCGAGCCGGTCGAGGCGACGAACTTATTGGAGTCCGGGATTGCGCGGATGTTCATCTCCATCCACGGCCGGCCTTCGCGGCGGGTCGGATAGTTGCCGTGGAAGCTGCGCGGATCGCGGCCATCGGGATAGCTCGTCCAGATGTGGTGGGCGATGTTCGTGTCGCGGTCCACGTAATCCCAGCGCGTATAGACCAGCATCCCGTCGTTGGTGACGCTGGGATGCCATTCGTGAGTTTCGTGGTAGCTCAGGCAGATGATGTCGCTGCCGTCCGAGCGCATCGAGAACGTCGTGTACACCGGACAGTGGCGGCCGCAGCGCAGGTAGCCGCCGCGGCGTTCCGAGATAAACGCGATCCGCCCGTTGGGAAGCTCGCAAGGATCGAAATCGTTCCAATCGCCGTCCGTCAGTTGGACCAAACCCGTGCCATCGGAGTTGACCCTGAAAATGTGGTACGAGCATTCCGGATTCCAGACGTACGTCTCCTTGCCGCGGTTCTTCTCCCACGCTCCCGCCTGGCTGTAGGCGAACAGGATCGTTTGACCGTCCCAGGAAACCTCCGGCGACAGAAAACTGCCGCCTTCCAGCTTTTGGCCTTTGAGCCGGCCGTTTTCGACCACCGAATTCTCCAGCAAATTGACCAGCCGCGGATGCTCGCCGAAGGGATTCTCCAACACGAACAGCCCGCCGCCGGGCTTGGCGTTGCAGCCGTAGTACTGGTCGCACATGTGGTACACGCCCACCGAATCGTGCCGCTTGACAAACAGCAACCGGTCGATGTCCGCCAGCAGCGGATTGCCGAGCGCGATCCGCCGTTTGACGCTGCGGGCCTGGAAGTACAATTCGCGGCGCGCCGTTTCCGGCACCTCGGCCGCCGTGGCCAGTTTCGCCGTACGATCGGCGACCTGTTTCAGTTCCGCCGCCAGCGGCTGCAACCGTTGGGGGTCTGCTTTCTGCTGAAGCCGCGTTGCCAACTGCTGGGCGCTCTCGACGATCTTCCGGGTGTGCGCCAGCGTGAACTGGCTGCCGGCTTCCGCCGCCGGGACGCCGCTGCGGGGGGCCAGCGGCTTGTACCCCATGCGCAGAAACTCCGCGTCGCTCGTGGTTCCGGGCCGCGAGTAGGGGCTGACGCTGATCTGATTGGCCGGCCTGTTCAACGCCGCGTTCACGGTCGGGTTGTCGGCGGCGTACACCTCCACCTCGTCCAACGCGAACGAGCAGCGTCCGGGAATCCGCAAACGCACGACGCGGGCTCTGACTTCACGATCCGCGAATCGGACCTCCAGCGGCGCTCCGACCACGCCCCCGAACGGCTTGCCGTCGTGCTGGTAGACTTGGGTGAACTGCCCTTTGTCGGCTACGCATTCTTCGCAACTGACGAGAATTTGCAGACTCGCCGTGCGGCCCTCGCGCGAATCGCAGCGGTTGTAGACCACCACGCGGTCCAGGCGGCATTCCTTGCCCAGGTCAACCTGCCACCACGGGTCCGTCTCGCCGCTGGCCACGTGGAACCCCCACAAGCCGTTCTTGACGCCGTCGCAGCCCCCCGCCGCATCCTCGACCGTCGTCACGGATTTGACCGGTGCGGGAGCCGCCGTGTCCTGAATCCCAAACCGGCGGTCGCTGTCGATCCAGTCGGCTTCGACCAGTTTCTGCACGTCGGCCGCGACGTCGACCGCCTGAAGCGGCTTGACGCGGGCCACCTCTACACGGTCGTCACCCTGGACCGTTCCGGAACACAGCACCGCGAGCAAGCCAACCAGAAGCAGCAAGCAGGAGCGGCGAATCGTTGGGCTGCCGTGTGACATGGCATTCCTCCTGGTCAAAAGGTGGGCCGGGCGGTCAGTCGCAGTTCACCTCCAATTCTACCCTGTCGACCGACCGGCCGGAATATCTCTTGCCCGCCTTGACTTCCCGGCTTTGGGTGCCGGGCGTCTTGCGTATCGGACGCCGCGACGGG
>CAYUFW010000294.1:4768-10612 GCA_964443915.1 uncultured Pirellulaceae bacterium
GACATAAGTGAGCGGAATGGCGCTAGCCACCGGTGCCGGACGCTCGATATCACCGACGGCTAGCGCCTTCCCGCTCACCTGTCGCCGGGCCTGACAGTTGTTTCTCGAACGACGCCAATCGTAGGTCTGGCGTGGCTTTGACGCCCGGACAACATCCGACCCATTGCTCAACCCAAGGAGGTACCCCCGTGTACCACAACTGCCGCCGAGTTCGCCGCATTCACGTGCCATTCCGTGCCGCCCCCGTTCTTGCCATCTCGCTGCTGTGGGCTTCCATCTCGGCGCTCGCCGCGGACGGCGGCATCATCTGGCCGGGGGCGAACGTCGAGAAATTGGCCGACGGGTTCAAGTTCACCGAGGGACCCGCAGCCGATGCGGCGGGCAACGTGTTCTTCACGGATCAGCCCAATGATCGGATTCTCAAGTGGAGCACCGACGGCAAACTCTCGACGTTCTTGGAGCCCTGCGGCCGCTCGAACGGACTCTGTTTCGACAGTCAAGGACAGCTGTGGGCCTGTGCGGACGCGAAAAACGAGCTGTGGAGCATCGACCCGGCGGGAAAGGCGACGGTGGTGCTGAAGGACTACGATGGCAAGCTGTTCAACGGCCCCAACGACCTCTGGATCCGGCCCGACGGCGGAGTCTATTTCAGCGACCCGTTCTACAAGCGTCCTTACTGGAACCGCGGCCCCAAGGAGCAGGACGTGCAGGCCGTCTACTACCTGTCGCCTGATCGCCAGAAGTTGGTCCGAGTCGCGGACGACTTGACGCAGCCCAATGGCGTGATCGGTACGCCCGACGGAAAAAAGCTGTACGTCGCCGATATCGGCGCTCGCAAGACCTACGCCTACTCCATCCAGCCCGATGGCACGCTGACGGACAAAAAGTTCTTCTGCGAGATGGGCTCTGACGGCATAACGATCGACCAGCGCGGCAACGTTTATCTGACGGGCAAGGGGGTGACGGTTTTCGATCCGGCAGGGAAGCAGATCGAGCAGATACCGGTTCCGGAGGGCTGGACCGCCAACGTCTGCTTTGGCGGCGCCGATCATCGCACGCTGTTCATCACCGCCAGTGGCGGACTGTACGGCTTGCGGATGGAAGTCCGCGGAGCTGGTAGCCAGTGAGGCCGTTTCAGGATGGCGACTGAAAGAAGCCCGGCTTTTCAAGAAAGCCGGGCTTCTCGCGATCAGCAGGCTCCCGGCACTCGGCAGCTACGGAAGCCGCTCCGTCTCCATGCCCTCCGTGGTGCTCGCGGCACGCCACACGGCCAAGTCGATGGAGTCCGCTACGAAACGGGTGGAGCCGTCGCACAACACGACTTGCACCCCGCCCGGATGCCGGCTGCGAGACGCGAACATCGTTGGATTGGTGGCATCCGAGACGGCGCAGGGCAAGTTCTGGTCGGGCATGTTGTTGCAGTAGCCGGCCGTGTAAATTCGGTCGGGGAGCCCGCTGTTCGGCGGCAGGTAGGTGGTGAATTCGCAGGCGTCGCCCCACCACGTGAATCCGCGCAAGTCCGATCCTTGGCCTTGCAGCACCTCGGCGACCATCATCGTGTTGCTGGTGCCGTCGAGGATGTCGGCCATCGTCCTGCCTTTGAACGGCTCGGCGGTGAATTTGGCCTGCCCAAACGGCGCGCCCCGGAAGGTGACCGTGACGTTCCCACTCGTCAGGTTGCCCTGGCCGTAGTGCGTGTTGCCGAAGTTCACGGCGTAGTTGTGATTGGTCAAACCGCCGAACGGCGCGTTCGCCCTGTCGCTGGGGCACGTAAATCCAGGCAACCGCTTGGTCGTCACGTTGGTGGTGTTCGGCGCGGCGCCGTATCGAATCGTCGGTGCTCCCGGCGGCACTCCCACGGTATCGCTGCCGCCCCAGTTGATGTATTCCTCGGTCAAGAGGCCCTGCTCCACGTACCGCAGAATCAGCACCTGCCACGTCCCCCAACAGCAGCCGTAGGGGCCAATGCCGGGTGGAAAAGTCTTCATCGTATCGTGATGGTTGTGCATCCCGATGCCAATCTGTTTCAGATTGTTCACGCACTGAGTTCGCCGTGCGGCCTCGCGGGCGGCTTGAATCGCTGGCAACAACAGAGCCACCAGAATTCCAATGATGGCGATCACCACCAATAACTCGACCAACGTAAACCCGACGCGACTGCGACGTAACATGGATCACCCTCGCTACAAGCTGGAAGAAAGAAAAGGAACAATCCCAACAACCTCGAATGAACCCACTTCGGTCACTTCAGATCAAAATCGAACACGTTGCTGCCGCCCTCGGTGACCTCGGCACTCAGCGTGGTTTCAACGTTGTACTGCGAAGGAATCAAGGCTTTCGCCTGCTGCGTCATCGATTCAGGACCCGGCGGTCCCGTCGGCGCCGCCCCAGCGTCCTCAACGGCACTGATCCGAACGGTGTACTTGCCCGGCGGCAGTCCCTTGTCGGCAGGAACCGAGAACTTGCCGTCCGTGATCGTGGAACCGGAGAGTTGCTTGGCGTCGGCAGAAGCGAACTCGATGGTGCCCGTCTTCAGAGGCGCGCCCTGAAAGGTCACGGTCCCCGAAAGGCCCAAACGGCCGCCGGTGTCCGGACCGCAACCGATGACGATGACCGCCACCAGCAGAATCGCAGGCGAACGCCCCACGGTTCTGATGATCCGACCATTCGATGCGACCACAGCAGCGAATCGCGAGCCAGAGCGCATAGCCAGAACCTCCGAAAACCTCATAGATTAGGTGTGCGAGCAATAAAGGCCTGAGAGCGAACGCACCAAGGCCCTGGGACTATCTTTCTCCCAAACGCCTATATTCTCTGCCAAAAACGACTTGTGTCAAGCAGAAGCGGGGTCTTTCGGGAACAGCGTTGGGATTCAGGCAAACTGACTCGCGAGCCGTCTTGGCGCTGGACGAATCCCCAGTAACTTGCCTAGAATACGGCAATTCAATCATGTGAGGGAAGGTCCACATGAACAAACTCGCGGCCGTGGAGCTACTCGTTCTGTCAGCCGTCGTCAACGGGGGAGTCCGGGCCGGCGCGGCGCAAGACGAACGAACAGCTGAGCGAGAACGCAGCGTCGAGGCGGCGCAGTTGGTCGAGCAGTTGGGCGCCGAGGAGTTCTCGCTGCGCGAGCAGGCCACAACGCGGCTGATCGAGCTGGGCGTCGCCGCCAAGAGTGCTGTCGAGACGGGCAAGACCCATCCCGACCGCGAAATCCGCTACCGCTGCGAACGAATCCTGCAAATCGTGGACGAAGTGGACTTCCAACGCCGCCTGACCGCCTTTACGGCGGGCCGGAGCGAGGGCCTGGACCTGCCGGCTTGGCGGCGTTTCCGCAGCCTGTACGGCGACGACGGAGAGACCCGCCGCCTGTTCGCCCAGATGCAACAAGCCGAAGCGGAGTTGATGCAGGCGGTCGAGAACGGTCCCCAGGGCGTCACCCGAGCGGCCGAGGCGCGGACGAACCAGTTGCAGCTGTCGCAACGCCGGGCAGGTGAGGCCACGCCGCTGGGCAGCATCGCGGCCCTGCTGTTTGCCGCCGTCAGCGACGACGTGAACCTGGGTCTGCAGACCAGCTATATGCTCGTCAACTTCTGCAATCAAGCGTCGTTCGTCGAAGGGATGAACGATTCGGGGAAAAGCAAGGTCCTGCGCAAGATGCTCAGCCAGTGGATCACGCGCAGCGAGGGCGTGGTGGCCCAACAATGCATGGCGCTGGCGATACGCTACGACTTGAAGGAAGGACTGATCCCGGCCACGCGAATCCTGCGGAACCGGGGCGAACAGCCCTTGGTCCGGCAAACGGCCCTGATGACCGTGGCCAAGCTGGGTGACGCCACCCACGTGTACCTGCTGGAAACGGCTTTGGACGACGCCTCCCGGATCAGCTCGCACCGCATTGACAACGTCCAATACGAGACGCAACTCCGCGACGTGGCGCTGGCCGCGGTTCTGGTCCTCCAGAAGCAAGATCCCAAGCAGTTCGGCTTCGACCGCATCCGAATGAATGAGTCGACCGTGTTCAACTTCGGCACGATAGGATTTGAAAATGAAGACAAGAGAAAGCAGGCTTTCGCCAAGTACCAAGAGTTCAAAACTGGCTCGGATCAACCCCGGTAGTCTCACTGGCTCCGTGTGGACGGGAGCCACGACCGGGGCCGGTTGGCGGTGGGCGGCGACTCTGTCGCTGGCGGCTTGCGTCATCCCGCTGCGCACCATGATCGGCATCGCGGCCGACGATTATCGCGGCCGGTTCGAGGCCCGCACGTACGAAGCAGCGGACGGAGCCAAGCTGCTGTATCGACTGTTGCAGCCCAAGGACTACGACCGGCAGACAAAGTACCCGCTGGTCCTGTTTCTGCACGGCGCGGGCGAGCGTGGCGACGACAACGTACGACAGTTGGTCCACGGCATGAACGACTTTGCCAGCGACGCGATCAGGGCCAAGTACCCGTGTTTCGTCGTCGCGCCGCAGTGCCCCAAGGAGCAGAAGTGGGTAGAAGTCAACTGGTCGGCCTCCTCGCACGACATGCCGGCCCAGCCAGCCGGACCGTTGCGGCTGACGATGGAGGCGATCGCCAGCTTGGAAAAGGAATTCTCGATCGATCCCGCCCGGATCTACGTGACCGGCTTGTCCATGGGCGGGTACGGCAGTTGGGACGCCGTCGCGCGGTATCCCGGCCGGTTTGCGGCCGCGGTGCCGATTTGCGGCGGCGGCGATCCGGCCCAGGCCGGCAAGATCGCCCCCATCCCGCTGTGGGTCTTCCACGGCGGAAAAGACGGCGTGGTCAAGCCGGAGCGGTCGCGGCAGATGGTCGAGGCCGTCAAGCAGGCCGGGGGAAATCCCAAGTACACCGAGTACCCCAACGCCGGCCACGACGCTTGGTCCGCCACCTACAAAGACCCGGAATTCTACGCCTGGCTATTTGCCCAACGCCGGCCGGCCAAGTAGACTTAGTATCGGAACCACTTCGCCACCGGGCTCGTCCCGGTGGTTCAACGGCTTCTGCACTACTTTTTCCAGCGCACGCTGTGCCCCAGGCGCCCCCGCGCCGTGACGATGACCTCCCCAAAACTTCGCCGTCAGATTGCTTACGAAGCCGCCCGTTTGATGTACAGTCGCCAGGAGTCGGAGTACTACCGGGCGAAACAGAAAGCCGCCCGCCGCATCTGCCAGAGCTGGGTCAAGCCGGCCGATCTGCCCAGCAACGCGGAGATCCGCGACGAGATCCAGGCCATGGCGCGGCTGTACGAAGGCGAGCAGCGGACCACCAACTTGAAAGACATGCGACTGGAGGCCCTGCGGCTGATGCGCATCCTCCGCCGCTTCCGCCCGCGCTTGATCGGCAGCGTCCTGACCGGCCACATCCGGCAAGGTTCGGACATCGACGTACACGTGTTCTCCGACAGCGTGGAAGCGGTCACGCTGCTGCTGGACGACGAGGGCTTGGTCTACGACGTGGAACGGAAGCTGGTCCGCAAGCACGGCGAGGAGCGTGTGTTTACGCACATCCACGTCCGGGACCGCTTCCCCTTTGAATTGACCGTGTACGCCTCCAACTTGGCGCACTACGTGTTCAAGAGTTCGGTCACCGGCAAAGCCATGGAGCGCGCCAGCGTCGCGGAATTGGAGCAGTTCCTGCGGCACGAGTACCCAGACTTGGACCTGGACGAAGAACTCCGCGCGGCGGCCGAGCAAGTGGACCGGTTTCAAGTCTATGAAGCCCTGCTGTTGCCGCTGGAGAACGTCAAACAGAGCCCCAAGTACCATCCGGAAGGCGACGTTCTGTACCACAGCCTGCAAGTGTTCGACCTGGCCCGTGACGAACTGCCGTACGACGAGGA
>CAYUFW010000295.1:0-10589 GCA_964443915.1 uncultured Pirellulaceae bacterium
GGTCTGCCGCTGCAACGCTGGACATGACGATCTCCTAGCAAACGGACTTCACGCCGACAGTATACCGGAAGCCACCGGATTGGACAACGTGCCAATCTGCGCCCAGACGTGTGGAAGTGCGTCTCGCAGCCAGCCCCTCTGCTTGAATTCGCTCTTGACCAGTGCGATAAATACGTGTCCGCTGACAGATCAGATTCACATCACGGCACCGACGCGCAACGTCGCGAGGAGGAAAAAGAATGATTCAGATCGGCATCCACACGGACAATTGGCGGCCTTTGAGCCAGAGCTTTGAAGCGGCTTGCGAGAAGATCGTGGCCCTGGGCGTCAAGCACATCGAATTCGCCGTGATCCACGGGCAGAATTTCATTCAGGCCCTGGGCTACGATCCGGGCGTTTCGCTGCAAGCCAACCCGCGGGCGCTGCGGAAGTACCTGGACAAGCTGGACCTGGAGGTAACGCAGATCGACGGCTCGTACCCGATGATGGGACCGAACGGCTCGGCGTTCGGCGTCCAGTACGTGCAGCAGTCAATCCGCTTCGCCGCCGAGATCGGCTGCCCGATGGTCGATACGGTCGACGGGGCCTTCGAGATCCCCGGCCTGTCCCTGGAGGAGGTCTTCCGCATCACCTGCGACAACTATCGCCAGTGCCTGCCCTGGGCGGAGGACTACAACGTGGTGATCAACGTGGAAACCCACGGGCCGTACACCAGCAACCAGGACTTCATGCTGCGGCTGTTCGAGTACTTCGACTCGCCCTACCTGCGGTTCAACTTCGACACCGGCAACACGTTCATCGCCGGCAAGGACCCGCTGGAATTCTGCCAGGCGTTCCGCAAGTACCTGACGCATTGTCACATCAAGGACGTTTCGCCGGCGCTGGCGGCCGCCGTCCGCGGCGAGGAGACGGGCATCGGCTCGTCCGAAGTCCCCGTCGGCGGCGGGGTAAATGCCGACAACATCCGGGCCGTGATCCGGTACCTGCAGGAGACCAACTGGGACGGCGCCGTGTCGCTCGAATGCTCCGGCACGGACGAGAACATGCGCAAGAGCGTCGAATTCATGCGCAGCGTCGTCGCGGGCCGTTAGGTAGCAGCCCCCGGCGAACGGTGCGGCGTAAGCCCACCGGTGATTTACCTTAACAGCGGCGAACGGTGCGGCGTAAGGCCACCGGTGCTTTGGAAATTCCACCGAATGCTGAATGAGGATTCTGACCATGACCGACCTCCTGCCCCTGCCGCCTCCGTGGGTTCTGCAATCGCTTCGCCAGGGCCTGGTCATTCCGGCTCATCCGCTGGCCGTGACCGCGGCTCGCCGCTTGGACGAACGCCGCCAGCGGGCTTTGACGCGCTATTACCATGCGGCCGGCGCGGGCGGCGTGGCGGTGGGCGTCCACACCACCCAGTTCGCGATCCGTGAACCGCAACATGGGCTCTTGAAACCGGTCCTTCAACTGGCCGCCGAGACGGTGGCGGCCTGCGACGCCGCGGCCGGCCGGCAGACCGTGCTGATCTCCGGCGTCTGCGGGCCGACCGCGCAGGCTGTCCGCGAAGCGCAACTGGCTCGCGAGCTAGGCTACCACGCGGGATTGCTTTCCCTGGGCGCGCTGCGGACGGCGACCGACGAGGAACTGCTGGCGCACAGCCGCGCCGTGGCGGACGAGATTCCGCTGGTCGGCTTCTATCTCCAGCCGGCGGTCGGGGGACGAGTCTTGTCGCGGGCCTTCTGGCGGCGGTTCGTAGAGATTCCCAACGTGGTCGCCATCAAGATGGCCCCCTTCAACCGTTACCAGACGCTGGATGTGATCCAGGCCGTGGCGGAGGCGGGGCGCTCGGGCGAGATCGCGCTGTACACCGGCAACGACGACAACATCGTCGTCGACCTGCTGACGCCGTACGCGATCGCCACGTCGGCGGGCATCATCGGGCTGAGAATCGTCGGCGGTCTGCTCGGACACTGGGCCTGCTGGACGCAGAATTCCGTCGAGTTGCTGCACGAGTGCCAGCGGGTCGGCGCGACCGCCGACGTTCCGGCCAACCTGCTTACGATCGCCGCCCAGGTGACCGACATGAACGCCGCCCTGTTCGACGCCGCCAACGGATATGCCGGCTGCATCGCCGGCATCCACGAGATCCTGCGGCGCCAAGGCTTGCTGGAAGGCATTTGGTGCCTGGACGAACGCGAAACGCTGAGCCCCGGCCAAGCGGACGAACTGGACCGCGTCTGCCGCGCCTACCCGAATCTGACCGACGATGCGTTCGTGCGGGAACACCTGGACGCGTGGCTGAGTTGAAAGGCGAACGGCGGGCGTGAGCCCGCCGGTTCCTCGGCGTTTGCCCAAGACGGCCGACGACCCGGTGCGCACCTGGCAGAACTGGGTGGCGATTTGCGGATCCTCCTCCGCCGCCGCGATGGACCGCGGATGGGACATGGTTACAATGATGGAGTAGCGATCACGTTTTCTGGGGCGTTGGCTCCTCGTGGCAAGAACGGGAGGTGAGATGATGGTCGGGGCAGAGAATCGGTACGGCTGGAGTTCGATGCTGGCAGTGCTGGCGGTGGGCCTGGTGACAATCGTTCAGGCCGAGGACAAGAAGGAGCAGCCTGCACCCAAGATCCAGGTCGCCCTGCTGCTGGACACGTCCAACAGCATGGACGGGTTGATCGATCAGGCGCGGACGCAACTGTGGAAGATCGTCAGCGAGTTTACGACGATTCAGCTCGGCGGCAAGACGCCCAAGCTGGAGGTGGCCCTGTACGAGTACGGCAACGACAGCTTGCCGGCTCAGGAGAGTTTCGTCCGCCTCGTCGCGCCGCTGACCGGGGATCTGGACAAGGTCTCCGAGGCCCTGTTCGCGCTGAAGACCAACGGCGGCCAGGAGTTCTGCGGCCGGGTGATCGACTGTGCCACGCGGCAGCTCACCTGGAGCGAATCGAACAAGGACGTCAAGTGCATCTTCATTGCCGGGAACGAACCCTTTACTCAGGGCGATCTCGACTACCGGCAAGCCTGCAAGGCGGCCGCCACGAAGGGCGTGACCGTCAATACGATCTTCTGCGGCAGCCTCGAAGAGGGCGTGCAGACCAACTGGCAGGACGGCGCACGGCTGGCGGACGGGCAGTTCATAAACATCGACCAGAACCAGCAGATCGCCGCCGCTCCGGCGCCGCAGGACAAGGAACTCGCTCAGCTGGGCGCGCGGCTCAATCAGACCTATCTGCCCTACGGCGACGCCAAGAAGCGGATGGAAGCGGCCCAGCGGCAAGCCGCCCAGGATGCCAACGCGGCTCAGTCAGCGGCCGGAGTGACGGCGGCTCGGGTGGTCGTCAAAGCCTCGAGCCTGTACCGCAACACGGACTGGGACCTCGTGGACGCGTTGAGCGAGGGCAAGGTAAAGATCGAAGATCTGAAGGCCAACGAACTGCCCGACGCCCTCCGCGCGCTGCCCCCCGCAGAACGCAGGGCCCAGGTGGAAAAGCTCGCGGCGGAACGTAAGCAGATCCAGGGCCAGATCAATAAGTTGAGCGCCGCCCGCAAGGTCTACTTGGCCGAGCAGGAAAAGAAGTTGCAGGTGCAGATGAGCGCCGTCGCCGGTGCGGCTCCGGGCGCCGCCGGCCGCGCCGCCCCGGCCGCCGCGCCCGCCTTCGAACGCGCGGTCATCGATGCTGTCAAAGCCGAGGCCGCGAAGAGGTAGTTTGCCCCGGCGGGCATTCGGTTCCCGCCCGCGGCTGCGCCGCCGCGGGCGACCCGGTGCTGCGCACGACTGCACGTCGTCTTTTTGGCTCATACGTCCCATCGGTCCCATGCGTCCCATTCATCCCTCATGCCCTTCTCGATTCTGCGAGGCATCAATGTCATGGTCATGTCCCGATTGCTCGCGACCAAGCTATCGGCCTTTCTGGCCGCCACCCTGTTCGTCCCGGCTGCCTTCGGCCAGGGCTTGTTGATCGTCACGAACGCGACCGAGCGCGTGCCGCTGCCTCGGCCGGTCATCCGGCCGCAGCCGATGCCGCCGATGTCGTACGAGATCAAGGAATTGTCCGTCCAGGCTCGGCTGGTCGATCAAGTCGCCCGCGTCCATGTCACGCAGTCGTTCGTCAACACGGGCAGCCGGCCAATGGAGGTCTCGTTCATCTTCCCATTGCCCTACGACGGGGCCATCGATCAGATGACGTTCATGATCGACGGCCGGGAGTACCCCGCCAAGCTCCTGCCGGCCGGCGAGGCTCGGCGGATCTACGAGGGCTACGTGCGGCGGAACCGCGACCCGGCGCTGTTCGAATGGATCGGCACCGGGATGTTCCAGACCAGCGTGTTTCCGGTGCCGCCGGGCGCCGTGCGCCAGGTCTCGCTCCGCTACAGCCAACTGCTGCGCAAAGTGGGCTCGCTGACCGATTTCCTGTTCCCGCTCAGCACGGCCAAGTACACGTCGGAACCGGTCGAGAAGATCGAGTTGCAGGCGTCGATCGAGAGTTCGATCGAGATCAAGAACGTCTACAGTCCCACGCACCCGGTCGACGTCAAACGGCCGGATGCGGGCCGGGCCGTCGTCTCCTACGTCGGCCAGAACCAAGTCCCGCTGAACGATTTCCGTTTGTTCTTCGACGTGGCCAAGGGTCAGCTCGGAGCCGGCGTGATCACCTACCGGCCGGACAAGAGCGACGAGGGCTACCTGCTCCTGCTGGCCAGTCCGGAGATCAAGGCCCCGGATGCCCAACGGCCGCCGAAGACGGTCGTCTGCGTGTTCGACCGCTCGGGCAGCATGTCTGGCAAGAAGATCCAGCAGTCGCAAGAGGCGCTGAAGTTCATCCTGAACAACCTGCGCGACGGAGACCTGTTCAACGTCGTTGCCTATGACAGCCAGCTGGAAGCGTTCCGGCCGGAGTTGCAGAAGTACGACGACACAACTCGCAAGCAGGCGTTAGGATTCGTCGAGGGACTGTATGCAGGCGGCGGAACCAACATCGAAGGCGCGCTGCGGATGGCCCTGGGCATGCTCCAGGACCGTTCGCGACCCAGTTACGTCATCTTCCTCACCGACGGGCTGCCCACCGTGGGTGAGACCAACGAGGGCAAGATCCTCGAGGCCGTGAAAGCGGGCAACGCCGTCCGCGCCCGGCTGCTGGCGTTCGGCGCGGGCTACGACGTGAACAGCCGGCTGCTGGACCGCCTGACGCGGGACAACTTCGGCCGCAGCGAATTTGTCCGCGCCAACGAGGACATCGAGTTGTACGTCAGCCGCCTGTACCAGAAAGTCAGTTCGCCCGTCATGACGGATGTCGCCGTCCGGTTCGAGTTCGATGCGGTCCCCGTGGAGCGAGGCGAGCCGGTCAACCGGCTCTATCCGCGTCAGGTCGGCGATCTGTTCGAGGGCGAACAGTTGGTGCTCGTCGGCCGTTACAAGAAAAGCGGTCTGGCCAAGGTGAAGATCACTGGCCGCGTGGCGGACAAAGAGCGCCAGTTCGACTTCCCGGCCACCCTCGTCGAGTCGAGCGCCGACCAATCGAGCGCGTTCGTGGAGAAGCTGTGGGCCATGCGGCGGATTGGCGAGATCATCGACGAGTTGGACCTGCGGGGCAAGAACGACGAACTGATCCAGGAACTGGTCCAGCTGTCCAGCAAGCACGGCATCCTCACGCCGTACACGTCGTTCCTGGCCGACGAGAACGCGGCGCCGGGTTCGTTAGCCGGCGGCGAGGTCAACTCGCGCCGAGCCGCGATGCTCTTGGATCGCTTGCAGGAGGCCGACGGCAAAGCGGCCTTTGCCCAGCGGGCCGAGAAGAACCAGCTGAAGTTCGCCGAACGGCCGGCCGCGCCGGCCGCCGCCCCCGGCGTCACCGGTGCGTTGACGTTCCGCGACATCGACCGCGACGAAGCGGTCGCCGTCAACGCGGTGCAAGTCGTCGGCGACCAGGTCCTGTACCGCCGCGGCAACACCTGGTACTCGTACGACGTCGCCCAGGCCACGGCTCAGCCGGGCGCCAAGATCAAGGTGATCGAGCGGTTCAGCGACGAGTACTTCCGCCTGGTCCAGGAAACGACGCGCGAGAACCAAAAGATCCTGGCCGCCCAGCGGGACCACGACGAAGTGATCATCCGTCATCCGGCCGCCCAAGCTGGCGCGCCGGCGGAGGTGTATCGCGTCAAGTAGTGCAGAAGCCGCTAAACCCCTGGGGCAAGCCCAGGGGCGAACTTCGCCACCGGGCTCGCCCCGGTGGTTCAACGGCTTCTGCTCTACGCTTTTCAGCGTCCTTCGAGGCGATGAAAGAGGAATTGGCCGACGTCGACTTCTTCATCGACCAACTGGTCACCACCACGGCCCAAGTCGACGAGATCCGGGACAAGCTCCAGCAGGCCGATGGCATCCTGGTGATCCATCTGAGCATCGGAATCATGCCGATGCTGAACAAGATCCTCGAGGCCGGCCGCCCGACGATCGTGTTTGCCGTGCCGTACTCGGGACACGAATGGGCCTCGTTCGGCGCGATGCTCCGCGGCGGGAAGCATCCCCACTTCGACAGCATTCTCACCGCCGACCGCAGTCAGTTGGCCGCGGCGATCCGGCCGTTCCGCGCGTTGCACCATCTGCGCGAGGCCAAGGTCCTGAACCTTTCGACGCGCACGCCGCCCCAGTTCGTGGACGAGGTGAAGACGAAATTCGGCACGGAGATCAAGCAAATCGATTTGGACCGGACCGTCAAGGCTTACGAGGCGGTGAGCGACGCCGACGCGCAAGCCGAAGCCGAGCGTTGGATCAATGGGGCGACGAAGACCGTCGAGCCGGCACGGGAGGAAATCGTCCGCTCCTGCAAACTGGCCCTGGCCTTCGAGCGGCTGCTGGCCGAGGAGGACGCCACGGTGATGACCGTGGACTGCTACGGCAGCATGTGGGCTGGGACGATCCGGTTGCCGGCTTACCCGTGCATGGGTTTCGCGCGACTGAACAATCTGGGGTTGGGCGGGATCTGCGAATCGGACCTGCGCAGTGCGATGACGCACATCCTGTTCCAGGGTCTGTCGGGCCGGCCCGGCTTTATCAGCGATCCGACCGTGGACCAGTCGGTCAACGGCATCATCCTGACCCATTGCCTGGGCACGCCGCGGATGGACGGCCCGAACAAGCCGCCCGCGTCGTACAAGCTGCGCTGCGTCATGGAGCGGGAGGAAGGCGTGGTGCCGCAGGTATTCATGCGAGTGGGCGAGAAGGCGACGCAGGCGCTGCTGGCCACCACCGAGCAACTGATCTACTTCACCGGCCAGATCACCGAGGCTCCCGACGTCGAGCGCGGTTGCCGCACGAAGATCACGGTCAAAGTCGACGGCGACGTGGAGCGGCTGTGGCGGAACTGGACCAGCGGACTGCACCGCGTGACCTGCTACGGCGACCTCCGCCAGGACCTGACCCGCTTCTGCCGCCTGGCGAAAGTCGAAATGGTCGACGAGGCCGCGTAGCCACGGATCAAACCGGGGCCGTGCCGTTGGTCGCCGAAGGCGAGATCCCCACGGATGGCATGGCCATACCACCGATGGGAATCAGTGGCGACCTCGCTCCTATCCGTGGTATTGCCATGCCATCCGTGGGGACATCTCGAGAACCGAGCGACAGACCCGTGGCTCGGAGCCACGGACTCACCACGCGCGGGTGCGTTTGAACGCGTGATGCGCCCGGAAGGCTTCCGCCGCCGCGACGCCGGCCTGTGCGCCTCGCGTGGTTGCCTGACGCCGCATCAGTTCCAGGACCGGCGAGAAATCGCTGTCCGCGCCGCGCGCGGCCTGACTGCGATGACAGGCCAGCATGGCTTCCTTGAGGGTCATGAACTCGGAAACGTCCACATAGAAGCCGGGGTCGAAACCGCTCATGGTCAGCGTATCCATCCACCACAGGGCGGGCGCGACGCTCAGCGCCGGCGATTTCGTGTTGTGTCCCCGCGCGGCGCAGAACCAGGAAGCCGCTTCGGCCAGCGCCGACGCGGCGCGATGGTCCGGATGATAGTCCTCGGGCGCGTGTGCCAGCACCAGCGACGGACGGAACCGGCGATAGATCTCCGTCAGCCGCAGCCGCGCCGGGCGGTCGTCGGCCAGCGTGCCGTCCGGGACTCGGCCCCAGAACAGCTCGGCGCCCAACAACCGCGCGGCCGCCTTCATCTCGCCGCGGCGGACTGCCGCCAGACGCGGGATGGGCTGTGGCGGCTGGCCCTTGTCGCCCAGGCACAGCACGGCGATGCCGATCGCCGCGCCGTCCGCGCGGGCCCGGGCCAGCGTGCCGGCGCACAGCAATTCCGCGTCGTCGGGGTGGGCGACCACGGCCAGCACTCGTTCGCTGTCGAAGTTCAGTCTCATCTCGTCACCGCAGCATGATGTTCAGCGGTTGCGCAACGTACTCGGCCACGCTCAATACGGCGTCCGCGTGCAGCCGCATCAGCGACGCCGGGCAAGCAGCCGTGATGGGGCCGTGCAGCACGCGGCGGGCGACGGCGCTCTGCCAGGGCCGGTTGCAGTACAGCCGCAACCGGCGTGCGCCCAGACATTCTTTCATGCCGACCGTGACCGCACGGCGCGGGATGACGGCCAACTCGCCGCCGACCGTGACGGAGTTGATCGTGCGCGTCTCGCGCGTCAGCGACAACACTCGCGTGGGCAACGCGGCGAACTCCTCGACGCTCACCGTCACGCCCGGTTCGGGAGGTTCGTTGAAGGCGATGTGGCCGTTGATGCCGATGCCGCCGAAGCAGGCGTCCACGCCGCCGCGGGCCTCGATCAGCTGCGCGATTCGCCCGGGATGCTGCGGATCGGGAAAGACGCGATGTTCCGGCAGGGGCGCCAGCGCGGGATCGAGGCGATGGTAAAACAAGCGGTCCATGAAGCCCCGAAAGCTCAACGGATGATCGGCGGGAACGTAGCGGTCGTCGTCCGTCAGGTACTCGTCCATGTTGATCATCACGACGTCACGGCAGTCGATCCGCCGGTCATTGACCATCTGGGCCAGAATCGGAAACTAGTCCACCGGCCCGACCGGCACGATCAGAGTCGCGCCGCGGCCTGCAGCTAGGAAACTGCCGGAGCAGGTAGTCAAGTCCACGTGGTCGTCGAAGTACGTCAGCTCGCTCGCCTCCGGTGAAACGGGAAGCCTCCGCCGTGGTATCGCCATTCCAGGCTTGCTGCACGAGGGTCTGCCGGCGATGGTCTTTCAGCACCTTTCGGATCGCACTGGGCATCGTGTTGTACCTGGAGTCGTCAAGCCGGAGACGAACGGCCCGTTGTTGCGGCGGGTGGTGAACGACGGCTGGCCAGTCGGTTGTGTGCTGCTCGCGGAGGGCCGCTCTATTCGGCCAACTTAGCCTGGCCATCGTGGTTGCCCATTGCGAGTCGTTCGACGGTGTCGAACAGTTCCTTGCTATGTAGCGGCTTGGACACATAGTGGTCCATCCCCGCCTCCAGACAACGCTCGCGATCCTCTTTCATCGCGCCGGCGGTCATGGCGACGATGGGAATGTGCGCACCGGTGCTCCGTTCTTTGGCACGGATGACCGCCGTCGCCTCCAATCCGTCCATCTCGGGCATTTGCACATCCATCAGTACAACGTCAAACGAATGCTGATCCAGCTTCGCCAGCGCTTCGCGGCCGTTGCCCGCCACCGTGACGGCGTGGCCACGTTTCTCCAGCAGGCGAACCGCCAGCACCTGATTGACCAGGTTATCCTCGACCAGCAGGATTTGGAAAGGTCGCGCACAATGTCCCAGAGACGGGGGAGCAGCCGGCCGGTCTGATTTGTTCTCGGATTCCTTGAGACGCAAGGCACGCAACACCGAATCCATCAGTTCCGCCCGCCGAATCGGTTTCGTCATGTAGGCCGACACGCCCGTTTCCCGACACCGTTGGGCGTCTTCACGCCGTCCGGCCGAGGAGAGCATCATGAGCGTGGCATGGGCCAGCTCGGGATGTTGATGGATTTGCTCCACGAGCCCAAAGCCGTCCATTTCGGGCATCATCTTGTCCAGCAGGACCAGAGCGAAGGGCTCTCCGGACTGATGCGCCTGCTGCAGCATCACCAGAGCCTGTTTTCCACTGCTGGCCACGCTAGGTTTCATGCCTAAACTCGTAAGCGTCCCTTGGAGGACACGAAGGTTGGTTGCGTTGTCGTCAACGGCCAGGACGGGCAATCCACGCAGTCGCGTGACTTCCGCGGGCATTCCACGCTGCATTGGCTCGGCCGACAAACCAAAGCGAGCCGTGAAATGGAACGTGCTCCCAATCCCTGACTCGTTGTCCACCCAGATCCGTCCGTCCATCCTTTCCACCAGTTGCTTCGAAATGGCCAACCCCAAACCGGTCCCGCCATGCCTGCGGGTCGTCGAGGCATCGACCTGAGAAAAAGCCTTGAACAGCTTATCTCGTTTGTCCGCCGGAATGCCGATGCCCGTGTCGGTCACCGCGAAGTGCAGGCTCACCTGTTCGTCCGCCTGCGATTCCCGATCGACTTGGATCACGACCTCGCCGCGCTCCGTGAATTTGATCGCATTGCCGACCAGATTGTGTTTTGCCTCAGCTGAATCTGGAAAAAGCCTCGATTTGGGTTAGAACTACC
>CAYUFW010000296.1:0-8785 GCA_964443915.1 uncultured Pirellulaceae bacterium
CGCCATGCTGCTGACGCTGGTCGCCGGGGTCTCCCTGTCCGGTCAAGAGAAACCTGCCCCGTTCCAGCCAGCGGCCGGCGGACCGATGGCGGCGGAGAACTGGTGGCAGAAGTTCTGGAACCAGGTCGAGTTGCACCGCGCCCGCGTCAATGTGTGGCCGGAGCCCTTCGTGCACCAGGACCGCGAATTGGTGCGGGGTCCCTTCCGGCAAATGGTCGACAACGGCTGGAAATCCCAGAACACGCTCAGCGACTATCTGTTTGACCCCGGCACGAACGAACTGACCGACGCAGGCCAAGCCAAGCTGCACTACATCCTGACCCAGATTCCGCCTCACCGGCGGCAAGTGTACGTGTTGGAGGCGACAACACAAGACGCCACCGCCGTCCGCGTGGCTTCCGTGCATCGGAATATCGCCCAGATCGCTCCCGACACGAGTCCGTGTGCCGTCATGACGACGAAGATCGTGCCGCGGGGCGGAGAGGGATGGTATTCGTACGACGTCGAGCAAGCCTACCGCCAGAACATTCCGCCGCCCCGACTGTCGTCCGCTGCCGGCGGCCGTGCCGCTGGCGGAGCCGGGTCGGAAAGTGACAACAACGGGAATAGCGGGAACGGCCCGAGCAATGGGAACGGCGGGAACCCAGGCAACCGCTAGCTCGGAAAGACCGCCGCAAGGCATTGCACACGGAGGTGCAAGATGAACGACTGGAAGCCACGCGCCGGAGCCGCCTGGGTCTGCCTGTTGCTGCTTACCGCCGGCTGCACGTGGCGTATGCCCTGGGAGCGCGATTGGGGCCAGTCCACGAGCCTGTCGAGCTTCTTCGACCGGGATCATTCCTCGTTGACGGGCAGCCCTTCCAAGGGCGGCGTGACGCGCCCCAGCCTGGCCGCCACGCCCAGCGGCCCGTCGGCCGCCAGTTCGCTGACCGCCGCGATGCAATCCGTTACCAACGCCTTCAAGTCGGCCGGCGAGAAGGTCTCGTCCGCGCTCGAGGTCAAGCCCAAGGTCATCCCGGCCGCCGATCCCGCCAAGCTCTCCAGCCGCCCGGAACGGCTCACGCCCGCGCTGTACGTGCAGGCCGCCGAGTGGTCCGAAAAGCAAGGCGCGATCCCGGCCGCGAAACAACAGTACGAGAAAGCCCTCCAGTTGGATCCCCGCGACGTGAACGCCTTAATCGCGTTCGCCCGCTTCCAAGACCGGCAGGGCAACGGGGACGAGGCCCTGCGACTGTACCAGCAAGCGCACGCCCTGGCCCCCTCCAACACCACGGTCTTGAACGATCTCGGCTTGTTCCATGCCCGCCGCGGAAACACCGGCGCGTCCCTGGAGATGCTGCAACAAGCGGTCCGGCTCGACCCCCGCAACGTCCGCTACCGCAATAATCTGGCGGCCGCCCTGATCGAGTCCCGGCGCGTGGCCGAGGCGATCGACGTGCTGCGGGCCGTGCATCCGGAAGCGACGGCCTTGTTCAACGCCGCCTACCTGCTGTCGCTGAAGAACGAGACGCAACAGTCGGCCGCCCTGCTGGAGCAATCCTTGCGGATCGATCCCTCCCTGGTGGCGGCCCACGATATGCTGCGGACCCTGCGCGGTTCCGCCCCACCGAACTCCTCGCCGGACATGCCGCCCACGGACATGCGCGACGGAGCGGAGGGGCCGGAACTGAGCACGGCCTTTCGGAGCCGCGTGCAGGTGTGGGAGTCCACTCCGCGCCGCGAGGCCCCCCAGGTGTTGCCCACCTCCAACCTTGCGCCGCGCAACCTCCCGCCCGTGGAGTAGAGGCCGGCAGGGGATCGTGGACCAAGACGCTAGAGAACGGTCGCCTTCGAGTACCAGTCGTCGGGCAATTGCGGCAAGCGGGCCGCCCTCTCCATTCATTGTACGTTGCCCGGTTCCGGCGTACACTGATCCTGCTCACGTTCCCGCAGCGGTCAGTTCCCGTCCCTCCGCCACGCTTTGGCCCAACGAGACCTGGAACCGTTTTGCCAGGACGGCGGCGTCCAATTCGACGGTCTTCTCGGCGATCCGCGCGACCTTGACCTTGACTTCGCCGATCTGGAATTCGTCGCCCTCGAACAGCTTCAGCAGCTTGCCTTCCGTTCGCAAGCTGATCCAGGCCTGCCGTTTGCCGCCCGCCTCGGTGATCGCCGTCACGTAGGCGAATTTCGCCTGCTCGAAACTCGGCGGCGGAGCGGCCGCCGTCTGAGGCGCGTCCGGCGGCCTTTCCGTAATGCAAATCTTGACCGTCTGCCGCGCCGTCTTGGGCGGGAAGCCGTCGTCCGTGGCGGCTACCACCACTTCGTAGTCGCCGATCTTTTCGGCCGGCCATTCGAATTGCCCGCTCTTCGGATCGATCTTGGCGTTCGGCAGACCGCTGCCCTCCAGGCTGTACGTGATCTGATCGAGCTTGTCGGGATCCCGTCCCTGGACGGCAAACGACACCACATCGCCCGCGTACTTGGACTGCTCCCCGATCGTCTCGAGGGCCGGTTCCTTGTTCGCGGGGCCGCTCAGATTGCGGTTCAAGATGGTCTTCAGATAGGCTTCCACGTCGCCGCGAGTCAGGCGTTGCGACGGCTGGTCGTTCAGCTTGTCCGTGCTGTCCGCGCCGGGCAGCGAGACGGCATCGATCGAGAACGCCAGGTCCAGTTGCTTGGTGCCCGGCACGCGCTTGGCGTACAACCGCCGCACGCGGTGCAGCAAATCCGCCGAGTAAAAGCGGTGCAGGAACGCGACCACTTTCTTCAAATCCCCTCGGCCGCTGACCGAAAATGCCAGCGCGTCGTAAATGCCCTTCTCGCTCCGCGCCGGCAGCACGCCGACCTGCGCGTTTTCAAAGCCAGCTTCTTTGACCAGGCTCAGCAGCCAGGTCTGATACAGCGAGCGGGCCTTCTCCAGGTCGGCGGGCAGCGCCCGGCGCTGGTAGTCCTGCATGCGGTCGGCCTGTTCTTGGCTCAGACGCACGATCCGGACCTTGTCGCGGACTTGCTTCTCGAGACCCATAGTCTGCGCACGCCGTGTGCGGAGAGCGTCGGTCACCTTCTTGCCCCCGTACAAGGCGACGAGCGCCAGCAAGCTCACGCCCACGAACATCGCCAGAGTGCGTTCGCGCTTCGTCATTGGGCGGCCTCCTCTTTCTGCGGCGGCAGAACCACAATTTTCTCTTTGAACTCCCAGCGGAGTTCCGGCTGCCGTTCGTCGAACTGCGTGCCGCCGCCGATCACCTGATGCTGCGCGTCGCGCAGCCGAGACTCCATGTCTTCGATGACCGACGGATCCCGCACGTAGCCTTCCAGGAATATCTGGCCGCCACCGTCGGCCAAAGAGCTGAACGTGGCCGTGTCCACGGTCGCGTTTTCGGCACTGGGAAACTTCTCCGAGAGGTCGTACAGCTGCTCCAGCCAGTTGACGTCGCCGGCCGCAAAGGCGTCGATCACGGCCACGTCCGCACGCAGCTTTTCCGCGGTCTTGACGGGTTCGTCCAATTCCTTGCTTTCGGCGCGCAACGCTGCGAGGCGGCGGTTGTACTGCTGGATCTGCCAGGCGACCAGACCGCCCAGCACCAACAGCAGGCCGGCCGCGGCGGCCGCCACCCAGGCGTAGCGGCGGCGGCGGTCCGGCGGCTTGGGCCGCTGCCGGGGATTCAGAAAATCAATCCCGTGCGGCCGGCTCTCCGCGTCGTCGTAGACCATTCCCAGCAGGGCTGCGAAACGGCCGCTGCAGTCCGCCATGCCGCTCCGCGCCTCGGCCGGCAACGTCACGCGGTCCAGCGGGTCGAAGGACTCGACATCCAGGCCCAACTGCCCGGGCAGGTCGCTCGGCAATCCGCCCAATTCCGCCGGACTGCCCACCAGCGCCACGGCCTCCACGGGCTGGTCGCTCAACTGGTTCCGTGCGGCGGCCAGTGTGCGGCGGATTTCCCCCACCAGCGCCGCGTCCCGATCGTGCGTGGGCAATCGGACCGATCGCAGCAGCAGGACTTGCCCGCCGGCGACGACGTTCAGGTCCGCCTCCTCGGCAAACAACTCGACCAACAAGCGGCAGCGGCCATCCGCCGCATACCGGCTGAACAACGAAGCCGACGCGAAGGGACGCAGGACGATGCTGGAGGCCGGCGATTCCAACGCCGCACAGACTTGCTGAATCTCGGCCACGACGGCAGGCGCCACCGTCGCCGCCAGCACGCGTGTCTGCTGCTCGTCGGCCGACTGCAGGCGGACGAAATCGAGCGGCCAGTCCTCGCCCAACGACGTGAACTGCCGCAAGGCCTGAAAGCGGACCAGTTCGGGCAGCTCCTCTTCCGGAGCCGGCGGAACCTGCAGCACCCGCAATTCAATCTTGCCTCGGGGCACCGCGACCAGCGCCTGACAGCGCCCTACGTTCCGCTCGCGGCAAGCCGCGGCCAGCCGCAGCCCGATCTCGGCTCTGCCGCCCTCGCCTCCCGCCGCTTCGGCCGCCGCCGATTCCGCGCCGGCCCCCAGCGGCACCGTGAAGGCTTGTTCCACGTCCACGGTCTTCCCGGTCGTGCGGGCCACCACCAACCGGGCTTCCCGTGGATCCCATTCTAAAGCCAGAAGTCTTGCCATGATTCTCGTTGTGTGCCTAAAGTTCCAGTCCAGGGTCACGGGTTTCGGGATACGGGATACGCGTCCCGAACCGTCCCATCCCTCATCCCTCATCCTTCATCCTTCATCCTTCATCCCTCTCCTCATTGCGTCGTTCCCCCGCTCGCGCTCACACCCAGCGTTTCCAGGGCGTAGCCGCGTCCCAAGTGGCTGATATCTCTCCACAGTAATACGCGGGGGGGCTGCTGAGTAGCGTCTAAAACGACTTCCAGCCGCGAAGCGGCCCCGCCGTCGTCGTAATATCCGATTACTTGGGCACGATACGCGTCGCCGCCGGCACAGACGAATGGCATCAGGGACCGCATGACGTCCGGGTCGACCAGCCCTTGGGTCAGAAGCCAGGTTTCGTGCGCGTACGTCGCATCCGCGCCGGAATCCGGCATCCGCTGGCTGATGATCTGCTCGACGATCTCCTCCGTCATGCCGGGGATTCCCAGCAAAATGTCCCGCGGCGCTTGATTGATGTTGATCCGCCCGTGAATGACGGGGTCGGTGACGACGGTCACCTGGTCCATCAAGGTTGGCATGTATGAGTTCATCGACACGAGATCTTCGGTGAAGGGCGACTGGAGGATGGTCTCGTTCTCGTCGCCTTTGAACTTGACCTTCACTTTCACATTCTCGCCGACCAGGTCCAGCACTTGGCCGAACGTGGTCTTGCTCGGCTGGCTCAGATCCAACTCGCCGCTGAAGTCGGTTTCCCCTGTCTCCGTACCGTCGTACTTGCCGTTCTGCCGATAGGCCACGATAAAAATGGCCCACTTTTCCTCCATGACCTCCGTCAGAGATTCGTACAACGTCTGCAAGTCGCCCTCGTTCAAATTGATCCGTGGTGAGCCTTCCGAGTTGACGTTGTTCTCCCGGCTGTACAGCGTCAAGCGGCTGGCCCAGCCGGTGGACAGCGTCTCGGTATCCATGGCGGCCGCCGCACCGGACTGGTCCATCTCGCCGGCATCGATCGTGCCGTTGCGGTTGACGTCCGCGCCGAAGAGCAACTGCGGAGTCACGCCGCGGACCAACAACAGTTCCTCGACCGTCTCGATCTGCCCGTTCCGCGGCGAGTAGGCGGGGGACAGGCCGTTGTAGTACTCGGCTTCCGCGCCGAACTCCCGCGGCTCGTCGTCCTCGTCCAGCCAATCCAGGATGGCGTCGGCGACGTCCTCGGTCATGCCGGGCAACGCCATCAGCAGGTCGCGAGCGGCGGTCTGCTGGTCCGTCGTTTCGCTCTCTTCTTCGGACGACGCCTCCCCGGCCCCGGTTCCGGTAGAGCCAGTCACCCCCGACGCCTCTTGCACCGCCGAAGTCACCCCGCTCGCCGACAGCGCCTTCACATCTTCCTCCATCTGCGTCAGCGCATTCAAATTGATGCGCGTCGATTCATCCTCCAGCCCGTAACGGGTGCCGGCCGCGTTGCCTTCGGTGTCCAGCGCCGGGGCGACGAGGGTGAAACGCCCGACGTCGGTCTCTCCTTCTTCCTGGACCACCGTCACCGCCTGGAACTGGGCCGAATTGTCGTACACCCCGCCGGCGTCGGCTTGCGATGCCGCGTCCTGCATCAGGAAAGCCTGCGCGTGGGCCACGCCCGAGGCGGCCAGCGAGTAGGCTTGAATCTGCCGGCCCACGATCTGCGTGACCTCGTTTTCGCCCAGCATCACATCGTGAAAGGCGTAGGCCGCCAGGGCCAGCACGGCCACCACGATTAGGACGACGACCAGGACCATCCCGCGCCGCCGACACGTAGACGCGTCTCTCCGAGACGCGAGCCCCGGTCTCGGAGAGACCGGGCTACGTGGGGCAGCGATACGGCGCCGCCGTCCAAGTTGCGTCATGCCCCCGCTCCTCATGGTGTTGTTCCCCCTCCGGAGCCGCTTGAACTCGTTGATAACTCGCCGCCGGACCCGGACATCCCGTCCGTGGTCTCGAGGGATTCCTCCGTCGTCAACGGCTGCGCGATCGGCAGGTGTACGACCAGTCGGTACAGTTGCTCGTTCAAGTCGGCAGCGCCGGAGGCCAGTTCGCTGGCGGTGCGCACATCCATCTCCTCTTCGTTCTGGCCGAAGGCGGGGTCGATGTTGATCGTGATCTCGATGGCCATCGGCAGCCCGCCCATCTGGTCCGAGTCCCATTCGGTGTACCAAGTGGTGCCGTCGTAGTAGCGGAACTCCAGGTACGTCACTTCCTTGGCCAAGACGTCGCCGGGGTATTGCGAGGCGTCCAAACTCCCCTCCTGGGACGCCCAACTGGCGGCAGCACGGTCCATTTCCCGGCGCACCAGACCCATTGAGCTTTCGCCGCTGCCGCCCAGCGTGTTGACCTGCGCACTGTCTTCCGTCCGCAGGAAATAGGAGACGGTCTTGACATCGCTGGGAATGCTTACGGCCCCCGTCGTCGCATCCGTCACGCCGCTGTATTGGTCCACGCGCGGCAACCGGCTGCAATCGATGGACAACTCGTACTGATTGCCGTACAAACCCGGCACGCTGGCCGGGGCCGCGGTGCCGGCAATGTCGGTGGTGTTCTCGGACGTCTCGGTCAGTTCCCAGCCTTCCAACGAATCCGACTCATCTGGCGTCGCCTCACTGCCCTGCGGAGTCCCGCCTTGCCCCTCCGACTGACCCTGGTTCTGACCCTCGGACGACTGTTCGTTCCCGCTCGCGTCCTGGCTCAGCACGCTGCTGGCATCCGTCGTCGCGGCCGCACCGACGAGGCTGGACATCTCCAACGGCTCGTACCAGACGGCGTTGCGAAGGTCGGCCGCCATGTGCCGCAGCACCGAGCGGGCGAGCAGTGCCTGCTCGACGTCGGCCCGCCGCGTGTCCAGCATGAACAAGTGCAAGTGAATGGCCATGCTGATCACGACCATCACGACGCCGGTCAACGCCAAGGACAGCAGCAGTTCCAGGAGCGTCATCCCCGCGCGAACCTGGCCGGAGAAGTAGGACGGATTGGCAATCCGTTCCACACAACGCCGGTGGCCGGAAAAGACTCCCGTCCCCTTTTCCAGGGATTTGTCAGCTCGACCCGCCACTGCTGCCGCCCTCCGTTATCGCTCCCGACGAAGTTCCACCGTCAGTCGAAGTGGAATTCAAGATCCAGCGGGACAGCGTGAACGCGATCGGATACAAACGGTCCGACTCCAACTCCTGGACCGTGACGCGGACCAGCGTCAATTGCTGGGTATCCAGCGGGCTGGCATCGACGGTATAGGTCCAATCGGGGTCCGTCTCGAAAGGCACCATCGAGGCCGATTCGAGGGCCGTCACGCCGGCGGCGATCTCCTCCATCTTGCTCTCGCACAGCAGCTGCGCCCGCGTCAGCTCGCGGGCCTCCTCCGCGTGCCGCACGCCCATCCGCACCAACTCGCCGGTCACCGCCAGACAGCCGCCGAGAATGGCGACCGCCAGGATGACTTCCAACAGGGAAAGCCCGCGGCGGCGGAAAAGTAGGTTGGGACTCCGTCCCGACCTCCGTCTGGACCCGGTCGGGACGGCCTCCCAACCTACGAAGATGCGTGCCAGGAATGACGACTCTGACGGTCTCACTGGACGAACCCTCCCGCCGTCGACAGCTCCTCGCTGCTCATCAGTTCGCTGACACGCACCATTCCGGTCAGCCCGCGCAGCGTCACCTGGACGAAGAACCGCTCGTTCGTCAGCAGCACGCGCGCATCCGACGTGGACCCGTCCGGATAGAACACGATTGGCGGCGGGCCGCCGCCAATCGCCGAGGCGCTCGAGCCGTCCGCGGTAACCTCCGCCGAGCGGGCGTCCATCTGGGTCTCGCCCTGAAAGAACTGAATGCCTTCCGGCAACCGCTGCCCGGCCACGCCCAGGGGATGCCTCTTCTCGTCGGTCGATCTCGGCATCGCCGCGGACTGGTCCGTTGTGGCCGTCGTGGTCGAAAGCTCGACGGAGCCGGCTTCGCCGGACCACGGCTCGACGGCATATTCGTCGCTGGCGGTCACGTAGCGGAACACGTACAGTTGTCCGTCCTTCATCGCCTTGACCCGCGTTTTGGTCCACTGAGCGCGGATCAGGTCGGCCGACTTCAGCAGCCGCTGGTCGTCCAGCGGGCCCTGCAACGCGGGCCAGACCAAGGCCGCGACGCCGACCAGGACGGCCAGCACCAGCATCATCTCCATCAGCGTCAAGGCGCG
>CAYUFW010000296.1:8795-10281 GCA_964443915.1 uncultured Pirellulaceae bacterium
GCCCACGGGACGCGGTGTGCGGAGTCCGCCCGAGCAAACGGGGGCACGGCCGGAAGCCGGGCTTCTGCGGAGATGCCGGGCTTCTTCGTCGCACTGGATCGGCGAGCGCACGCTCATTGCGTGTTGGCGATGTCATCTTCCGTCCCGTCCGCGTTGTCGGCGCCCCAAGACCAGATCCGGACCTGTTCCGGGCCGACCAGTTCGTATTGATAGGGATTTCCCCAGGGGTCCATGGGGATCTCCTTCTGGGCGTAGGGGCCGCGCCACTTGTTCGGGTTCCTCAGATCGGCCGGGGGCGTCCGCAGCGCCTGCAGCCCCTGGTTCGTCGTGGGATACGAACCGACGTGCAGGCGGAAAGCGTCCAACTGGCCTTCGAACATGCCGATCTGCGAACGCGCCAAGTCCTCGAAGGCGCTCTTCTGCATGCCCGCGATGAAGAACCCCACCATCGATCCCAGAATCACCAGGATCGCCAGCACCAACAAGACTTCCATCAACGTAAAGCCGGCGCGACGCGCCCGGCGGTTTCGACGTCTGTTCATCCACAGGCTCCTTAGGTTCTATCCTCCAATCGTACTACTCATCTTGATCACCGGCATCAGCAGCGCGATCACGACGCACAGGACCACGATGGCCAGAATCAGCAACATCATGGGCTCCAGCAAGCGCACGACCAGATCCAGACGCCGGACCGTGCGCCGTTCCAGTCCGTCGGCGATCTCGATCAAGACCTGATCCAGCGTGTTCGACTCCTCCGCGACCGAGATCATCTCGACCACGGTGATCGGAAAATGCTCGCAGCGGGCCAGCGGCTTGGCCAGCGACTGGCCCGAGGAGATGTTTTCCGAGGCCTTGGCCACGGCCTCCGACAAAATGCGGTTGCCCGCCGCCTCGCGGCTGATCTGTAGCGAGCGCAGGATCGGCACGCCGTTCTTCAGCAGCGTTCCCAGCACGCGGCAGAAACGGGCCACAGCCAAACTGGTGAACACCGGGCCCAGCATCGGCACGCGGAGCTTGAAATAGTCCCGCCAGCGTTTGCCTTTCTCCGTCTCCAGCTGCTGCCGGATCATGAAGAACAGCACGACCCCCGCCGCCACCACCACGATCCCGTACCGCCGCAGCACCGCGCTGAGCCACAGCAGCCAGTCCGTAAACACGGGCAACTCGCCGCGCTGCCGCAGCGTGTCGAACATGACCGCAAAACGCGGCACGAAGAAAATCACCAGGCCGCCGACGACCAGCGTGCCCACGATGGCCAGGAAGATCGGATAGGCCAACGCGCCCGCCGTGCGACTCTTCAGGTCTTCCTGCTGCTCGGTGAACTGCGCCACCCGCTCCAGGGCATCTTCCAGAAATCCGCCTTCGCCGCCGGCACGGACCATGTTGATGGCCATCTCGCTGAACACGCGGGGGTAGCGGCTCATCGCCTCGCCCAGCGTGGCCCCGTCCTCGACGCGGCGGTAGATGTCGTCCAGCACCTCGCGCA
>CAYUFW010000297.1:0-10253 GCA_964443915.1 uncultured Pirellulaceae bacterium
ACGGCGGCCGAAGCGGCGGTGGGCGATGTCGAATTCCTTGTCGATCCTGCCCCAATAGTAATGCGGCGTCCCGGACGGGCTGAATTTGCGCAGGTAGCAGCCGCCGTGCGGGAACAGACCGGGGGCGTTCGGGTCTTCCGCCGTGGGCAACGTCTTGGCGTAGGCGATCTTCCAGGCGCCGGCCGGCGCTGCAAACGAGGTGACCAACAGGCTGCGGGATTCCTTCGTGTCGTCCATCACCGCCAAGACCTTCGCCCGCGCGTGGCTCACGCCGTCGGCGATCAGAATCTCATCGCCCGGATGGTAGTCGTCTGCCAGCGGACGGTCGGAAGCGATACCGTACTGCGCGTGCCCAAAGAAATCCTCGACTCGCAGCAGGACTGCATCATCGCGTTTCTCGATCGCCGTGATCCGCCGCGTTTCGCGTTCGCGGACCACGTTGGGCAGGCCCCCGGTGATGAACCCCGGCTGGTGCTCCATGCCCGTCATCCAGAAATCCCGCTGCAGACTCCAGGCCGTCGTCGGACGGGAGGCACGGGAACTCGTTTTCCGGGCATGGTCCATCAACTCGTACGCCGGGATGCGGTTACTGGCGCTGGTGCAGAAACTCGGTTTGCAGAACCCGGTGAAGAAGCCGCCGTGCCAGCGGACGGGCGCGGCGGACAGATCCAGCGGAAACCGCACACCGTGCGTCGCCGCCGCCGCAGCGGTCGTGAACTGCCACGAACCCTTGGCCGGCGGCAAGACGCCGCCTTGTTTCGAGCGGGCACTGACCGTCACGGTGTACTTCGTCGCCGGTTTCAGTTCGGCACGGCTGTCGATATAGACCGCCAGCGCCTGGCGCGGGTTGCCGCTGGTAAAGAGCTTGCCCGAGTATCCGTCAGCAAACCGTTGTCCCGGCAGGAGCACGTCCAGGGCTGGCCCGCTCGATGGTCCGATGCGGACGGTCACCGAATCGGCGTCGACCGTGTCGGTTGTGTTCTTGTCCTGAAATCCGAGCTGCCAGAAGAAACTGGTGCCCGTGGGCACATGGACTTCGCCCGCCGAGGGGCGCGGATATCCGTAGGGATCCGGCTTCTTCTGCAGCAACTGGACATCACCGGCCGCGGCGACCGAGACCAGACAGGCCAGCCCCACGGCCCACACCGTCAGGAGCGGTGAATTCGAAACTGGCAGAAACATGGGGGCAGAAAGATCGCGAGGGAGAGTTGTCATGATTACCGCCTTCAACCGAATTGCCCTCCGGCCCGCCCTGTCAACTTGTTGCAGGCAAAGAAGCCCGCGAGGCGAGCGACTTACTCCAAGGAACCTTATCGTCACCCTTGTCGCCCGGCAAGTGCCGACGCGCGACTTCGCCGGTCCTTGCCAGCTTGAACCGGCCGCAGTTTGTTCGATAATGAACTGGCTGGCAAGCGACGGCCGGTGCGATTCCTGGCCTGCGGCCAACGTGGCGCGGCGCTCTGAAAAAGCCGGGCCTCTCAAATGCGAATGGGAGCGATGCGATGCGTGGTTCAGGCGGGACAGAAGGCGGCGCCGGGAAATTCCTGATCGGCTTCGGGCTGGCTGCGCTGGCGCTCTACCTGTTTTTCGACAGCGTCCGCGTCGCGACGGGCGACCTGGGTTTGTTCAGCGGCCTGGCACGGCGGCACGCCGGCGGCGGCCTCTGGGAAACGACGTCCATGGGCCTGCTGTTCGTCCCGTTCTTTCTCGGCGTGCTGGCCCTGTTCTACGACGCGCGGCTGAAGTGGGCTTGGGGCCTGATGTGGTTCGGCGTGGCCGTGCTGGTGATCGAGATCCTCAGCCGCATCCGCTTCTTCCTGAACATGAAGACCACGCATCTGCTGGGCATGATCGTCCTCTTCGCCGCCGGCGCCGCCCTGATGATCCGCTCCTACCGGGAAGAGGGTGCGAGCCAAGGAGCAGCCGCGCAGACAGGCGATGATCAAGAAGCGGACAAGCCGTCTTCGGGTTCCTCGGAGCCTCCCTCGAAGACCTGAATGGCCATTCTCCCGGAGAAACTGCGAACTCGCTCGCGCGCGTCTTCCCGCCTTAATTCTCGCACGGTACACTACGGCGAGTGGCTGTAAAGCCGGGGTCGGACAGAACGCTATGGGATAAGGCCAGAACGATGAACATTTCCATTCGCTGCCCCAAGTGCAGCCAGATCTCTCAGGCCCCGGACACCATGGGCGGCAGCGTGATCGCGTGCCCGGCGTGTGGAGCGAGTCTCCGCGTGCCCAGCGTGGCGGGCGCGGCCACCCAACCCGGCCAACCGCCTGCCCCGGTGAATCCCTTCGAGACGCCGCCGGGGACTCCGGCGCCGGAGAGCGACTCTGTGTACGCGGCCTATGCGCCTCCGTCCGGCACTTCCGCCGCCGCGGAGAAGCTCGCGGCAGAGTCCACGCCCTTCGTCTACAGGCCGGCCGGCGGCTTGGTGCTAACGCTGACGCTGCTGTTTGTCGTCCACATCCTGGTCGATCTCGTGATCGGCGGCATGGAGGTGACGCAACTGGCCATGGACGTCAACGAACTCGGAGCGATTCCCTTGGGCGACGGCGAGAGCCTGGCGTGGTTCGACATCGCCTATGGTCTCGTCGGGCTGCTGACGGTCCCGCTGTCGCTGCTGACCGCCATCCTGTTCCTGGTGTGGGTCAATCGCGCCAACAAGAACGCGCGGGCCCTGGGCGCGCAGGGCATGCAGTTCACGCCCGGCTGGTGCGTGGGCTGGTTCTTCGTCCCCATCATGAACCTGTTCAAGCCTTTCCAGGCGATCCGGGAGATTCTCCAGGCCAGCGACCCGGCGGCGGGCCCGACGAATTGGCATCTGAAGGGATCGTCCGGCGTCGTCGGGCTCTGGTGGGGGCTGTGGCTGATCGGCAACGTCCTAGGGCAGATCGAGTTCCGCTTGGCGTGGCGCGAAGAGGATCTGGAGGCGTCCGCGGCACTCGGCGCCGTCAACGCGGTCTTGGGCGTGATCCTGTGCCTGGTGGCGATGCACCTGGTGCGGAGCCTGCACCGGCGCCAGGAAACCAAGGCTGGCCGTGGGAATCCGCCCGCGGTGCTTCAGCCGTAGGGTGGGCCAAGTCTTCGCGGCCCACCGGGAGGAAGAGCCATGAGAACTGGACGTGCATCGTTCCCAAAACGAATTGCCGGACAGATCTTGACTTTGGTCTTTCTTTGCTGGCTCGGCGAACTGCGGCTCCCTGCGGCCGAACCGGCCGTCGGCCCAACGGACGCGGCGCGGCAGGCCGCGGAGGCCATCCGCCGGGAAGCCTTGTTGCCGCCGCGCGGCCCAACCGGCCGGCCGTTGCCGCTGGTGAGTCATTGGAACATGGGCAGCTACGGCAAAGGCTGGACGCCGCAATACCAGATCGAATTGCTGAACCAGGGCCATCGTATCCTGCCCTGGTTCGGCTGGCCGCAGGGCGACCCTGGTCAGGATGCGAAAGCCGCCGAGCGGTTCGACGACTATTACGCCGATCTGTTGGCCGTGTGCCGCCAATTGAAACTGCCGATCTGTTTCCGAGGCACGCAGTGGGAAGCCATATTGCTCGGCAAGGAATACCGTCAACTGCCGCCGGACCAGTGCCCCGCCGTGATCACGCCCGAGGGCAAAGTGATTGCCAAGCTGTGTCCGTTGGGGCCGGTGGACAAGTGGCGCGATCCGGCGCGTGAGTACGTCGACACCCCGGCGATGAAGAAGCTTCAATCGCTGTATCCCGATCCGCCGCTGGTGCTGTTCGTGTCGAACAACGAAGCGCCCGATTTGCGGTGGCACCAAGTGGAAACGAGTCAACGTTATTTGGCCAGTTACGGTGCCGGACGGCCGGACGAATTCAAGCGGAAGGTGGTCGCCGAAGGCTGGATGGAGCGTTACCCGGTGATGTTCCAGGCGATGCGGGACGCGCTGGTCAGCGACACGTGGAAGAAGAACGTGCGGTTCGTCGGCTACGGCGCCTTCGGCCCGTCGCACTTCGGCCGCTGGCCGCAGTGGATGGACTATTCGCTGATCACGGGCGATTGGACCAGTCCCGACTGGCACATCTGGGACGGCAGCAGCCCTTCCTACTACACGCACAATTGGTGCGAGATCCGCGACCACTGGATGTGGTCGACGCAGGTCGAGTCGATGAACTGGATTTTCCAGTTGGAGGAGGCGTGGCGGGTGAAGCCGGACTTCTGGTGGGAGATCTCCGTCTGGGACGGCAACGGCGGCTGGACGCCTGGTGCGGAGTGTACGCCGGAGACCGTCAAGAAGGCGAAAGCCTGCCAGTACCTGTGCGACGGCCAGACGTACACGCCCGAGCGGTTCCTGGGCTGGGTCCAGTTCGGACTGTGGCTCTTGCGGCCCCGCGTCGTTCGCGAGTTCCGGGCCAGCACCGAGCCGCTGGCACCGTGGCGACCGTATTTCCAGCAACTGCTGACCGCCGTGGACCGCGTCCACGAAAACGAAACGCTCCGCGAATTCTGGCGGCACGGCGAATTGGTCGCCAACCGCGCTCACCCGCATCCTTTCCAGGACAACATCCCGGACAAGTACCGCCAACTCGATCGCTGGTTCCTGCTGGACACCAACCTGGACGCCCCGCGCCCGTGGACGATGACGACGGACATCCCGGTGTTCAGCATGGCGTTGGTACAAGGCGATGTAGGAAAACGCCGCTGGCTGGTCTACGCCCACTCGCCGCTGGAAGACCGGCGAAACGTGCGCATCACGTTGCCAGAGTATGGTGAGATGAGCGTCGACGTTCCTCGCGAAGGTTCTTTTTTCGTCGTCGGCGAAGGCAGCCGGCACGTCCGCAGTTGTCCGTTTGACGACGAGAAACGGTCCCCGCGATGAAGGTGGCACCCAACGGCTTTTCTTGACGTTCGCGTGGTGTTGATCGAAGCAAGCTTTTCCGTGTCTGGAATCAGGAAGGGTTTTCGGATACACTCGCGGCTTCAATCGGGTTGCGCGGCTCGGGCTGGACGTCGGCATGAGTTTCGAAATCGAGTTTTCCAACCGCGGTCGTCTTGGCCATCGGGCGCAAGATCCATAACAGGCTGTACATCGATGGCGAGGAGATCGAGCTATGAAGGCGGTCGCGGTAGAAGGCACAACCTTGACGGCGGCGGAACTGGTGAAGATGGCCGCAAAGGAACCGGTGATCCTGACATGCAAGGGGCAGCCGCTGGTTGCCGTCAAGGACGTCTCCGGATCGGATTGGGAGACCGTGTCGTTGGCCAACAACCCTCATTTCGTTGCGATCATCGAAGCCTCTCGGCGCTCTTATCGCGAGAAAGGCGGGATCCCTCTGGACCAGATCCGCAAGGAGCTGGGCCTGAAGCCAAGCCAGGCTGCACCGAAGAAACCGCGACGACGCTCGACGGCACGGTAGACGCGGCCGTCGAGGCAGGCTCACAGTCGATCATTCCACTGCCAGCCAATGTCGCACCCGGAGACTCGTAGACCGGCGAGACCATTCAATCGAAAGGACGCGCAATCATGCCACGCATCGATGCCAAAACCAAAGTCTGTGCCCTGTTCGGTCATCCCGTCGGGCATTCGCGTTCGCCGGAGATCCACAACGCCGCGTTCGAGGCGTTGGGATTGCCGTTTGTGTATGTCGCTCACGACGTCGAGCCGGGCCAGGTGGCCAAGGCGCTGGAGGGCGTCCGCGCAATGGGCTACCGGGGCCTGTCCGTGACGATCCCGCACAAAGTCGAGGCCATGCACGGCGTGGATGAAGTGGACGAGATCGCCCAGGGCATCGGCTGTATCAATACGGTCGTCAACGACGGCGGGCGGCTGAAGGGCTACAACTCCGACGGGCTCGGTGCCCTGGGGGCGCTGCGGGACGCCGACGCCGATCCGCGCGGCAAGCGCGTCGTGATGCTCGGTTCGGGAGGCGCGGCTCGTGCCATCGCGGTCAGCATCGCCCGCCAGTCACCGCCGCGGCAGCTCACGATTCTGGGCGTGGTCCTGGATGAACTGGAGCGGCTAGTGCAAGACGTGGGCGAATGCGGCCGAACCGTGGTCGAGGGCGCGGAACTGACGCCGCAATCGCTGCAGGCCGCCTTGAGCCGTGCGGACCTGCTGCTGCACTGCTCGCCAGTCGGCATGCACCCCAAGGAAGACGCCAGCCTCGTTCCGCCGGAATTGCTGCGGCCGGGGCTAGTCGTGTTCGACGCCGTCTACAATCCGCGCCGCACCAAGTTGCTGAAGGAGGCCACTGCCGCGGGTTGCCGGACGATCGAAGGCATCGAGATGTTCCTGGGTCAAGCCTACGTCCAGTTCGAATTGTGGACCGGCCAGCAGGCGCCGCGCGACGTCATGCGGCGGGTACTGGAGGAGAAGCTATGAACGTCGTGCTGGTGGGATATCGCGGCACGGGCAAGAGCGCCGTGGGCCAGTTGCTGGCCGATCGCTTGGGGCTGCGCGTCGTCAGCCTGGACGCGGAACTGCAACGGTTGGCCGGCAAGAGCATTCCGGAGATCGTCCAGGAAGGCGGCTGGCCGGGCTTCCGCGATCTGGAGGAACAGGTCGTGGCCGCGTTCGCCGCCCAGGACGGCTTGGTGATCGATTGCGGCGGCGGCGTGATCGAACGCGAAGCCAATTTCGAGCGGCTCCGCGCCGCCGGCCCCGTCGTCTGGCTTAAAGCCTCCACGGCCACGATCGTCCGCCGCATCCAGGGCGACACCCAACGCCCGTCGCTGACCGGCGCCAAGAGCTTCACCGACGAAGTGGAAGAAGTCCTGCAACGCCGCACGCCGCTGTACCGCCGGATCGCCCACCACGAAGTCGACACCGATGGCCGGTCCATCGCAGACATCGCCGCTGAGATCGTCCGCTTGGTCAAGGCTGGAACCACGGCCTAGTCGATCGTCCTCGAATCGCCGCCAGTAGCATGGCTCTCCAGAACCGTGCAGCACGGATCACGCGTTTCACAAACAGGCGGTGGAAAAGAAGAACCGTGTGCCGGCTGACGGTCTTCCAGGCCCTCTGTTAGTGCCGCCAGTGGCTCAGTCAGTTTCGCGCCCTGGCCATCGCTTCGGCGATCTCGTCCAACGCCGGGTCCAGTTCCACGCCGCCAAGAAGCTGGTCCGTAAACAATTCGTCGATTTCCCGCGGACTGTGCCGCTGCCGCCGGGCGACAAACAATTCATCGAAGCGAGCCTCCTCGGCTGGCGTCCGCCACGAGCCGCGCTCCCCCGCCGCCGCGGACAATTCCGGTCGCGCCCCGTCTGCACGGCCCAGGCCCACCGCTGCCTCGCGGACACCGCTGTCCAGAAAACCGGGACGGCCTGCATGGTCGTCCTGGGGCACGAACGTCAGCGGCCAGATCGGTCCCGCTTCCCCTTCGCCCTGGAGCGCCAGCAGGGCCGCCGAATTCCCCCTTGTCGCGGTCCCCGCAGGAGGCACCTCGCGATTGCCGTTGGTGTTCAGGTCGTTGATCAGATCCAAGACGTCCAGCGGCTCAATCCGGTTGTTGCCGCTGACGTCGAAATAGGATCGCGGCAGGTTCGGCGCAAGCGGTGGGGCCGGAACTTCGCGGATACCGTAGACGTTGATATTGTTGATCACCTGCAGCACGTCCTTCGGCCCAATGAAGTAGTCCATGTCGACGTCAAACCGGACATGAGGATTCTGCCAGGGGGACGGATGGTTGTTGATCGCCGGTGCCGCCAAGACGACGATCTGTCCGTCGGCAGCCAAATCGCCGTCCCCGCGGCCGCCGTCGGCCAGATGCACGACGATCCCGCCGTCCGCCGCCATTGCCGCCCCGGTAGCCCCGTTGAACAGGAACGGATACCAATGTTCGTATGGATACCTGGCGGTGGGGCCGCACGCGAAGAAGGCGTTCAGCTCAAGGCTGTCATGCACGATCACTTGGACCGATACCGCACCGTCCGGAGCCACGCCTGCCAAGGTGAAGCTCAGGAGGTCGAAAACCAAGTCCATTCCCTCGGGCGCGTCACCGGCCGCCACGTCCGCAAACGACACGTTTTTCAACTGCACCGTCTCGTCCGCAACCAACGTCACGTACTTGCCGCTGTCCGGATGAGCCAGCGAAGCCACGTACGCCTGCTCCGCATCCGGCACCCCATCCCGATTCCCGTCGCCCCCGTTCGGCGCCGCGTTTTCGACGTTGTCGGGGATCCCGTCGCCGTCCTGGTCCTCCGCCACGACCGGTATGTTCACCTCGAACGTCGCCAGCGACATATTCGCTGGGGCTGCATTGCCTGCCGTGTCCCGGACCTGCCCATCGTTGAGCCCAATCGTGTAGCTACCGTTGTCCAAACCGTCCCAACTGCCACCCGGCGGAGTGATCCGATAGGTTGCCGTTCGCGGCGTTCCGTCGGCAGGTGCATCCAACGAGATGAACGCTGCATTCTGGCTGAAGCCTCCGGGACCGGTCACCGTGACATCACTGTCGTCCAGCGTCGAGACGTCGATGGCCACATTGTCCGTGAACTCGATCGCGAACTGGTAATCGGTCTGTCCCGCAGCCGCTTGTGTCACGTTGACCGCCGAGACCGTGCCGGTCACTGGCGCGGTTGTGTCTTGGGCGAGCAGGTGTGGATCGGGCGAGGCGTAAGACGTGGTGGGGTTGATCTGGCCCTCGAAGTGAGTCTCCACCTCGTTGCGGAGTTGCTGCGTGCCGCTGGCGTCGTTCGGGATCTGAATCACGTACTGGATGTTGACGGGGCTGGAGGGCAGTGCGCCAGTCCACATGATCTCGTTGCCGACGACCTCGATGGTTCCATCGGCCGTCGTATCAAGGAACGTCCAACCCGTGGGCAAGACGGGCCGCCAAAGGAGACTCCATAAGTTGCCGCTGTACTCGATCTGGCCGTGGACGGTCATGGTTCCGCCAGGAACATATGCTGCGGCGGACGTTTCGTGAGTGATTACGGAGCCCGAAGCTTCGGCTGCCGGAGCGGCCATGAAAACCATCGGCTGCGCCATTGCAGATTCGCCGGGTCCGGGCGCGAAGCCATCCACGCCCAGTGGGTTCGCGTGATACGCCCCGGCCCTCCAGTAGCTCAGCACCCGGTTGGCTTCCGTCGCATCGATCCTCCAATACGGCTCACGGTAATCCGCCGCGTGGCGTGGCGCTGCGCCGGAATCTCCCGGACCTGGTGCGTACCCGTCGACGCCCGCAGGATTCGCGTGGTGGCCTTCGGCCCTCCAGTAGCTCAATACCCGGTTCGCCTCAGTCGCGTCGATCCTCCAATGATCGGCGCGGTAGTCCGCGGAATGGAACAGAATCGGCTCGACCCGCAGCGGATGCGGTGTCGCATACGCGGTCTGTGGATTCACCATCCCGCTCAAGTGGTATTCGTAACGGCCGCGAATCTCCTGGGGGCCGGTCTGACCTTCGGGAACCGACACTTGGTAAGAAAAAGTCAACGGATTGGCCGTGAGCGTTCCCGCGAAAATAATCTCCCCCTGCCGGATCTCCGGACTGCCCACGCCAGTCACGGAAACGAGAGACCAGCCTTCCGGGAGTTCCGGCCCCCACAACAGCGAAAGCAAGCTCGCGTCCTCCGGATAAGCTACCGAGCCGCTGACTTGAAGCAGGCCGCCTTGTGACGAATAGCCGGTCGCAACGCTGTGCGTGGCGGTGACCGCTGGCGTGGGGTCCGTCACCGTTAGCACAAACGTATCCGAAACGGACCCGCCGTCACCGTCGGTGACGCTGACCGTAATCGTTGCGGTTCCAACCTCGCCGGCTGCCGGCGTGACGGTCATGGTCCGGTTCGCCCCGCTGCCGCCGAAGGTGATGTTGCCGGCAGGTACCAAGGTCGCATTGGAGGAGCTGCCGGCCAGACTCAGGCTGCTCGCAGGAGTCTCGATGTCCGCGATGGCGAAAGCAACCGCTGAGATTGGGGTGTTCTTGGTGGTGCTCTGGTCAGCGATGTCCGAGATCGTCGGCAAATCGTTGACCGACTTGACCGTGAGTTCAAAGGTATCGAAGGCGGAGCCACCATTGGCATCAGTCACGGTGATGGTGATGGTGGCGATGCCAAAGTGGTTGGGAGCAGGAGTGACGGCGACTGTACGACTATCGCCGCTGCCCCCGAAAACAATGTTGCTGCTCGGTACCAAGGTGGGGTTTGAGGAACTGCCAGTCACCGTCAGATCGGCTGGAAGCGTCTCCACGTCCTCTACGGTAAATCCGATCGCGTCAGCGGGTGTATCCTCGTCCGTCATCTGACTGGGAATATCGGAGATCGTCGGCGGAACGTTCCCCGACTGGACCGTGTTC
>CAYUFW010000298.1:0-8517 GCA_964443915.1 uncultured Pirellulaceae bacterium
CCACGAACAGCCGGCCCTGTCCGTCTGGCAGGACCGGCTGTTCGTGGTGGACGTGTTGAATCGGCGGATCGTCAAGTGCTGCATCGTGTACGAGGAACCGAAGAAAGTCGGCCCCGATGGTTCCAGGTAGCACGGCTACGGAGGATGGACCCGCTCAACGTCGCGGTGGCGTTTTCCAGTTCTCGACGGACAATCCGACGACACGGCCGAATTCCCCCGTGTCGTCCGTAACCAGCGTCAGACCTGCGGCGATAGCGTGACCGGCTAGCAGAACATCGTACGCGCCGATCATGCACCCCTGAGATCTCAGGTCAGCACTGGTGCCGCAGGCGTCTGCCCTTGGTCGGGTCGGCCGAACGCGGGATCTTCAATCCGGATGTCTTCGAAGAACATGGCGGGCCAGTGGGCCTTCCTCATCGGCTGGAGGATCACTGCATCGCCTTGCCTGCTGATCCAGACACTCTCGCCGTCAAAGCGAAAATCGTCCGGCAGCTTCACTGCCTGCGTGCCCTGGAGTTCAATGATCTCGGCGGTCTTCACGGCATAGCTCCTTCGGATCGACCAATGGTCCGGCCGCAATCATTATAGCACCGCCGCAAGGGCGACAGCAGCGGCAGCAGCCGTTTTCTGCTTTCACGTCATGCGGTCTTTGGGCAAGCCGTAGACATTGGCTACTGCGGCGCGACGTCCAGTTCGGCGAGCAACTGCTGCGTGTCTTGGATGTCTCGCGCGGCGCCGGCGCCGTAGGTTTCCTGGTTGCGCAGGGCGCCGAGGGCGGCGGGAGTGTGGACGACGCCAACAAATCACTCATTGGCCCCACGATGCAGCCGCGAGTCCTGTACCATTAGCTCAACCATCTCTCGCGTCGCGTCGATTTCGCGTTGGGCGCGATCGCCATACTTCTCAAAACCATCGAGCGCTGCTCGCGCCCAGACAATCGCTTCGTCCAACATGCCTTTTCTGGCAAGATCCACGGCGAAGTTCTTCCGACTCCTCGCCGCTTCAAAGAAATCTCCCTGCTGCTCGTCGAAACTGATTGAAATGGAATAGTGGTGTCTTGCAGCCCGAATGTCGCCGGCGTTTCCGTACAACAATCCCCTTTGGTGATGTATTCGCGCCAAGTCGTCCACCGCGTTGGATGGTACGATTCCGATCGCACGATCGACAAATGCTGAAGCACGGTTGAAGTACTTCTCAGCTCTATCGACCGCGTCACGATACTCTTCACTGGCCGCACCGGTATCTTTCCAGAATCTCCAGGCATCGGCCCGCGCGCATGCAAACTGTTGAAAGGCAACGCCTGCCCGTTGGTGAAGACACTTCGCGAGCGCCTGCACGTCTGTCTTTTCTCGGAGGCTGGAACTAATCGCATACCACCGTTCTGCCTCCTCATAGTCTGTGAGGTCGGGAACCTGGTGATATGCTAGGCCCAGGTTGGAGCTGCTCAGTGCCGCCATGCTCGTTAGTCGGTAATGCGAGGCGATTGAATACGCCTCTTCCAACGCCGAGACGCAGTCCTTCTTGTGCTGAAGACACTGGTACTCGCCTAACCTTGCCAGCCCCTGGACGAGGTTCTCGATGGTTGCCAACTGCTCCGGCGTGACTTCCTCAGGGCCGGCCGAGACGTAATCTGAAACCCGGATTCGTTGGTACTCAACCTGTTGGGCATGGATTCTCTCCGCTTGGCCAAACCGTCTGGCCTGTCGAGCAGCCATCGTTCGCAACTCTACAAGTATCATCCAACCGACGTCCCGCCCCTGAACAGGCCATCCGACTTTCCGCGGGTTTCCCGAGCCGCGACAGGATGGTACCGTAAGGCCGGCTTGCCGCAACGTGCATCGAGACACTGATGATCGCCCCGCCTCTGCTGGGCGGACACGGAGGCCGGCACCCAGTCCGCGAGCCAGCCGACGTGAGAGAAATCCGCTCGTTCCATGTCGTCGGTCGTTCGTTCAGGCCGTCAGCAGGTGACCGAGAGTCTGCCTTGCCCAACGAATTGAACTCTCCAAGTGCTTCCGTTCCACTTGCCATGACTCAGCTCCGTCAGGCAACATGGTCGGCGGATTGGGCGAGTCGTTTCGACTCCAGGACTTGGCCAGATACCACGACAAGCCATCGCCCGGCGGGGCGGGGTGGCGATCCCAGTAGCCCGGCGTCAGGATGTTCAGCGGAAACGGCGCGAACTGGGAGTGGATCTCGATGTTCAAGCGCAAGTCGGGATGGTACCGCGCCAAGAGTTCCGCGATGGCCACCTGGTCGATGTCGCCCTCGCCCAAAGCACAGTTCTCCAGCGCCAAACCTCCCGGCGTGCGGATCACACGATAGTTCTTGAAGTGCGTCGTCAGGGTATACGGGGCCATGATCTGCGCCAGCCGCAGCGGTTCGTCCATGTCGAACGCCAGGTTGGCCGTGTCCACCGTGAAGCCGAATGCCGGGCTGTTGACGCGGGCCAGGATCGAGGCCAATTCGCGGACCGTGAAGTCGGCGTGGTTCTCCATGGCGATCTTCAAGCCCATGTCGCCGGCGGCTTGGCAAGCCTCGCGGAGGATCGCAACCGCATCGTCAGCCAGTTTTGCCATGTCGTGGCCGGCGTCGCGCGTGAACAGGTCGCCGGCCACGCAGCGAAGCAGGTTCGAGCCCAGCTTGCGGGCGATATCCAGATGGTAGATCACCAGCCGTGCGTCGCTCACGGTCGTGTCGTAACCAGCTTCCGCCAGCAACCGCTTGCCCTTTTCGGCCATGGGATGCCAAGGGAAAATCGAGCCCATGCCGAATTCCAGGAACAGGCCAAGTTCATCGGCCGTGCCGCGGATTCGTTCCAGGTCCGGATCGCGAAACGACTGGAACGGCGAGAGTTCGAACAGCACGCCGTCCAGCCCCAGTTCGCTGCTCAGTTGCAGCACGCCGATGGGGTCCAACCCCGAGTTCCGCAGCGTGTAGGAATCGACGCCGAGTTCCATGATGGGGTCCTTTGTCAGTGGTCACGGGTGATCGGTGATCGGTAATCGGTAATCGGTGATTCCTAATCCGTGATTGGTAATCGGTGATTGGTAATCGGTGATCCGCCACCGATCACCGATCACCGGCATCTCATCACCCCGCCATTCGCTCCGCTTCTTCCCTGGCGATCCGGCACCACTCGACAGCGTTTTCCGGCCGCTGGGCGAGGGTGTGGTTGTCCTTCATGATGATCTCGACGATGCAGCCGCGGGTCCTTTCCAGCATCTGGCGCAGTTCCCGGCGGATGGCGTCCTGGTCGATGTCCGGCACGGCCAACGCCGCCGGATTCGGCTTGAGCGAAAACACGTACCGGTCACCCAGATAGCCGGCCATCTTCTCCACATCGACCCAGGGCGAACAGGAGACTCGCCGCAGGCCGTGGTGCCGCCGGACGACGTGCCAGCGGGAGTGCAGCGGCTCGCAGCACCCGTAGCAGGTCAACCCGAAGCGGTCCATGATCGGCTTCTCGCACGCGAACACGAACTCCTCGTACATCGCCGGGGACACGTTCACCGGCTCCTGGCTTTCGGTAAAGCCCCACATGTCACAGCAGCGCACGCGGCCCGCGAAATCCGGTTGCGGCAACTGGTCCGTGAAGCCGTAGCCGCCGGACCCGACGTAAGTCCCGTCGTTGTTCAGGCTGAGCAGCCCCTCGCGCTCCAAGTAATCGAGCTTCTCCATGCATCCCCGCGACAGCCGGGACAGCAGTTCCTTCAGTCCCTCGGGATGGTCAACGAAATCCAACAGAATGTTCTGCAGGCCGCGAAAGGTTGCCGCCAGCCACGTCAGTCCCAACGACCACCACCACGTGCCCTTGAGGCGGACCGGCAGCGTCCCGGCGAACACCTCCTGAGCCAGCGCCAGGCAGCCACGGGTCGTCTCCCAGTCGATTTCGAATTGCGGCGAGTGTAGCCGCGGGAGATCCTGGTCGTAGTCGCGGATCGGCGCGTCCCAGACGTACGAGCCCGCGGCGTCGGCCTTGTGGTACTCGGCCTTTAATCCCCAATCGTCGGGCGAAACGGTGTAGGGCACGTCGAAGAACGGCTCCACGGGCTTGTCGTCCCGCATCTCTTCGGCCCAGAAGATCTCTTTACGGAGGTCCATCTCCCAACGGCGGGCGAGCTTGCCACGGCATTGCATCTGCGCTTCGGTGATGATTTCGTTCCAGCCGTTTTCCGGGTCGCAGAAGACCAACGGCCGCTGGCGGCGGAGGCCGTTGTGCGCGCTCCACAGGCGGCGGACTTCCGCCATCCGTTGGCTGGCGGCGATTTCGGCCACACGCCCGGCCAGGGTCCGCAGCACCTCACGATCCGGCGGCTCCAGGAACACATCGTCGCGCCGGAACCCGGTCTGGATTTTCCCCGCCGCCGTCTGGTCCAAGCCGGTCGATGGTCCGTTGCCGTAACCTAGCATGACCTTCCACTCCTGACGTTCACCAGCGGCCATCACGAAGATTTCGAGACCAGCATACGGTCCCCTTTCGCGCGGGTCAATTCGGGTGCCGCGGTGCTCGCACGTCAGCCTTTCCAGGCTGACCCGATCAGGCTGGAAAGCCTGACGCACTCCTCATTCCCAGCAACGTCTGCGGCGACTCGTACAAGATCGATCGGGCAATGGAGACGGCATCGTCCTGCGAGTACTGGCCTGATTCAACCTTCTCCGCCAGCACGCGGGCCAACTGCTTGCGGACCAGCAGGGCTTTGCCGTACACCCACTCGACGCAGTACGCGTCGGAGAAGAAGCCGACTTGCTTGTTCACCGGCAGCATGTCCAGCCGCTCGGTCATGATCTGGCGAACCGCGTCCGGGAAAAAGTTGTGCCACCAGTAGCCCGCCAGGCTCAGGTTCGGCAGTTCGCGGGCCAGCGTACAGAACGCTTGATTCGCGTGCCGGCAGCCCAGGAAGGCTTGGAACCGGAGTCGTGGATGCCGGGCCATCATGTCGCCCAGTTGGCCGATCGTCCGTTGTTTCAGGATGCTGGCCGTCTCGTACGGAAGCGGCTCCGCGCCCAGGCTGAACTGGAACACGAGCCGGTCGGCGTGCGTCTCCAGCGCCGTGAGATAGGCTTCGTTGATGTACGAGGCATAAACGTCGCGTTCGTTTGGACCGGCCGTGTCGCGTCGCTGCAGGGCCGCATCCATTTCCCGGTCGTCGACCAAGCGATAGTCGATGGCCGTCGAAAAACCCGTCGCCGTGCTGATGATCTGGTCGTAGGGGATCGCCCCGACGTAATGCGCGATGGCCGCATGGACGTCGCGGAGCGTGCGGATCGTCCGCTCGGTCGGCGGCCGCGTGCCGCCGATCGGCGTGGGCGGCTCCGGCGGCCGGCCCCAGCACTTTTCCAGTTCGTACAAGGCCGTATCGAATTCACCCCATTGGCAGCGCGTGAAGAAAGCCCATTCCAGCGAGTATTGCAGTCGGTCATCGTCCTGTCCGGCGCCGCGGCGAGCGTGTTCCGCGCAGGTCCGCTGGATGTGCAGCCGGTCGAAGATCGAGTGGTGCCAGGCCCGGTCGTCGGCTCGTTCCCGGATCACGGCGTCCAGCCGCTGCCAGTTGTCCGCCGCCACCGGGTCGCGCCAGTCGTACAGGTCGCTCAGGATCGCGCGTGCCATCCAACTGCAACTCGTATTGCGGACGTGCGGCAGGTAGGGCAGCGCCTCCTCGATCCGCGCGTGGGCCTCAGCCACGTCGGGCCAGCCGGGATATTGGGTCAGCCGCGCCCCGCTGGGGCAACCCGCGGCGTACAGGTCGCTGACCAGCATGTGATACAAGAGGATGTCGTGCAGGCCCCGCGCGCCGAGCCGGCCACCTACCAGGTGCGTGTGAGCGTCGAACATCGGCAACTCGGATAACGCCTGCTCGATCTCGGCGATCAGACCTGGTGCGCTCACGTTGGGCACTCCTTGAGAAAATCGTCCACGGCGGCCCGCGTCGGGATACCGGTTTGGCCGCCGGGACCACTCCCACGACGAGGTGCGCATTCTATCCCCGCGGATCGCATGGCAATACCACGGATCGACGATTCGTGGTCCGTCTTTCCCCGGAAGGGCCTACGCTACAAACCAAGCGGCTTCGATCTCCGCGCGGAGGGGCGAATCTGGGCCGATCTCGCAGACTTCTTCCAGCACTTCCGGCAGCCTGCGTCGGGCCAGTCTCTGCGCCAGGTCCAAGGACTGAGGATCTTGAGGATGCCGATAGCGCAGAGCGGCAACGATTCCGCGAACGATCCACGTCCGCGGCAGGCCGTACTCAACAGCCAACTTGGCGGGCGCCACCAAGCGTTCGCGGGGCGATAGCTTCCGGATCGGATCGCGGACCACGCGCAGGATCTCGTCGCGCATCTCTGCGATCGCACCGCGGCGGCAGAAATCCTGCTTGTAAGCCTCGACCGATTCCGCGGAAAACCCCCAACGCCGCCGGACCACGTCGCCCAACTCGTCCATCGCACCCAACACGTGCTGGGCGACCACCGGATCGGCCACCGCTTCATGGATGAAGCGATGAGAGCGGTGGAAGCCGACGTACCCGCACACGGCATGGCCGCCGTTGTGCAGGAACAGTTTCCGTTCTAGACGGGCCGTTTGATTGTCGACCAACTCCAGCGCGGCAAGCGCCGCAGGCTTCGATCCGCGAAACGCCTCGGCCCGCGCCGTCCACTCGTTGTAGTCCTCGGCCACGATCACCAGCGGATCGGGCTCCGGACGCGGCACCACGCGGCTGATCATGCTGTCGGGGAATCCGACATACTGATCGCACCAAGCCGCATCCTCGGCCGACAACAGCGCCCGCACGTGCCGCCCCAGCGTCGAGGAGCTGTCCATCATGTTCTCGCAGGCGATGCAATTCAGCGGCCGCACGCGATCCGCGCGCCGGCAGGCCGATACGCCTTGCGAGATCGTCTGGGCCACGTCGGGCAGGTTCTGGTCAAAGACCGCAGTCAGGATCAGAGCCGCGTCGCGAATCTCGTCGGCGACGCGTACCCGGTCCAGGTGGTGATACACGCGGTAGCCGGAGACCGTGATCTCCTGGCAGCGTTGCCCGTGGAGCTTCACGAGATACTGACCAGTGCGGCTCAGGACCTCGAGTAATTCGGGCTTCTTGTCGACGAAGACGATCTCAAACCCCGCCTGCCACGCCAGCAGACCCACGTGGCCTCGGCCCGTGGCACCGGCCCCGAAAACGACGACTTTCTCTGCCATGCCGTCACCGGTTGTAATCGTCTTGAACGCGGACCACGTCGTCCAGCTCCGGCGTGCTGACCTCCAACAACCGGACGTCCTCGACGGCGATCGCCCGGTGCTTGCGCCCCGGCTTGTTCTCGATCACCTCGCCCGGCCGCAACGTCAGGGTCTCCATCTGCCCCTGGTCGTTCTCCCATTCCACCTGCAACAGCCCGAAGTCAACGTACAGGTGCTCGTGCTTCTGCACGTGGTACTGCAGACTGGACCGCGTGCCTTTTTTGATCTCGATGATCTTGAACGCGTACTTGTCGGTATGGGCCACCCAGATCTCGCGGCCCCAGGGTTTTTCAACAATCTTCATGGTCCCTCCAACTCCGGATAACGCTGCCGAAGCGTTTCCACGAGGGCCGACATCCGCTTCTGGCGAGCCAGGTCCACCAGTACGGCCACGTGCCGTTCCACCGGTACGTCGGCCAGCGCGCCCGAACGATGCACGTCCAATGCCTGCAACATTGCCTCCGCGCCCAACCGAGGATCGGGCCGGCCCTGGGCGTTTTTTACCGAGTTGATGGCCGAGCCGGCCAGGAACAGGATGTTGGCCGATCGTCCGCGGCGCTGGGCGTCGATCAGGTTCGGAATGATATTGCCCTGATCCAGTCCGCCCGCCCGCGCGATCATCGTGGGCTTGATGCCAGGCAACGGCCGTGACAGGATCTCTTCCGAGGCTTCCCATTCGGCGCCGTACGGGCGGATGAACGGCGGACCGGGCCGGACGGGCGCGGTCTGCCGGAAGTCGATGCCGTCCAGACGCGCCAACAGGTCGATGACCTCCCGCCAGATGCCGCCTCGCGTCTTGACTCCGATGCCGGCGTTGTGCCCGTACAAGGCGGGCGGCTGGGGCAAGTGCCTGGTGGCCTCACGCACCATCCGCACCGTGCCGCCGGCAAACGATTCGCTGAACATCAGGCCCGTGGCGCCGGCTTCGAGGACGGCCCACACCGTGTCCAGCAGTTCGTGAGGCGAACCCGTCACGTGCGCGGCGAAAATGAGCCCCTTGCCTTGCCGTTGCGTCCGCGCCCGTTCGATCGCCGCCATGGCCCGCCGCACGCGATCCCGCACTGGCGAGTAGTCCAAATTCGGGTACAGATCCTCGTCTTCCTTGATGAACAAGAACAGCGGACAGGCAGCGGCGTCGGCCACCAAGGTACCGACCTCGTCCGGCACAATCCCCGCCGTGGGCTTGAGGATCGTGCCGAACGCAGGCTCCGTGGGGCCAAAACCCGTGGCCTCGCGCACGCCGGGCGGGCCGTAGGCCGGTCCGGGAAACGTCCGCAGGA
>CAYUFW010000298.1:8527-10196 GCA_964443915.1 uncultured Pirellulaceae bacterium
GGTTCCGGGATCTGCACGGCGACCAGCCGTGCGTCCTGGTTTTCGTAGACGTCGAAGATGACCGCCCCGGCCAGCGTGTGCAGAATGTCCACGCTGGTCAGGTGCCCGTCCGGCTGCAGCAGCATCTTCAGCGGAAAGGCCACGTGCAACAGCCCGATCCGGCCGCTGGCGTCGAACTCGTCCACGCCGGCCGCCCGTGCCGTACACTGCTCCAACAGTGATCCCGGCGGCGGATGCTTGACGCCGCTGGTCGCATGGTAGGCGATCTCCTTGGCAGCCTGCGCCAGGGTCGCCGTGCGAAGCGCCAGGAAGTAGGTCGCCACCAACCAATCGCCGATCTGCGGCGGCGGCCGCTCGCGCAGTCGATCCGTAACGACCTCCCGCAACCGCACGTCGCGGGCGTCCGCGTCGAACCAGAGCAGGTCCAGGAGGTGGGTGGGGAGGGAAGGCATGGGTGATCGGTAATCGGTAGTCGGTGGTCGGGGGGCGGTGGTCGGTACTCGGTCTGAGGTGATCGGTATCCTGTCGCTGGCAAGAAGTACGCACCGGTCACCGATTACCGATCACCGGTCACTCCCCTCACGCCCCGCCGGCCATCCGCAGCGCGACTTCGCCCACACGGCGGCCGAGGTTGTCGGCGGCTTTCAGTCCGACCTCGTCCTTGCTGATATCGTCCCCCTGGTTCCAGAGTACGGGGCCGAAGTGGGCCGTGGGACGACCGTCGCCGATGACGAGCATCTCTTGGGCCATCAGCGAGGCCTGCACCGACTGGATCGTCAGTTCCTGGCCGCCGTCGCGAGCGCCGCCCGTGGCCAGCACGCCGCCGACCTTGTTCGACAGGGTGAAGCCGTTCTTGCGGAACACCATCCAGCGTTCCAGGAACGCCTTGCACAGCGACGACATGTTAGCAAAGTAGGTTGGCGTGCCGACGATGATGCCCGCCACGTCGGGCGCCGCGAGCTTCTCGGCAATCGGCGGAAAATCGTCCTGCTCGCCCGGCGCCAGCGGCTCGTTCACGAGCATTCCCACCGGGAGCTTCAAACCGGCGATATCGATCAATTCGATTTCGATCCGGTCGGGCGCCACCGCCTTGGCGGCCTCCAAGGCCCGCTGCACCGCGGCGGCCGTCGTCTTGCCTTTGCGCAGACTGGTCGAAACGCCGATGATCTTGATCTTGGCCTCCGGCTCCGCCGCCTGGGCGGACGGCGCGGCCGCTGCAACCGCAGCGGCGGCCGCCGTGCCGATGCCGACGTGGTTCAGAAACCCTCGACGCGTCACTTCGTGGCTGGCCATGGATTCGGTCCTTTCTTCCTGAGTGTTTGAGAAAAATGGGAGTCCTGAGAATGATGGATGGCGGCGGCCGCAGGCCGCCTCACGTCAGATCTTCCGCGCGCACCACAGCAGGCCGCGGCGGAGCACTTCGCGGAAGTCGGGCGAGACCCAAGTTTGATTGTCGTGGCCGGACTCGAGGCAAAACACGCGGGACTTCTTGTGCTGCCGCGTCCAGCCGATGGTCTTCATGCTCTGGGGATGATCCGTGGTCAGCAGGATCTCGCTGCCTTGCCCGGCGTCGGCCATGGTGTAAGTTTCGTCCATCATGTCCCAAGCTTTCAAGCCCTGAGTGATCGGGTGCCGAACGCCGGTCACGTTGATGTGCAATTGCTGATCG
>CAYUFW010000299.1:0-10191 GCA_964443915.1 uncultured Pirellulaceae bacterium
GGGCACGAAAAGTGTACGCTGCACGAAGCCGACGACTACCTGGCCGGCAAGCTCCAGTCGCGGGGCTACCAGGTCCAACGCGAGGCCGTGCAGGTGCAAGCGTACCGCCGCGACACGAACAAGCCGCTGCACCATCAGTACTCGCGGCCGATGCCCGAAGATCCATGGTACACGGCCTACAATCTGTACGCCGAGAAAAAGGGCCGCTCGCGGGCAGGCGAGATCATCGTCGTGCTGGCCCACAAGGATTCCCAGAGCTGGATCGCGTCTCCGGGAGCGAACGACAATGCGATCGGCACCGTCGGCGTCCTGGAGTTGGCGTGCGTGCTGGCGGAGTATCCGTCCGAGCGGACGATTCGGTTCCTGTTCTGCAACGAAGAACACACGCCGTGGACCAGCGTCACAGCGGCCCAGAATGCCAAAGCGCGCGGGGACAACATCGTGGCCGTCTTCAACCTGGACGGGATCGGCGTCAAACCGGCGGACCAGACCGCGGCCGGCAAGAAGACGAACGTGACCGCCTACACCGTACCCGCCGGCGAGCGGTTGGCGGCGTTGATGAGCGCCGTGAACGACCGCTTCGCCATCGGCCTTCAGCAGCGGGTGGTCAAGCGTCCCGGCCCTGGCGACGACGACGGGTCGTTCGTCCGCGCGGGCTTCGGGGCCGCCGTCGTCAACATCGGCTCCTGGCCCTACGGCGATCCCAACTACCACATCGAGGGCGACATCCCTGAACGTTGCGATGTCGCCAATGCAGCCATGACGGTCCAGGCCACGCTCGCGGCCATCCTGACGCTGGACCAAGGCGGGTAGCACCAGGCAGTTCCGTGTGGCACGGCCTGATATGAAGACGGCTGTTTTCATCCCGAAAGAACAATCGAACTGACCACTTCACCAAGGATGGTGAAACCGGCAACGCGGCCGTGTGGCCGGAAATCAAGGCGCCAGCAGCAGGCGACTGGGGGCGCCCAGGTAGCCGATGACATCGTTCAGGAAGCGGGCGGCGACGGCGCCGTCGACGATGCGGTGGTCGTAGGACAGGCTTAGGGGCATGACCAGCCGGGCCTCGATGCGGTCGTTTTCCACCACCACCGGCAGCTTGCGGGAGCGGCCGACCAGCAGGATGGCGACTTCCGGGACGTTGATGATGGGGGTCGAGTAGGTGCCGCCGACGGCGCCCAGGTTGCTGATCGTGAACGTGCTGCCCCGCAGGTCGTCGATCGTGAATTCGCTGTTGCGGACTTTCTCGGCGATGGCGGACAGCTGCCGGGCGATTTCGGGAATGGACAGCCGGTCGGCGCCGCGGAGCGAAGGCACGACCAAGCCGCGGTCGGTATCGACGGCGATGCCCAGGTTGATGTAGTCCTTGTAGATGATCTGCCCGTTCTCCATGTCGATCGAGGCGTTGACCACCGGATGGTTGCGGAGCGACATGGCCACGGCTTTGATGACAAACGGCAGCGAGGTCAGCTTGATGCCGCGGGCCGCGTAGTCGGCTTTGCTGGACACGCGGATGCGTTCCAGTTCGGTGACATCGGCGTCGTCGAAGTTCGTGACGCGCGGGCAGGTCTCCCACGACTTGTGCATCTGAATCGCGATCGTGCGGCGGATCTTGGGCATCTTTTCGATGCGGACCGGGCCCCAGTTGTCGGTCGACGGTTCGCCCGGCCCGGCGCGAACGGCGGGGGCCGCCGCGGCGGCCGTCTGGCTGGCTTTGCGGACCGCCTCCAGCACGTCCTCGCGGCTGATGCGTCCGCCGGGCCCGCTGCCGTGGACCATGCGGAGATCGACGCCGACTTCGCGGGCGAAGCGCCGCACGGCGGGGCTGGCGGCGATGCCAGCCCCGGCGGCCGTGGTGCCGGGAGGCGGTGTGGCGGGACTGGCCGGAGGTTCTTTGGAGACGAACATCGCGGCGTCGGCGTCGGCCGGCTCGGCGGACGGTGCGGCCTTGGCGGCGGCCGCGGGCTTGGGTGCCGGCGCGGCGGGCGGAGCTTTGGCGGCGGGTTTGGCGGGCGCGGCCTTGGCCGGCTGAGCCGGCGGTTCAGCGGCCGGTGCCGCTTTGGCTGCCGCCGGCGCCTTGGCCGGAGGAGCCTTCGTCTCGGCAGCCCCTTCCGATTCGAGCGAAATCAGGACTTCGCCCACGGCGACGCTTTGGCCGGTCTTGATGTGGATCTGGCTCACCTTGCCCGCGTGACTGCTAGGCACTTCGACCGTGGCCTTGTCGGTCTCCAACTCGACGATGCCCTGGTCCTTCTTGATCTGGTCGCCTTCGCGGACCAGGATTTCGAGGACGTCGCCGGACTCGATGCCGTCGCCCAGATCGGGGACGCGAACTTGGATGCTCATGACTCACTCTCTCATGCCCACAACGGGTTTTTCTTCTCCGGATCGAAGCCCAGATTGCCAATCGCCTTGGCGACCGTTTCCGCCTTGACGTCGCCTTGTTTCTGGAGCCGGTGCAGAGCGGCAATCGCGATCGACTCGGCATCCACCTCGAAATGCCGCCGCAGGGCTTCCCGCGTCTCGCTGCGGCCCAGGCCGTCGCAGCCCAGCGTGCAGTAGTCGCCGGGAATCCACGGCCGGACCTGTTCGGCCACGGCCCGCACGTAATCGGACGCGGCCACGAACACGCCTTGCTGGCCGGCCAGGACTTGCTCCAAGTAGCTCTGACGCGGCTCGGCCGTCGGGTGCAGCATGTTCCAGCGGGCACAGTCCTGGGCTTCGCGGGCCAACTGCGTATAGCTGGTCACGCTCCACACCTGACTGGACACGCCGAACTGGTCCGCCAGAATCTGCTGCGCCCGCAAGGCCGAATTCAGAATCGCGCCGCTGCCGAACAGATTTACGTGCAGCTTGCGTTTGCCCTTGCCGCCAGCGTCGGCCGCGGACAACTTGTACATCCCGCGGAGGATTCCTTCCTCGACGCCTGCGGGCATTTCCGGCATGACATAGTTCTCGTTCTCGACGGTGATGTAGTAGATGGCGGCTTCGCCGTCCGCATACAGCCGCTTCAGACCGTCCATCACGATAATGGCCGTCTCGTAGGCGTAGGCCGGGTCGTAGCAGCGGACCATCGGGAAGGCGATGGCGTTCAACAGGCTGTGGCCGTCCTGGTGCTGGAGGCCCTCGCCGTTGAGCGTGGTCCGGCCCGCGGTCCCACCCATCATGAAGCCCTTGGCCCGCAAATCCATGGCCGCCCAGATCAGGTCGCCGATCCGCTGGAAGCCGAACATCGAGTAGTAGATGAAGAACGGGATCATGTTCACGCCGTGCTGGCTGTAGGCCGTGCCGGCGGCGATGAAGGAGGCCATCGAACCCGCTTCGGTGATTCCTTCTTCCAGGATCTGCCCGTCCTGGGCTTCCTTGTAGTACATCAGCTGCTCGGAATCGACGGGTTCGTACAGCTGGCCCACGTGCGAGTAGATGCCGATCTTGCGGAACATGCCCTCGATGCCGAACGTCCGGGACTCGTCGGGCACGATGGGCACGATGAACTTGCCGATCCGCGGATCGCGGCACAGCTTGTCCAGCAGCCGCACGAAGCCCATCGTGGTGGACATCTCCTTGCCCTTGCTGCCGCCGAGGAACTCCTGGAAATCGGCGATCGTCGGCACTTCGATCCTGGGCGCGGCGGTGGGACGGCTGGGCAGGTAGCCGCCCAGCGCTTTGCGGCGGGCCTTCAAGTAGCGGATTTCCGGGCTGTCCTCGGCCGGACGATAGAACGGGGTGACGGCGATCTGCTCGTCGGAGACCGGGATGCCGAAGCGACTGCGGAACTCGCGCAGTTCCTCCTCGTCGGCCTTCTTCTTCTGGTGCGCGATGTTCAGCCCTTCGCCCAAGCCGTAGCCCTTGATCGTCTTGGCCAGGATCACGGTCGGCCGGTCCACGCTTTGGACCGCCGACTGGTAGGCGGCGTAAACCTTTTCCGGATCGTGACCTCCGCGGCGCAGCTTTTCCAGCTTCTCGTCCGAGAATCGTTCGACCAGTTTGAGCAACTCCGGGTACTTGCCGAAGAAGTGTTCGCGGATGTACGAACCAGGCATGGTGGTGTACTTCTGGTACTGGCCGTCGACGCATTCCTCCATGCGTTTGACCAGCAGCCCCGTTTCATCCTTCTCCAGGAGTTGGTCCCAGTCGTCGCCCCAAACGACCTTGATCACGTTCCAGCCGGCGCCCCGGAACAGGGCCTCCAGTTCCTGAATGATCTTCCCGTTGCCGCGGACGGGTCCGTCCAGCCGCTGCAGATTACAGTTGATGACGAAGATCAGGTTGTTCAGTTTCTCGCGGGCGGCCAGCGTGATTGCGCCCAGCGTTTCCGGTTCGTCGCACTCGCCGTCGCCGAGGAAGGCCCAAACTTTCTGTTCCCGGGTGTCCTTGATGCCGCGGTCGCGGAGGTACTCGTTGAAACGGGCCTGGTAGATCGCCATGATGGGCCCCAGCCCCATCGAGACCGTGGGGAACTCCCAGAAGTCCGGCATCAGCCAGGGATGCGGATATGAGGACAGCCCGCCGCCCGGCTCCAGTTCGCGGCGGAAATTGACCAGACGTTGTTCCGACAGGCGGCCCTCCAGGAAGGCTCGGGAGTACATGCCCGGCGAGGCATGGCCCTGGAAGTACACCAGATCGCCGTCGTAGCCGCTCTCGCCGCGCCCCCGCAGGAAATGGTTGAAAGCGACCTCGTACAGCGTGGCCGCCGAGCCATAGGTCGAGATGTGGCCGCCCAACCCGCCGTGCTCGCGATTGGCCCGCACGACCATGACCATCGCGTTCCAGCGGATGATGCTCTTGATGCGACGTTCCAACTCGCGATTGCCGGGATAGACGGGTTGTTTGTCGACCGGAATCGTATTGACGTACGGCGTATTGGCGACCGTCGGGATGCCGACGCCCTCCAGCGTGGCCTTCTTCTGCAGCATGGTCAGGAGGTACTTGGCCCGGTCCGGACCCTTGTTCTTGAGCACGTACTGGAACGAGTCGAGCCACTCCGCCGTCTCGGCGGGGTCGACGTCCAGGACCTGGCTCAAGAAGGCTTCTTCCAGCTTTTCTTCCGTCGTGTCGGTCGTTTCTGTGTCGGCCATCGGTCGGTGCCTCTCTGGCGGTTCTTTTGTCGCTACTACTGCAAAACTTCGCTGCACCTACGGGCCGCGTCGGCTTACCGGCGCGGCTTGTAGATCTCCGTCGCCGTGCCGTAGAAGACCTCGCCCGCGTTCATCAGGGTTTCGCTCAACGTCGGATGCGGATGGACGGTTTCGGTGAGATCCCTCACTTCGCATCCCATCTCGATCGCCAGCACCGCTTCGGCGATCATTTCTCCGGCGCCGGGTCCGACCATGCCGCACCCCAAAACCCGTTCCGTCTCCGGATCGATCAGCCATTTCGTCAGGCCTTCGATGCGTCCCAGCGCCTGGGCGCGGCCACTGGCGGCCCACGGATACATGGCGACCTCGACGGGGCGTCCTTCGCGCTTGGCCTGTTCCTCGGTCAGGCCCGCCCAGGCGATTTCGGGATCGGTGAACACGACCGCCGGGATCGCCGCCTTGTCGAACTCCGCGGCCCGCCCCAGCACGACTTCGACGGCGACCCTGGCTTCGTGCGACGCCTTGTGGGCCAGCATCGGCTCGCCGGCGACGTCGCCGATCACCAGGATGTGCGGATCGGCGGTGCGCTGCGTCCGATCGCACACGACAAAGCCTCGTTCGTTCACTTCGACTTGCGTGTTCTCCAGGCCGATCCCGCGACTGGCTGGCCGGCGGCCAACGGACACCAGCACGCGATCGTACCGTTCGACGCCGTACTTCGCCGGACCCTCGAAGGCGACTTCCACCTCGTCGCCCCGCAGGCCGAGCGAGCCGACCTTCGTCTCGAGAAAAATCCTGTCGCCGAATAGTGCGTTCAAACGCTTGTGCAGCGGCCGAACCAAGTCGCGGTCGGCGCCGGGCAAGAGGCCGGCCATCAGTTCGACGACGCTGACCTGCGAACCCAGATGAGCGTAGACCGTGCCCATCTCCAGGCCGATGTAACCGCCGCCGATGACCAGCAACCGCGGCGGCACATCCTGCAGCCGCAGCGCCCCGGTGGAATCCATGATGCGATCGGACCCCAGGTTGAACACCGGGGGCATGGCCGGCGTCGAGCCCGTGGCCAGAATCAGATGGTCGAACGTGATCCGGCCGCCTTCAGGGATTGACGGATCGTCGCCCTCCAACTGCAAGCTCGTCGAATTCTCCAAGACGCCCTTGGCCTTGATGACCCGCACGTTGCGGCGTTTGGCCAATTGTCCCAGGCCGCCCGTGAGCGTGGCGATGACTTTGTCCTTGCGAGCCCGAACCTTGTCGAGGTCGATGTTCGGTTGGGGGTATTCGACGCCCCAGTCCTCGCGCAACTCTTCGACCTCCGAAATCACGCGGGAAACGTGCAACAAAGCTTTGGACGGAATGCAGCCTCGCAACAGGCAGGTGCCGCCCAGTCGGCCCTCCGATTCGACGATCGCGACGTCGAGCCCTTCATCCGCCGCGAAGAAGGCCGCCGCGTATCCGCCGGGCCCGCCCCCGAGAACGACAAGCTGTGCGTGAGTCATGGTTCACTCAGCGATTGTGGTTGTTGGTTCGTGCCGCATCGCACTGCGGGAGGCATGCACCTCGCATCATTGTATTGTCGGCATCTCACTCCGGCGAACGGTGGGTGTGAGCCCACCGGCCCCTCGGATGATGCTAGCAGACCGGCGCTGGGCGACAAACCGGTGGGCTCACGCTCACCGTTCGCCATTCCTGAAAGCGACAAAAAATGGCTGCGAATCGAAGGCAGAGAAACCGCGGCAGATGCCTGCCGGTGTTCGCTGCGTTCGACTCCAGCCATGCCATAATTCTACGGTCGGATGCCGAAAGTCCGCACACTCAGCGGGACAGAAACTCGACCACCATGTTCACATCGACGGGCAGACTAATGTCGCTCGGCCCAGGATTCCCCTGCACCGTGGCCCGCAAAGTGTCGGGATCGAATGTGACCCACTCCAGCCGTTCACCCTGGACCTGATCGCACAGCCCGCGATATGCCGTCAGCAGGTTCTCGCGGTTGCGGACCGTGATCACGTCTCCCGGACGCAACAAGTACGACGGTTTGGTGACTTTGACACCGTTGACCTGGAAATGGCCATGCGTGATGCCTTGGCGCGCCTGCGGACGGGTCTTGGTGAACCCAGCCCGGCGCACGACATTGTCCAGCCGCCGTTCGCACAACTGCAGGAGCATCAGGCCGATGTCGCCCCCTTTGTGCCGGACGTTCTCGAAATTCCGCCGCAGCTGCCTTTCACCTAAACCGTAGTAGTGCTTGATCTTCTGCTTCATCTGCAGCGCCGTCCCATAGTTGGACGGACGCTTTGAACGGGCATGCATCCCCGGGGGAGCTTCGCGACGTTCCAACGCACGCGAAGCACCGCCGTTCTCGTAGATCAACGCGCCCAAACGTCGGTTAACTCGCGCCTTTGGACCAGCGTAACGAGCCATGCAATCCTCTCTTCTTCAACACCAAACAAAACCAGTTTCACTTAATTGTAGCCGTGCAAACAGCTTATATTTATCAATTTGCCGCTGACGTACAAGGGGGATGGGAGCAAATCGGTGATCGGTGACCGGTGTTCAGGGGGCGGAGATTTAGTGGATTGGAGGCCAAGTAGTATGTAAGTCGTTGGCTGTCTGAGTGTTCGGTGTTCGGAGTTTCGGGGTACAGGATGCATTCATCGTCCCCTGCCAGGGACGGAACTCGGAACAATGAAGGCTCCCACTTCGATCGCGCCCCAGCCCCACAAACTCCGCCACCGACCGCTGACCACCGATCTCCGACCCTGATTACTGATCACCGCTCCCCGCGCCGCCCGCTCGCGGCGGTTCTTTCACACGTCGCAGACGGCCACCAGTTGGGCATCGGGGCAGGCCAGGTGATCGCGGACGTTCACCATCCCGCGCGGGCCGACGCCCAGGTAGCCCGGCACCACGCGGTCGCTCGCCGGCGGCCGTCCCTCGCCGCCCAGCGCGTTGGACGTGATCACGTACGGCGCGGCTGCGGACCCCACGGCCAGCGCGGCACGCTTCAAAAACTCCCGCCGGCTCGGTCAGCCGCCGCCGGTCCGTGTTGCACGTTTCATTTTTCCGCCCTTTGGCTCAGGTGGATAAAGTTCCCCTTCTTGTTCCCCACGATCACGTCGGGCGTTCCGTCGCCGTTCAGGTCGGCGGCGGCCACTTGTGTTCCCACGCCGGAGTCGTCGTCGATCAGGTGCGGGATGAACTGAGGCGTCTGCCCCGCTTTGCGCTGTAGCTCGAACCAGTACACCACGGCCGGCGCGTCTGGTTCGGCATCGCCCTTGGGACCGTGCGCCCAGAACCGCTTGCCGGTCAGGATGTCCAGCAGACCGTCGCCGTTCATGTCCACCAGCTCGAAGGCGTGCAATTGGCTGATCCTCAAATCGCTGCTATTGACGTCCGGTTTGGACGGCAGGATCACGTGCTGCTGCCAAGTGATCTCGCCGGAGGACGACTTCGCCTGCTGGTACCAGACCAGCCCGTACTGGTGACAGTGCCAGGCCGTGATGACGTCCTTCAATCCGTCGCCGTCCACATCGTAGGCGAACATTTGGGCGGCGGCGTCCGCGAACTTGAACGGGTGCAACGTCCAAGTCTGGCCCTCGGCGGCGTTGGCCGGCTGTTCCCACCAGCCGTTGCCCTCCAGAATGTCCACGCGCCCGTCGGCGTTGATGTCGCCGAAACCGATCCCGTGCGTGTACTTGTGGTAGCTCCCTTTGGGCGTAATCGCATGGAACTGCCAGACCTCGTCCGGCTTAGCCGGGTCGTACGTGGCGTAGCCCAGCCGGCCATCGGTGTTGAACACCAAGTCGGGCCGACCGTCCAGATTGACGTCGCCCCACATCGGCGACTCGTTGTCCACGCAGCCGAAGGCCAGGTGCTGTTTCCAAGCTACGTCCTTGCCGGCGGGGTTTTCGTACCAATAGCCTTCCTTGCCCGGCCAGGGCACGTAGAAGATGTCGGTCCAGCCGTCGCCGTTGAAATCGGCGGTGAAGGTCAGGAAGTTGTCCGCGTAGCCCTTCGGATCGTAACTTTTCGGCGGCCGGACTTCGTGCTTCTTCTGAAAAGCCGGCCCCTCGTACCAGAACGGGCCCGCGACGACGTCCAGCTTGCCGTCGCGATTGATGTCGGCGTAGTAGGCGCCTTCGGCGTAGAACTGGTCTTCCAGCCGGATCTTCTTGAAGGTGATCTGCGGGCTGGCGGCCCAGCAGGTTGAACCGGCAACGGCCAGAATCAAGGCGGCAGAAATCCACGAAAGCTTCGTCATCGGAGTTCCTCCCAAGGTGTGAAATGGGTGTGAATTCAAATCGCAACGTGAAGTCCCATTGTACCCCCTGCCGTTGTGCCGCCAATCAGGCGGAGCCAAGATCCTTGGAGTGCGGCGACTTGTCGCCGCTTTTTTGTCTTCCTTCTTTCGTTCACCTGTACTTTCACCTTTCGCGTCGTTCGTCAAGGTCGTCGAGAGAAGGCCAAAGAAAACAAAGAAAGCGACGACAAGCCGTGCGCACTGGAAGGTTGGCTGCCGCCGTGCGCGGCAGTAGAATGCGTCGATTGCAGGACCCCAAGTGATGCGAGGAGGAGTCTGAACACCTGGCCCGGCCATCCGAACTGTATCGAGCCGGGAAAGCGTCCCCGCATCACGCTTACCCCCACGCTGGTTTTCCGAGACGGGCGCCCAGTCGCTGCGATCAGCGTGGCGGGCGGCGATCAGCAGGATCAGGTCACGCTGCAGCTGCTGCTAAGCTATCTCGAATTCGGCTTGGATCCGGCCCGAGCGGTCACGGCCCCACGCTTCGTGACCGACCACCTCATCGGTTCCTTCAAGCAAACGCCGCCGCAACTGGGGAGCTTGACGCTGAGCGAGTCTTTCGGCGCGGAGCCGGCGGCGGAGTTGGTGAAGCTTGGCCACCGCGTGGCCCGCAAAGCAGCACCGCTCGGGCACCCCGTGATGCTCGTTTTCGGCCCGCACTCCCGAGAAATATCCGCGGCGGGCGATCCGGCCGCCCACCGGCACGCGCGAGCGTACTAAGCACCGGTCCAAGAACAATTCCGCGATTTGGCGAGTAGGACGGGCATTCCTGCCCGTCAGGTGGCGTCGGACAGGAATGTCCAACCT
>CAYUFW010000300.1:0-10184 GCA_964443915.1 uncultured Pirellulaceae bacterium
CCTGGGGTATGGAGACAGCGAAGCCTACGCTGTCTATGGCGCCTACACGGCGCTCGTGTACATGACGCCGTTTTTCGGAGGCTTGCTTGCCGACCGGCTGCTTGGCGCGCGGCGGGCGGTGATCATCGGCGGGCCGAACGCCGGCAAGAGCCAGTTGCTGCGGAGTCTGACGCGGGCCACGCCCGAGGTGGCGCCCTATCCGTTCACGACCCGCGAACCGATCCCCGGCATGATGCCCTGGGAAGATGTCTACGTCCAACTGGTCGACACGCCGCCGATCACCGCCGATGTGTTCGATCCGGTCACGCAGGGACTGATCCGTGGGGCGGACCTCGTCCTGTTGCTGGTTGATTTGGGCAGCGACGACGGCATCGACGCGCTCCAGGCGCTGTTGGACCACCTGAACTCGACGAAAACGCGGCTGGCCAAGGAATCGTCCCTGGACGAAAACGACGTGGGGCTGTCGTACACCCGGACGCTGCTGGCGCCGAACAAGATCGACGATCCGGGAGCGGCCGAACGTCTGGAGATGCTGCACGCATTCTGCCCGCTGGACTTCCCCGAATTCTTGATCTCCGCCCAGCACGGCACCGGACTGGAAGATCTCCGCAACGCGATCTACCGATCGCTGGACGTGGTCCGGGTATACACGAAACTGCCCACGCACAAGGAACCGGATTACGATCGTCCTTTCACGGTCCGCCGCGGCGGAACGCTGCAGGACGTGGCCCTGCTGATCCACAAGGACTTTGCCCAGAACCTGAAGCATGCCCGCGTCTGGGGCAGCCACGTCCACGACGGCACGATGGTGAAAGGGGACTACGTCGTGTACGACAAAGATGTCGTCGAACTGCACGTGGGGTTGCCATGACTAACGCCGAAATCGCCGCCGTCCTGGAGCAGGTTGCGGACCTGCTGGAATTCAAAGACGAAAACCCCTTTCGCGTACGGGCCTACCGCAACGGCGCTCGGGCCATCCGCGACTTGCCCGAATCCGTGGCCTCGATCGTGGCCGACAACTGGGAGCGGCTGCTGGAGATCGACGGCATCGGCAAAGCGGTGGCGGAGAAAGCCACCACGCTGGTCCGCACCGGACAGTTGCCACAGTTGAACGAACTGCTGGCCGAGATCCCGGAAAGCGTCCTGGCCATCATGCGGATTCCCGGCATCGGCCCGAAGAAAGCGGCCGCCGTGTTCCATCAGCTGGGCGTCAAGACGTTGGACGAGTTGAAGACGGCCTGCGAAGCCGGCCGCGTCCGGGAGCTGAAGGGTTTCGGGGCCAAGACCGAAAAGACGATCCTGGACGGCATCGCGATTGCCGCCACGGCCGGTCAACGCATGTACTGGGCGGAGGCCGACCAGATCGCACAAGAACTCCGGGAGCACCTGCGCAGCTGCCAGAGCATCGAACAGCTGGAGCTGGCCGGCAGTTATCGCCGGGGCCGCGACACCGTGGGCGATCTGGACATCCTGGTCGTGGCCGGTACGCCGGCGGAAGTGATGGACCGCTTCGCCGCCTTTCCCGGCGTAGCCAACGTGCTGGGCCGCGGCGACACGAAGATGTCGGTGCGGCTGACCGGCGGCTTTCAGGTCGATTTGCGGATCGTGCCACGCGAGTCGTTCGGGGCGGCGCTGCAGTACTTCACGGGCTCCAAGTCCCACAACATCGTCCTCCGCGGCTTGGCCAAACAGCGGGGCCTGAAGATCAACGAGTACGGCGTGTTCCGCGTCGAAGGCGAGCGGGAAACGTACGTGGCCGGCGCGGCCGAGGAAGACGTCTACGCCACGCTCGACCTGCCGTGCTTCCCGCCCGAGTTGCGCGAAGCGCGGCGCGAGTTCGAGTGGGCTCAAGCGGGCGGCCTGCCGGAACTCGTCCGCCTGGAAGACATCCGCGGCGACCTGCACGCACACACGCTGGAGACCGACGGCCGCGACACGCTGGAAGAGATGGCCCAAGCCGCCCGGCAACGCGGCTTGAAGTACCTGGCGATCACCGACCATTCGCAGCGCGTGACGATGGCTCGCGGCCTGGATCCGAAGCGATTGCTGGCCCAATGGGAACAGATCGACCGGCTGAATGAGGAATTCGGCAAAGGGTTCACGGTGCTCAAGGGCATCGAGTGCGACATTCTGGAAAAGGGCGGACTCGACCTGCCGGACGATGTACTCGCCCAGGCCGACTGGGTCGTCGCCAGCGTCCACTATGGCCAGAAGCAGCCGCGGGAACAAATCACCAAACGCATCGTCGATGCGCTGGCCAACCCTCACGTCTGCTGCATCGCGCATCCCACGGGCCGCTTGCTGAACAAACGCGAAGCGTACGAAGTCGACCTGGACGCCGTTTTCGCCGCCGCGGCGCAGCACGGCAAGATGCTGGAATTGAACGCCCATCCCATGCGGCTGGACCTGGACGATGTGGCTTGTGCCGCCGCCAAGAGCCACGGCATCCCGATCGTCATCGCCACCGACGCCCACAACACCGAGGGTCTGGACGACATGCGCTACGGCGTCCTCCAAGCCCGCCGCGGCGGGCTGACCAAAGCCGACGTCGCCAACACCTTGACTTGGTCGCAACTCAAGAAGCGAATTGGGAAGGACGCTGGCAAGAAAATGGGGGCAGGAAAATAGGAACCGTGGGTCTTCATTTTCCTGCTCCAATTTTCCTGCCAGTTCCGTATTCGTGGGAGGATGGCGTCGGTGGCGTGAAGCTTGCGCCGAGCGGGCCAGTAAGGACGTAGCGTCATGAGTTCCAGCCTGACCATCCTGCACTTGTCGGATCTGCAGTTCGGCCGGCACCGCCGGTGGCCGTGCCGGAACGGCGCAGACTTGTTCCGGCCTACTTGCCGCCCTCCCGGATCGCGGAAGTTATGCGTGAAAACGGCACTGGTTTGCTTCCCAACGCCGTCCGGTTTCGGGTACATTAGAGCGTTACGCATCGGCGGAAAATCGGCGCACCGTCCAGCGAAGGGAGGACGTACTATGCCTGAGAGAATGACACGTCGTAGGTTCTGCAAGCGGTCCGCCGCCGCGGCGGGCGCGGCGTTGGCGGCCCCGATCATCGTGCGGTCGTCGGTGCTGGGCGCCGAAGCGCCCAGCAACCAGCTGCACGTCGGCTCGATCGGCGTCGGCGGACGCGGGGCCGGGCTGATGTACGAAGCGGCCGGCCAGCCTAATGCCAAGATCGTGGCCGTCTGCGATGTGTTTCAGGACCGCCGCGAGAAGCACGCCGCGAACCTGAACGAGCGTTACGGCACGAATCTGTGTACGCCCTATCGCGACCTGCGCGAGATGCTGGCCCGCGAAGACATCCAGGCGGTGACGATCGGCACGCCGGATCACTGGCACGTGCCGGCCGCGCTGCTGGCCGTGCGGGCCGGCAAAGACGTGTACGTGGAAAAGCCGCTGGGCATCAGCCTGGAAGAAGACTTCGCCATCCGCCGCGAAGTCCAGCGGTACGGCCGCGTCTTCCAGTACGGCACGCAGCAGCGTTCGATGAGCCACATCCGGTTCGGCTGCGAACTGGTCCGCAACGGGCGGCTGGGCAAGCTGCAGTCTGTCGAGGTGACCGCGCCCAGCTACGGGTTCGAAGGCGGTTCACTGGAGCCCGAGCCGGTGCCGGAAGGGCTGGACTATGAGCTGTGGCTGGGGCCGGCCCCGTACCGGCCGTACACCAAGGACCGCTGCACGTGCTGGGGCACGTACTGGGTTCTTGACAACGCCCACGGCTTCATCGGCGGCTGGGGCGCTCATCCGCTGACCGACATGGTCTGGGCGATGGGCGACGACGCGGGCGCGGTGCCGGTCGAATACGAGGGCACGGGCAAGTTCGGCTCGGGCCTGTTCGACGCGCCGTTCGACTGGGACATCCGGGGGCAGTTCGCCAGCGGCGTCGAGTTCCATTTTACGCCGGGTGGCGACCGGGCCACGATCGTCGGCGAACGCGGCAAGGTCCACATCAGCCGGGGCGGCTTGAGAACCGAACCCGAATCGCTGATGCAGGAGAAGATCGGGCCGAACGAGGTTCGCCTGTACGAGAGCAACCACCACATGGGCAACTTCCTGGACTGCGTCCGCACGCGCCGCCGCACGGTCGCGCCGGTCGAGGTCGCCGTGCTGTCGGACTCGATCACGCAACTGAGCATGATCGCCATCTACACGGGCCGCAAGATCCGCTGGGATGCCCAGCGCGAGGTGATCGTGGGCGATCCCGGCGCGTCGCGGCTTGTGTCGCGGGCGATGCGGCCGCCGTGGCATCTGTAGGATTCCCAAGACGATCCTGTTTTCACAAATGGCGTCCATGTCGAATCGTTCCACGGAAAGTCGTTGGCCGTTCCGCGTCGCCCTGCTGCTGGCGATCGTCACCTTTCCCTTGATCTGGGTGGGGGGGCTGGTGACGACGTACGATGCCGGCATGGCGGTGCCGGATTGGCCAGGGACGTACGGCTACAACATGTTTCTGTACCCGTGGCAAACGTGGATCGCGGGTCCTTGGGATCTGTTCATCGAACATGGGCATCGTCTGCTGGGCATCCTGTCCGGCACATTGACCATTTGCCTTGTGCTGGCCGTGTTTCGTTGGGACCGGCGAGTTTGGCTGCGATGGTTCTCGTTGGGCGCGTTGGCCGCGGTCATTCTGCAGGGGTGTCTGGGCGGAGCGCGCGTCCTGTTGGACGACCGCCAGTTGGCGATGCTTCACGGGTGTGCGGGGCCGGCGTTCTTCGGTGTTTGCGTGGCGCTGTGTGCGGTCACGTCCCGGACTTGGATGCAAGCCGCGTCGGGAGTCGGGGCGGCCCGGCCAACGCCCGGTCTTGTCGAGACCGGTTGGGTCGCGAAGTTGCCGGGTCTGGCAGCGGCCACGACGGCGACGGCCTATTTGCAGTTGGTGATCGGCGCGCTGATGCGGCACATCCCGGTAACCGCGTCGCCCGTATTCTTTCGTTGGATCGTGTTCGCTCACCTGTTTTTCGCCGGAGTCGTTACCGCGTTGGTGGTGGCGGTTGCGTGGCTGGTGTTCCGCCGCCGGACGCGTCTGGCCGCGCTGCGAGTTCCGGCGGGTTTTCTGGTAGTCTCGGTATTCTGCCAGCTGGTCCTCGGTTGTGCCGCGTGGGTCGTCAACTATTACTGGCCAGGGTGGGTGCCGGAGTGGTCGCTGACGGCCCGTTATCCCTTGATCGAGTCCAAGGGCTGGGTCCAGACGATGATCGTGACAGGGCACATGGCGATGGGATCGCTGATCATCGGGATTTCTGTGTTGTTGACGTTGCGCGTGTACCCGTTGATCCGTAGCGAGCCTGCCGTCCGGGCGGCGGGTGCGCGCGCGGTGGGAGGTGCGGCGGCATGAGTTCGTCGACGGTGGCGGTCGAGCGGCGCGGCGCGAGTTGGCCGGGTTGCTTGAGCGATTACATCGAATTGGCAAAACCACGCATCACCTTGCTGGTGCTGGCGGTGGTGGCCACGTCAGCCGTGCTCGCCCGGTGGGGGCAGCCGGACGGTTGGCAGGTCTTGCACGCCCTGTTGGGCACGCTGTTGGTGGCCGCCAGCGCCGGCGCGGTCAACCAACTGTGCGAGTGGCGGCGGGACGCCGTCATGGCGCGCACGGCGGTGCGTCCGGTGCCGGCGGGACGGTTGAGCGGGCTGCAAGCGGCCGCGTTCGCGGCGGTTTGCGGGATCGCCGGAGTGAGCTATCTGGGGTTGGCCGTCAACGGGACCGCCGCCGCCTGGGGCTTGGCCAGTTGGTTTTTCTACGCTTGGGTTTACACGCCGCTGAAGCCGTTGACGGCCGCGCACACCACCGTCGGCGCCGTGGCGGGCGCCCTGCCCGTGTTCATCGGCTGGTCGGCCGTCGGCGGCACGCTGGACATGGCCGCCGATCCGCGCGCTCTGGCCCTGTTTCTCGTCTTGTTTCTGTGGCAGTTTCCGCACTTCATGGCCATCGCCTGGCTGTATCGCCGGCAGTACGCTCAGGCGGGGCTGCAGGCGCTGACGGTCGTCGATCCCAGCGGGTGTCAGGCGGCGTTGCAGGCGGTGACGACGTGCCTGGCGTTGCTGCCGGTGAGTCTGGTGACGTGCTTGTTGACCGCCGGGCAGGGCAGCTGGTGGTTTCTGGGGGTCACCTTTCTGCTGGGCGTCGCCCAGTTGGTTTGCGCCGTCCGATTCCTCGGACGGCGCGACGACGAGACCGCCCGGCGGCTGTTGCGGGTCACCCTGTTGTACCTTCCCGCCCTGTTGACCTGTCTGGTTTTGGCTGCGATCCATTGAACGGCGCGATGTGGGATGCGGGATGCGGGACAAACACATCCGAAATGACTGTCTGGCAATTCAGCGTCCGAAATCCGTTTCCCCCGGCCACCATCGGCCACAAGCGCAGCATCCCGTAACCCGTAACCCGCATCCCGTATCCCGCATCCCTCTTCGCCCAAAAAACCGCCTCTAAGCCTTGAGGCTCCTGATCTTGCGATTAGACTCGTAAGTGTTAAAGATTCACAGCCTGTTAGCGGTGTTCGAGGGTGATCGCGGTGTCGGGATGCGGGGAAAGAGCCGAGGTTGACTACCCGGCACCGGTCCTCGACGGTGGCGTCGAAGGACATGTGGCCGACCTGCGGCAACTGTGGTCCTCGACGTTGGGCGACCCGCGCGTCTGCATCGCCGTTTTGGACGGGCCGGCCGATCTTGCGCATCCGGTCTTTGAGGGAGCATTGGTTCGGCAAGTGGGCTTCCTGAACGGCGCTCCGCGGGCGCGGGGAATCAGCCTGCGGCACGGGACGCAGGTGACAAGCCTGATTTTCGGGCAGCACCACAGCGTTGTCCGTGGGGTCGCCCCGAAGTGCCGGGGCGTGGTGATTCCGATTTTTCGCGAGCAGGACGATGGCCGGCTCGTCCCCTGCTCGCAGTTGGATTTGGCTCGCGCGATTTCGTTGGCCGTCGCCGTCGGCGCCAACGCCATCAATATCAGCGCGGGCGTGTACGACGAGACAGGCGAGCCGGAGCCGCCTTTGGCTCGGGCGATCCGACTGTGCGAAGATCAAGGCATCCTGATCGTGGCGGCGGCGGGGAACGAAGGCTGTGCGTGTCCTCACGTCCCGGCCGCCTCGCCAGCGGTCTTGGCGGTCGGTGCGGCAGGCCGGGACGGCGAGCCGTTGGAGTCCAGCAATTGGCCGGAGTCCTACCGAGGGCACGGCGTATTAGCTCCGGGCGAGGCGGTCGCCGTCGCCTCTCCAGGAGGCCAGACCGGCTGGGCCGGCGGCACCAGCGTGGCTGCGGCGTTCGTGTCCGGCGTTGCGGGCTTGCTCGCGAGCTGGCAGCTGCGTCTCGGCCGAAAGGTTGATGTTCGAGCGATCAAGGCGGCCATCCTGAGGGGGGCCGACCCGTGTCAAGAAGTTGTGGCGGCCGACTGCCGACGGTGGCTGAGCGGCCGGTTGAACGCGAGCCAAGCCCTGGCCCTCATTTCTCAAGGAGAGAGCTCCATCATGTCGAATTCCAATCTGCCCCAATCGTCGTTCAATCCGCCGTGCCCGACCGAAGACACTGCACCCGCCGACGCGGGAGGCCGGGGAGATCAGAACGTGGTCCGGCCTACGAGCGAGGGTCCTCCGGCTCGCGGGACGGAGATTCCTCTGCCCATGCTGATCCAAACCGAACGGAGCCTGGTCTATGCTTTGGGCCAGATCGCCTTCGATTTCAGCACCGAGGCCCGCCGCGACGCGTTGGTGCAGGCGGGCGGAGAGGAAGTCGTCCGAGATACGGGCGCCCTGCTGGGCTTTCTGAAAGACCGCCCTTGGCAAGCCACGGCCGTAACCTGGACGCTCCAGCAAGAGGCGACGCCCATCTACGCCCTTCAACCCGCGGGACCATTCGGACGGGAGACCTACCAGCAGATTTTCGAACTGCTGCGGACCCAGGAGGAGGAAGGCGTCTCCCAAGTCTCGATTCCAGGCGTGCTCGGCCCGCCCATTGCGCTGCTGAACGGCCATCAGGTTCCGGTCGTTTTTCCGGAAATCCGCGGCATGTTCGGCTGGTCGACGACCAAATTGGTCGAAGAAGTCCTCGGTCCGCGTTCGGACGATCCCCAGAAGCGGGCGGAGTACGAACAAGTCGAAGAGGAAATCAAGAACTTCCTGGACCGGCTGTATTACGAGCTGAGCAACCTGGGCGTCGCACCTCCGGAACGCGCCATCAACTACGCCGCCACCAATCTCTATCAGGTCGCCTCGGTCTACCGAGAAGCGATCAAGCGGAACTTGAAGTTGGACCGGATCACGACGGAGCGAAGCCAGATTTCGCGGCCGAGTTCCGAATGCTGGGACGTGATCCTCACCTTGTTCGATCCCGAACGGCGCTACGAAAGAGCTCGCGAGGTCTACCGCCTGACGGTCGACGTCAGCGAAATAATTCCGGTAACGATTGGAAAACTGCGCCGCTGGTCCGTATACTGAGGGACGTAGTGATCCACCGGATTGTGCCGGTATTGCGGGCGGCGAACGGGGCGGCGTTAGCCCCCCGGTCATCGGCCCGTAGTGATTCGCCGGATTGTCCCGGTATTGCGGGAGCAGAGCGATTTCATCCCTTGAGGAGGACCGAGCATGTTACTTCCCAAGCAGTCACCTCCAGTCGTGCGAAAGACGAACGTCCAGACCCAAGCCAAGCCCAAGGCCGTCAAGCCGCAGCAGCCGTGCGGCTGTAACGAAAACACCCACACAATCTGGTGTATCGTCGGCAAGAAGGTCTACGATACCGGACAGCCGTGCTAGTGTGCCGCCGAGTCGGCTGGCGTTCGTCGTTCCTGGTGACGAGGTGCGCCGGTTCATCTTCCCGTCCCCTTACATCCAAGGAGGTGGTCGATGTTGATGCCGAAACAAGCACCGCCGGTCATCCGCGTTCGCGGCTCGAGCGGACGGTCACCGACAGGCTATATCCGGGCGAGTGTAGACGTCCTCGACGACCAAAAAGTCATGTGGAAGTGCAAGAAGTTCAAGGTTCCCACGGTTGACAAGGATGGGAATCCGATCGAGGTGGACGGTAGTCTTCTGGCCGTGATGATCCCGGGAGAAGGTGGAGGCTGGACGCAAACCGATATTCCGTGCGGTGAAAAGACCGATTTGCACGACGGTGTGCGCCACCCGCGGCGTCAACGGAGCGGTTCCAGTTGACGGCCGCTGGTCATTCGGCGATGTGGTCTGGGGCTGAAAACACAATGGCCCTGCACTTAGGGCAAAAAGAAGCCCCGCCTCAATCCGAGGCGGGGCTTTTGTTTTTCGAATGACAACTTGGTCCGAATCGTCCTACTTCAGCGCCGCCTGCGCCGCCGCCAGACGGGCGATGGGCACGCGGAAGGGCGAGCAGCTGACGTAGTTCAAGCCCGCCTTGAAGCAGAACTCCACGGAGGCCGGATCGCCTCCCTGCTCGCCGCAGATGCCGATCTTCAGATCGCTGCGCGTGCCGCGGCCCTTGTTCACGGCCATCTGGATCAGCTGGCCCACGCCGTCCTGGTCGATGGTCTGGAACGGATCGGCCTTGAGCACGCTCTTGTCCAGGTACTCGGGCAGGAAGCCGCCGATATCGTCGCGGCTGAAGCCGAAGCTCATCTGGGTAAGGTCATTCGTGCCGAACGAGAAGAACTTGGCCGTCTTGGCCATTTGGTCGGCCAGCAGGCAAGCCCGCGGAATCTCGATCATCGTGCCGTACAGGCAGTCGACCTTCACGCCCATGGCCTTCTCGACCTCGGCCTGGACGCGGTCGAAGATCACCTTGGTGACATCCAGTTCCTTGACGTCGCAAGTGACCGGGACCATCAGTTCGGGCTTGGCGTTCTTGCCGGCCTTGATCAGTTCGGCGGCCGCCTCGAAGATCGCTCGAATTTGCATCTCGGTCACTTCGGGGTAGGTGATGCCCAAACGCACGCCGCGGTGCCCCATCATGGGGTTCGACTCGTGCAGGGCCTCGCCGCGCTTGCGGACATCGTCGGCGCTGATGCCCAGGGCCTTGGCCAGTTCGGCCTGTTTTTCCACTCCCTGCGGCACGAACTCGTGCAACGGGGGATCCAGCAGGCGGATCGTCACCGGCAGGCCGTCCATCGCTTCCAGCGTGGCCTTGATGTCCTTCTTGACAAACGAGAACATTTCGTCGACGGCCCGTTTGCGTTCCTCGGCCGTGGTGCTGAGGATCATCTTCCGCAGGATGAACAGGGC
>CAYUFW010000301.1:0-6180 GCA_964443915.1 uncultured Pirellulaceae bacterium
TACCCGGAAAACAAGACGAAGGGCAACGAGAAGACGATCGTCGCCAGTCCCTGCTGGTCCTGTTCGAAGACCGATCCAATCCCGACCGGGACGGCGAGCAGAAGCATCAATTGCTTGAACAGATTGTCGTTGAACGCGCCGAACAACTGGGTGGCCGTCATGCCCCAGAACGCTGTGTCGGCATACAGCCGGGGCCGCGAGTCCGTTCGATCCGACACGGGGGAACTCCTTTCCTGGGAGACGGCTAAGACTTGGCACCGGTCGTCAGCTGCCGGAGATTCTCGGTGATCCCCATCGAGCAGTACTTGGGGCCGCACATGCTGCAGAAGTGAGCGTTCTTGAATGCGTCCTGCGGCAGGGTTTCGTCGTGGTAGGCCCGCGCGGTTTCCGGATCCAGGGCCAGGCGGAACTGTTCGTTCCAATCAAACGCGAACCGGGCCCGGCTCATCGCGTCGTCGCGGTCCCTGGCCCCCGCGCGCCGCCGCGCCACGTCGGCCGCGTGGGCCGCGATCTTGTAAGCGATCACGCCTTGCTTGACGTCTTCGTTGTTGGGCAGGCCCAGGTGCTCCTTGGGCGTCACGTAGCACAGCATGGCCGCGCCGGTCCAGCCGGCGATCGCCGCGCCGATGGCGCTGGTGATGTGGTCGTAGCCCGGAGCGATATCCGTGACCAACGGACCCAGCACGTAGAACGGGGCGCCGTGGCAGATTTCGATCTGCTTGCGGACGTTCATCTCGATCTGATCCATCGGGATGTGGCCCGGCCCTTCGACCATCGCCTGCGTGCCGTTGGCCCAGCTGCGCTGCACCAACTGGCCGAGCACCTCCAGTTCGGCGAACTGGGCCTCGTCGCTGGCGTCGGCCAGGCACCCCGGCCGCAAGCCGTCGCCCAGACTCCACGTCACGTCGTACTGGCGCATGACGGCGCACAAATCGTCGAAATGGTCGTACAGCGGGTTCTGCTTGCCATGCGCCAGCATCCACTTGGCGACCAGCGACCCGCCGCGGCTGACGATCCCCGTGACGCGATTGGCGGTCAGCGGCAGGTGTTCTTTCAGCACGCCGCAATGGACGGTCATGTAGTCCACGCCCTGCCGGGCCTGATGTTCCACCATGTCCAGGAAGTGCTGCGGGGTCATGTCCTCGATCTGGCCGCCCAGTTCCTCCAACATCTGGTACATGGGCACGGTCCCGATCGGGACGGGGGAATCCGCGATGATCGCCGCGCGGATCGCGTCGATGTTCTTGCCGGTGGACAAGTCCATCACGGTGTCGGCCCCGTAGTGGAGCGAGATGCGCAGCTTCTCCAATTCGCCGTCCACGTCGCCGGTGACCGCCGAATTGCCGATGTTGGCGTTGATCTTGCAGCGAGCCGCGATCCCGATGGCCAGCGGCTCCAGCTTGCCCGCCAAGTGTGCTTTGTTGGCCGGAATGACCATCCGGCCCGCTGCGATTTCGCTGCGGACCAAGTCGTGACTTAGCCCCTCGCGCTCGGCGACGAACTTCATCTCCGGCGTGACCTCGCCAGCGCGAGCGGCCTGCAGTTGCGTATAGCTCATCAACTCACTCTCTTTCGGGTTCGGAACCGCGTTCATGCCCCCTGCATGCAAACGGCAGCAGTATGGATTGTACCATCTTCATGCCCACACCGTGTAGACCGCTCGACGCCCTCGGCAATCATCCTGGCGATGAGTCGTAAGTCATCAATCGAGATGGACTTGCGGCCGGGGGTTGGCGACGCGGCCAGCGGGGCGTTGGTTCTTGCCCGGCCAATCGCCATCGCCCAGGTCCGCTCGCGCCGCCTCGGCCAGCGCCAGCAGACGCTGGACGACTTCCGGATGATCTGCCGCCACATTGTGGGTCTCGCCGACGTCGGCGACCAGATCGTACAGTTCCGCCTGGGCCGCGGTAGTGTCTCCCTTCAAGTTGGCCCGCTTGGCCTCCGATGCCAAGTGCAGTTTCCACTGCCCGGACCGGACTGCCTGCAATTGGTCCGTGTAGTAATAGTAGAACGCCTCGTGCGGCGAGGTCGCCCCCGGTTGCCCGCTCAGCAGCCGCCACACGTCCCGTCCGTCGAGAATCCGATCCTGCGGGGCGGCGGCACCAGCCAGGCGGGCGAAGGTGGGCAACAGGTCCATGGTCGTCGTGATTTCGTCGCACCTCGCACCGGCAGGAACTTGCCCCGGCCAACGGACGATGCACGGCACTCGCATGCCGCCTTCCCAGGTCGTGTAGCCCCAGCCGCGCAGAGGTCGATTGCTGCCTTGCGCCGGCCGGCGCTGCGGCGCGCCGTTGTCCGACGTCCAGACGAACACCGTGCGATGATTCAGCTGCAAATCCCGGAGCGCGTCCAGGATCTTGCCGGTCGACCAGTCCAATTCCTCGACGCTGTCGCCGTACGGGCCGTTCGCCGAACGCCCCTGGAACTCCGGGCTGGCAAACGGCCGGGCCGTGCTGCCGGGCATCGCTTGCGGCAAGTACAGGAAGAACGGCCGGTCCCGGTTGGCGGTGATGAACTTGATCGCCTCCTCGGTGTACTTCCGCGTCAGCAGATTGCGATCGACCGGGGCGTTCACCACCTGGTTGCCGCGCATCAGCGGCAGCGGCGGCCAGCCGCGTTCGCGGTTCTCGACCATGTCGTCGCTGTAGGGGATGCCGAAGAACTCGTCGAAGCCCTGTTGTGTGGGCAGGAACTCGGCTTGATCGCCCAAATGCCACTTGCCGATGCAGGCCGTCGCGTACCCGGCGCCCGTCAGCACGTCGGCGATCGTCACCTCGTCCGGGTGCAAGCCGTTGGGCGACACCGGCCGGAGCACCGCGCCGTCGGGGTCCGTCCTGTGCAGCCCCACGCGGCGCGGATAGCAGCCCGTCATCAAAGCCGCCCGCGACGGCGTACACACGCCGCTGGCCACGTAGAAGCTTGTCAGCCGCATCCCCTCGGCGGCCAAGCGGTCGACGTTCGGCGTGCGATGCACCTGCGAGCCAAAACAGCCGACGTCTCCGTAGCCCAGATTGTCGCACAGGAAGACGATGAAATTAGGACGTCCCGCTTCCGGTGCCGGCCCTGCGGCGCAGAATGCCCGGGTCGAGAGCAAGGCGGCTAGTCCAAGCGTCAGCCAGAATCGTCCGTGGTTGTTCATTCGTCGTGTCTCCGAAGCAGGATTGCGTGGCGTAAGCTTCCAGCTTGCGGCAGGACGTGGCATCGCAAGCTGGAAGCTTACGCCACTTGTTTCTCGACCGGCGCTCAGCGGGCGTCGAGTTCGGTCAGGCGAATGTTGCGGAACAGGAACTGCCCGCCGCCGGGGACTTCGGCCTGCAACGCGAGATGGCTGTCGCGCACTTCCAAGCCGTCCACTTGCCACGCCGACTGATCGTTGACTTTCAGCGCCGCCGTCGCCCCGCGGACGGTCAGCACGAACCGGTTCCAATCGCCGGCCTTGATCGCCACGGCGTTCTTGCCGGCCGGGAAGCCGTCCAGGTCACCTTCCATCCCCTTTCGCAGATTCACCTGGTAGCGGCGGGGCCAGGGTCGGCCTTCCGGAACCACGTCATAGCGGAAATAGACGCCGGAATCCCAGCGGTCGTCCTTCAGTGCCTTCCATTCGTATTCCAGCACGAAATCGCGGTACTTCTTCTTCGTCTGCACCAGCCCGTTGCCGGACTTGAGCAGGATGGCGCCGTCCTGGACGACCGCCTCGCACGCGATCACGTCCCAGCCGTCCAGCGTCCGGCCGTCAAACAAGGCAACGGGTTCCGCCGCCACGGCGCAAATCGACACGGCACACGCCACAACCAACCCGGACAACATCAAAGCTGTGAATCGAGGTTTCATGCAGGACTCCTTGTGGTAATCGGCAACGGCAACAGCGTAACGGGACCAAGCGATCGTGTCCAGCAAGGTTCCGGCCTATTCCGCTCACCCATCTGCGCCATTTCGCTCACCCGTCTCTCCGATGACGCTGACTTGACATCGCTTGCGTATTTCCCAGACTGGTACGTGTCGCGCCGAAACCTGTCTCGGATAAGCCTGCTTGGTCCCTCACGTGAAAGGAGCAATCTCCCATGAAAACCTCGACCGTCGTCAGCGTTGTTGTCACAGGCTTGATCGTATGGTTTGCCGCCGGTACGTCGGCCGCGGAAGGCGACGCGGAGTTGGTCCAAGTCCGCAAGATTTGGGACCGGGCGCCGCACAATGCCTTTACGGATCTGGTGCGGTTCCATGACCGCTGGTTCTGCGTCTTTCGCGAAGGCCAGGGGCACGTGTCGCCGGACGGGGCGCTGCGGGTGATCACGTCGGCGGACGGCCAGACGTGGGAATCGGCCGCCTTGATCACGTCGGCCAACTCGGACCTGCGGGACGCCAAGATCACGATCACGCCCGGCGGGCAATTGATGTTGTCGGGAGCCGAGGCGATGAACAAGCCAGCCAGCTACAAACATCAGTCGCTGACCTGGTTTTCCGACGACGGCCGGACCTGGAGCGAGCGTTACGAAGTCGCCGACCGCGACTTCTGGCTGTGGCGGACCACCTGGCACAAAGGCAAGGCGTACGGCTTTGGCTACGGCTGCCGGAACGACAATCAGTGGATCCGCCTCTACGGCAGTTCGGATGGCCGGAAGTTCGTGACGATGGTGGCCAACGCGTTCGACGAGGGCTATCCGAACGAGACGTCGCTGGTGTTCCTGGAAGACGATACGTGCTACTGTCTGCTCCGCCGCGACGGCCAGCCGAACACGGCCCAATTGGGCATCGCCCAGCCGCCATACACCGTGTGGAAATGGAAGGACTTGGGCGTGAAGATCGGCGGGCCGCACATGATCCGGCTGCCGGACGGTCGATTCGTCGCGGCCGTGCGGCGTTACGACGGCGGCGTCCGCACCTCGCTGCACTGGCTGGACCCGGAACAAGGCACCTTGCGCGAGTTCCTCAAGCTCCCCTCCGGCGGCGACACCAGCTACGCCGGCCTCGTCTGGCACGACGGGCGGTTGTGGATCAGCTACTACGCCTCGCACGAAGGCAAGACGAGCATTTATCTGGCCCAAGTGAGATTTCCCGGCACGGCGAATCGCTAGACGATCACGCGGACGCCTCGCTGACGTAGATCGTCTTTCCACCCCTCCACCGTCTCGCGTGGCGGGGGTTTGACCGAATCGGGCAGCGCCGATGTCAAGCCGAAACGCTGCAGCTTGGCCCGCCCCAGGTCGTAATTGGGCATGACGCCCGTCACTTGTCGCCGCTGGCCTTGAGCTTCTGGACTTCCGCTTCCAACTCGGCGATCTGTTTGGTGAGACGCTCGACCTCGCCGGCCTCGTCCCTTTGGCGTTTGGCGCCGGAGAGTTGCTGGCGGAGCAGTTGCAGGTGCTGATTCGCCGTATCGAGTTTTTTCTTGATGCGTTTGTCCATGAACTGCCGTCTTATCACGCCGCCGGGGCTGACCGTTTGAAATCTTCGAATGCCTTTTCACGAGTGTCGACGATGTCGAACAGTTGATTCAGCCGGGTGATGACGAAGACCTCGCGGATCTCCGGCATCAGATTGCAGAACTTCAACTTGCCCGTTTTGCCTTTGACCTTCTTGTCCAGAATGATCAGCTTGTTCAGCGCCGCGCTGGACAGGAATTCGACGCTGTTGAAGTCCAACAGCAGGTCCTTGTTTCCGTCGTGGTCGACCAGGTGCTGAAGCTCCTCACCCAACTCCTGAATGTGCGCCGCCTCAAGGATCTTTCGGTCGATGAAGTTCACGATGGTGACGCCGCGAACTTCGGATGTCTCGATTCGTCGATAGATCGTCATAAGATTCCACCTCTGCGGTCATCCAGTGAGCCATTCAGCCGGCGTCGCGCCGGAATCCCTCCGCGCGCGACCACCCCGCGATTATGGTAACTGCGGGAGCAGCCGCCGTAAAGGGCATTAACCCCCTGGCAGGAATGGCGGGCAGGGCGCGAACCGCTGCGGAAGACCGGCTTTTCCGAAAAGCCGGTCTTCTCCGGTTGCGCCATCGGCCGTCGTCTCCCCGTGATCGTCGCTTTCCCGCGTGCCGCCGCTAGCCCTTGGGCTGCTCCGGCTTGGCCAAATGGGCCGGGATCGGGCCCTTGGCGGGCGGCCAGGGCGACGGGGAAACGACGCGGAAATAGCCGCTGGCCGTCCGCCCGGACGCCCGTTCGCGAACCTCGATCTGCCA
>CAYUFW010000301.1:6190-10180 GCA_964443915.1 uncultured Pirellulaceae bacterium
GCGATATCCAAAACGATTTCCGCCTGACCGTTCGCCGCCCCGTACGCCCCGCTGAACTCCGCCAGACGTCCCTCCGGATCGCGCACGTGTACGTCCACCGGCACCACGGCGGCCAGCGGCCGGTCGGCGGCGTCCACGACGCGGACCAGACAACGAGCCTGCGTTCCCCGCGCGACTTGCTCCGGCGCCTCGACCCGCACCGCCGCGATGGGTTCCGGGCAGATCATGTACAGCCCGCCGTCGCAGGGCCCCAGCGCCGCGGCGAAACCCAAGCGGTCGTCGACGACCCGCACCGCCACCGGCCGGCTGTGGACCAGGTCGTAGACCGCGCCAGCCGAACGCCGCACCGCCACGGTCGCGTTGGCGGGCAAGCCGTTCTCCATCACCAAGCCGTGCTGTCCCACGTACTGGCCGTATTCGCGGTGATCGTTCACAAGAAACACGTAGTCCGTCTGGCCGGAACGGCGGAGATAGGGAATCACGTCCGGATCCGAAGTCTCCACCGGACGCTGGTAGCGCGCGTCGAGCACTCTGCGCAGTTCCGCCGCGCAAGCCTGCAAAGCCTGCTTGTCGGCATCCGCCCGGCCTGTCCGTTGACAGACCTTCAGGACGATGTCCGGCTTGACGGCCGGGCACGTCCGCTCGTCGCCCACGACGAGGCCGCCCGCGGCCTGAAACGCCTTGATCTTGGCCGCCACGGTCTCGGTCAACACGTCGCAATCGGGCATCACCAACACGCGGAACCCGTCCAAACCGCGCGTGGCGATCGTCTCGTCGAACACGATCTCCGGCTGCAGATGGGCGTACAGCAGGGCGTGGTAACAGTCGCCGGTCCAGCCGCCGCCCCAGCCGAACGTGCCCCGCCGGGCGAACATCTCGGACGCGAAACTCTCCAGGAACGCCACGTCGCTCTGGACGGCCGGCACCTGCAGCAGCGTCGGGCCCAGCGGGCGGACCACCTGCCGGATCAGGCGCGCCAACTCGTGCTGCGTCTCCGGGTGCGTGTACCGGTAACCGCCGGGAGAATCGCACGGCACCAGCGATTGCCAGCCGTGGTACATGATGCCGCGAATGGGGCGCGCCATCTTCGTCCAGAACGCCTCCCGCAAGTGCATGGGCGCGATGGTGATGAACGGCGCATCGGGCTGTTCCACCTCCCACCGGGCCCGATACGGCAGTGCGTCGGCTGGCGTTTTCGGCTCCGGCGCCGTCTGGCTGCGGTACCAGATGATCTGCGTCATCTTCATCACTTGCTGTGGCCGGCCTGCGCCGGCGGCCGTGGCCAGCAACTCGTCGGTCGCCACGGCGATGCGGAGCGGATCGGGATACGAGTACGTCCACTGGCTGATGGCGTCCACGCTCCCGCCGCTGCCGTACACGCGGGCCACGCGCACCGCCGGGTCGTGGAACGTCCAGAAGTCCGCGCGGCCCATCTTGGCCAGGCCCTCGTGCAGCCGCGAATTGAGCAGGTTCCAGCCGTCCCCCGTCTTCCAGTACCAGCGGTAATAGACGAGCAACGGATGATCGTCCGGGATGACGCGCGAGGCGGGAAAGCCCTCCAGTTTCGCGTAATCGACGCCGCGGGAACCGGCGACCTCGCTGGGGATCTCAAAACCGGCGTGCTGCTTGAACGCCTCCCGATCCTGAGGGTGAAAACAGGGCCGGGCGCCGTCGCGGACCTCGGTGTGCAGCAGAGCGCCGCCAAAGGCCGGAAAGCGTCCGTACGTCTGTCCCACCGATTGGCCGACGCGGAAGCAGAAGTCCTGCAGTTGCGGCAACAGCCCGCAGACGTTATCGCGGCCCGCGTACGGCTGGCCGTCGCGGCCCACGCGCAGCAACTCGGCGCGGCTCTCCATCGCCGCGCCGGGCGACAAACTGGCGACGACGGTCAGGCCCCGAGCCAGCGCCTCGTCCAGCATGCGTTTGGTCCGCGCCACGGTCTCCGGCTCCGCCGCGGCGACGGGCTCGTCGCCCTTGGCATCCCAAATTTTGCCGAAGTCCGCGCCCAGTCCCAGCACGTGCGAAAAGCCGATCCGCTCCAGCCGGTCGGCCTCCTGGTCCACGCCCCCGTAGATGCCCCACATCAGCACCGGAAACTGGTTCGGCGGCCGCCGCGGCACGATGCGGACGGTCAATCGTTCGATGAGCGTTTCCGGCTGTGGCTCCGGCAACTCGAGCTGTGCGGTCAACGTGTACTCGTCCGGCCGCAGCGACGTGTCGAGCGCGTACTCGATCGTTTGCGTCTGGCCCGAAGCGAGGTCCGTCAACTCGAACGCCTTCTCGCCGATTCCCGACAGGGACACGCTGACTTTGGCCTTCGTCGCCGGCTCGCGCTGCAGGTTGGTCACGGCCAATTGCAGCCGCGCGTCCGGCTCCATGCGCACGAACACGCGGCGGTCGGAGACCTGCTCCAGTTTCAGGCGGCGGAACTCGCGCACGCCGGACGTGATCCGCACCTGGTCGATGAAACCCGGAAAGCCGTGGTGGTAACTGCTGATGCGGTCGCCGATCGACAGCGCATGCCGCCCGGCGCTGATGCCCTTGCGGCCGGGAGACTCGCCTCCGCCCCAGGAGCGGCCGTCCAGATAGAACCGGCCCACCCCCGCGCCGTCATACGTAAACGCAACGTGCCGCCAGCTTCCGGGCTCGAACCGTGCGGGCTGCGAATAGTACGTCTGCGAATCGTTGCCGAAGCCGAGGTTGGCGTGCAGCCGCCGCTCGCCGTTCTTGGCCTCCGGACCGAGAACTAGCTGGTAGTCGTCTTGGGCCACGTACTTCTTGTCCAGCAGGAACGAGTCCGGGTAGGTGTCGTTCAACTGCTCCTTGGGCTTGATCCACATCTCCAGCGTAAACGCGCCGCTGGGGCTGAGCGCCGGCGCGTTCGGCACCTGCGCCCGATGCCCCTTGTCCTCCACGGGCCAGCCGGGAAAGCACTCCAGGCACGAGCCGAACCGGCCTTCGGCATGGATCTTCGCGTCCTGCAGCGTCGCCGCGTGGCCATGTCCCGAGGCGTCGGCGGTCTCCGTCCCAGCGTTGAACTGCCACAGGCCGATCACATGGTCGCCGGTCGCGTCGTCCCCCGCGTACTCGGCCGACCAGGGTTCGCACAGCGGCATCGCCGCCGGTTGCGCCTCGGCCGACGCGGCGACGGTTGGAACGACTAGGAAAAACGCAAGGGCCCAGGCAAATTTGCACGACATGGCATACTCCTTCGAATTCGCAGCGGTAGAGGCCCGGCGCTTTCGGCCAAACCGGGCGTCTGACGAAAACCCGCCCCGTGCGGGCATCGCCACATCGCTGGCTTCGACGGGCTGAGTCTATCCCACCCGGCCGGCGATTGCCATCTGGGGCCTGGGATCCCATCCCAAACCGAGTCCGCGTTTTTCTTTTCCGGGCCATTGCCAATCAGACTCAAGGTGGTTATGATACCGATACGATAGTGAGATTTAATCTCATTTACAGAAAGTTGGCCCCGGTTAGGGGTTCCCGCCATGTTCGAGTTGATTCCACTCCGCTGTCTTAAATCGGGTCAGACCGGTGAGGTCGACCAAGTCGTCGGCGATCCTCAGCAAGTCCATCGCTTGCAGGAACTCGGTTTGCGGCAAGGCATTACGATCGAAGTGCTGCAAGCCGGATGCCCCTGCATCATCCGCACGTCGGGCAGCAGACTCTGTTTTCGGCCGAACGATGCCTTGAACGTGCTGGTGCGGCGTGCCGTCGGCGCATGACCGTGTGGGCGAGCCCGCCGACGGTTTTCCAACCCGGACGACCGATGGCCTGCTCACCGGCTCCCTCTCGCTGGCGCCGCGGGTTGCAGTGGGGAAGATGCCCGATTATGTCAGGGCCTGACGACGAAAAGACGGTCACGGTCGCTCTGCTGGGGAATCCCAACACGGGCAAGTCCACGTTGTTCAGCGCGCTGTGCGGCGTCCGGCAGAGGATCGGCAACTATCCCGGCGTGACGGTCGAAAAGAAAACCGGCAGCCTGGA
>CAYUFW010000302.1:0-10169 GCA_964443915.1 uncultured Pirellulaceae bacterium
GAGCGCGAGCAGAACCACTCGCTGAACAGCCGCTTGTGCCAGTTGCCCGGCATCGCCGAGCAAGCGCCGGGCCCGGGCGTCAAGCGCGTCTACTGGCGCTGGAACCCGCTGTTCATCGATCCGGTCAAGGCGGGCATGTCGCGCGAAGCCGCGGTCAGGGCCCTGAAGGCCGAAGGCGTGGCGGTCGGCAACCTGAACTACTCGGTCAGTCACCGCGATGCGGTCTTCAACGAACCGGAGTGGTGGCACCATCCGCCGGTGATCCCCGAGCGGCTGCCCGGCTTGGACGAAGCCCTCCGCACGGGCATTTCGCTGCCCCGGTTCACCAAGCCGGTGCCGGAAGTGATCGAGCAGTACGTCGCGGCCTTCGAGAAGGTCTGGGCGCACCGGGCCGCCTTGGGCAAAGGCTGATCCGGCTCAAGGGCAACGCGTGCCGAGATCACCTCCCGGTTTCCGCGGGGCAGGGCAATGGCGAATCACATCTTCCCCAACGCCAGCACGGTGTTTCTCGCGGGCAAGCTGAACGGCGCGGAGAAGTGGTAGAACTTGCCCTTCTCCTGGCCGTCCTCCACCAGCGCCGTCGGCTGCTCGACGATGAAGTCGGCAAAGTGGGGCGCGTTGAAGACCACAAAGGCGACGCTCAGGCAGTCGATCTGCGGGTCGAACGGCTTGCTCAGATCGGGGTAAGCCACCGGGCCGGTATCGACCTGGTACATGCTCTTGTCCAGGCTGATGTTCATCGTCTTCGAAGGGCACTCGATGACCGCCCGCAATCCCGTCGCTTCGTTGCGAATCTCGGTCTGCGTGACCAGCGGCAGTCCGGCGGCGGTGGCGTCGCGGATCTGCTCGAAGGTCTCCAGGACCGTGACCTCCGCCGCGTCGTGGAGCAGCAGCCGCGGCTCACCCCACAGCTTGTCGGTCGTCGAGATCGCGCGGTAGCGGTCGCTGATCCGCGCGGGGCGCCGGAAGACGAGCCAGTAGCCGCCGCCGAGGATTGGCAGGAAATCGTAGTTGTCGGCTACGAACAGGTCCTTTTCCCCGAACGTATTTTCGCTCTTGCAGGAAGCGCACTGGTAGTAGTCGGTCGCCGTGCCGGCCTTGTCGTCGAAAATCGTCGTGCGGCTTTCCACCCAGAACCGCACGCTGTTGAACGACGCCGTTCCGCAGATGAACGACCGGGCGTAGTCCAGGCACGTGATCTTCGCCCCCTCGTCGGCCGCCGTGGCCGCCGTCATTCCTTGGTTGGCCAAGCACGATCCGGCCAGCGCCGCCGCGCCGGTCTGCAGGAAGTCTCGTCGTGTGCGCGTCATGATTCAGGCTCCTCGCAAAGTGTTGTTCCGATCAAAGGCTACGGCAGTACAGAAACGCCGCTTCTGCATCGAGACCGAACGTCCGATTCCGTGGCCGGATCCGCACAGTCACTCAAAGCGTTGTATCAACTGCGAGGAGTGGATGCGTCGCGACGTCGACGCGAATTCACGGAATCACGACAGCCGATTCGCCGTCAATCGCTAAGCGCGTGTCGTCGACGGCATGGCTTCGATGAACGCGCGCAAGGCCTTGTTCACCGCGTCCGGCGTCGTGAAAACCTTGGACACGTCGGGATCCAAGGCCACAACGAGGCGAGACCGATCCACTCGCGATGCGAACCGGTTCGGCTTCGCCTTGGAGTAGTCGAACCGGTATTCGTCGCGAAGTTGATCGGCTGTGCCACGTTTCGGTTTACGGGCGGGTGCCTTCTTCATGGTCCTTTCGCTCCCTCTTGGTTGACTTCCTCGCACTAATGATCCGAACCGTCTCCCTACCGCGTTCGGTGAAAGAGATCAACAGCAGTCGCTCGAGGACGGAGTGGCCGATGATGATCTCGCGAATCTCGTCCACTGAATGCTCCTCATCGTCAAAGATGACCGCCAGCGGATCGCCGAAAACAGTGCTCGCTTCGTCGAATGTGACGCCGTGTTTCGCCACATTCGACGCAGCCTTGTCCTCGTCCCACTCAAACCGCAGCGGCATGCGATCACCTCCGACAGATCACGTACCAGACGGTGGTCACCAAGTCGCTCGCCGAACGTTTCGTTCTAGGACGGGATTTGGACGCCCACTCATCACATCTTACCATGCCGCCCGGCCGTACAACATCCAAGGGGTCGACTTCTTGTCACGAGACGGTGGGCTGTTTGCCGTTGCGATCGTGCTCATGCATGGCGAGCCTTCGTAACGGTCAGCGACCGCTCCCCGCAAGTCGCATCAGTTCCCAAGCACCACGACCTCGGCTTCTCCCGGTTCCAGCGTCAACTCTACCGTCGCTCCGGCGGTCACGTTTCGGCCGCCATAGAACTTCTGTCCGGCTCCCCACTCCGGCGGCAGCGGAACGTTCAAGGTCAGCGGCTGGTTGCCGGGGTTCATCAGGCAGAGGAGCGTCGTGCCGGCATGCTGCAGTGGCTGGACCTGGGCATCGCGGAAAGGCTCGAACGCCAGACGCCGGCCGTGGACGAAGGCGTCCTCGTAGGCCGCCACCAACCGCGTTGTCTCGCCCATCGCCCGCCAGCTTCGACCGTCCATCGGGATGCGCTCGTACACAAGGACGCCGCCGGTGCTGTCGAGCGCGGTGCGCAACAACCAGGCCTTCGTCAGCGGATTGACCGGCGTGAGGATGTCTCGCTCGTACGGCGTCAGCAGCGCTCCGCAGATCAGCGGCGTGCCCTGCAAGGCGGCAATGGTCGCGCGGGTGGCCTCGACGGGTCGGCCGTAGCCGCAGCCCGCCCGGTCGCAGCCTTGTTCCTGGCCCACATACCGCCAGTCCACGCCGTAACGCTCGGCGTTGTCCGGCGTGGCATAGCCGCTGTAGACGCTGAACTGCGTTCCGGGCGCCAACTCGTGAATCGTGCGGCGGAACATGCCGAACATTTTGGCCACGCGGCCAGCCATGAAGTCCACCCACTCGTCGCGGTACTGCTTGCGGATCATCTGGCCAGTGAGCGTCTCGGCCGGCGGCAGCTTCGCGTGTTGCCGGAAGGCCTCCAGGCATCGCGGACAGAAGCAGGCGTGGGGACTGCCGCCCAGCGGCCCGTACTCGTAGTCATAGTCGACCGTGTGGGGCTTGATGGCGTCGATCTTCTCGCGCAGGCAGTCGCGCACGGCGCTCCAGCCCTCGCCCAACAGCAGCGTCATGCACAGGTACTGCTCGCTGGGCCTGCCGTCGGCGTCGATCAAGCGGTGATCGGGATGGTCCTTGAGATAGGGCCTCACGTTCAACGCCCAGGGCTCGAAGCAAATCCCCAGCGTATGTTTCAGGCCAAAGCCGGCGGCATGATCGGAGGTCCAGCGGTCGCCGGAGGCGATGTCGTTGAAGCCGGCGGCGCGGGCACAGTCGAGGATCTGTTCCCGCATGGCCAGGTCGTCCATGTTCGACAGCCATCCGCCCCACAGTTGCCAGACGAGGTTCTTGCACTGCGCGCCCTTGACCGCCGGCAGGACCCGCACTTTGACCGTCTGCGGCGCCTCGATGACACTGCCATCGTTGGCTTGCGACCAGTACACGAATTCCGCCGCCGGGCCCATGTAGGTTGGGTCTCCGACCCGACCCGCGCCCCGGTCTTGCGGCTCGTGCAGGACTTCGGGCATCTCTGGCGCGCGCACGAACGCTTCGAACTCCGACATGATGTAGGGCCGCCCCGTTACCAGCGGCTGATCCGTCGCGACCTTCGCCACGCGCATCTTTCGGCCCTGCACGGTCTGCTCGCCGAGCTGCGTGGTCGTCCATTTCGGAATGTCGGGATTGTTGCCATAGAACCCCGTCGAGCCCACCACCTCGAAACCCGGCGGCACGGCGATGAACGTCTCCCAACCGTGGAGCCTGCGCCCCTTCAGGCCCTCGGTGCGGAAGGTCATGTGCTGAGCCACTCCCTGTGCCAGGTGGTACGCCGGCTCGGGCGTTGGCCACACGCGGGTGTGTTCGACCAGCAGCGTGCGGCGCAGGACCACGGGCTGGTCCGCGCGCCCGACCATTGGCCCGAGCGCCGCGTCATCCCCAAGCTTCGGTGCCAACGCCCACATCCCGTCATCCTTGCGCGGATTGGCCGGCTCCTCGACGTCCGCCGGCGCTATCCGCCAGCTGGACGCATCGAAGGTGAACTCGCCGAGCTTGCCCTGGAGGGCCACACTCCCCTTCGTCAATCGCAATGTCAGGACGTTCATGCCCTTCTCCAGCGGCACGGGAAAGGGCTTGGCCGGAGCCTGCGCGCCGCCGGCCACGAGTTGTCCGTGGACCAACAGTTCCCACGGGCCGGGACTGGCCAGAGCCAGTTCCGCGGATGACGATTTGACGCCCTGCGGCAGCAGCGGGGTGAGGACCAGCGGCTGCAGCGAGGCGGCGTCGAACACGCCGTGGGCCAGCTTCAGTTCCCGCTCGCCCGGTACATCGAAGGCGTGACCATACACGTGCTGCAAACGGGACGCGGAGCGAATCTCGGTGACCACGCGCGGCGGGAGTCCCTCGGCAGACGCGGTGACCGGCGGGATCGTGTTCCCCTGCAACTTGAGCGCCGCCGGCGGGTTCAGGCGGATGTCCGCAGCGCGATCCACGAACGTCAGTGCGCCCAGGGCCACAGGATCGTGGAAACCGCGGGCCGAGAAGTTCCACGAACTGGTCTCCTTCCGACCTTTGGCGATGCGTCCGAAGCATACGTCCCACGTGTCGCCAGCCCGCGGCCTGCCGCCCAGGTCCGCCCACGGGATGGAGATGTCCGCCAGCCAGCGACGCTCGTCGAGTTGCCCGCGGGCCGTGGCCTGCGAGTTCCAGGCCACGTCGCGCGAGCCCCAGAGGTCAGGCTCCGTGCAGACGGCGTCGGCGATCGTTCCGAGTGCGTTGACCGCGAAGTCGTACACTTTCTTCGAGCCGGCTGGCTGCAACAGGATCACGACGCTGTCATCCTGATGGACCTCGCCGTCCCGCTGCGTGACCTTCGCCAGGAACTCGTGGCGGCGCTGCTGCGCGGTGTCCAGCAGCGGCTCGGCGCACTCGAAGTGCAGATACAACTTGGCGTCATCGTACGACACTTGCACCGTCGTCTGTGCCGTAGCGAGCAGCGTCGAGCCGACGCCGACAAAACCGCTGAGCGCGACGCCCGAGCCGGCACTCCCGCGGCCGACGGCGGCCAGGGGCCGGCGGCCGAACAGCTCGGGCGCGGCGGACAACTGTTCGGACGTCAGGCCGGGCTCGGTGCCGATGACCACGCTGTCCAGAGCGATCCAGCCCTTGGCGTTGGCGCCGCGGGTCGCACAGACGCCGAAGCGGTCCCCCAATTCGCCTGCCAGCACGGGCTTGAACTGCAGCCATTCCCATTGGTCCGTCTGCGTGGGGTTGACTGACTGCAGGTACTGAGTGTTGCCGCCTTGCCAGGTCACCAGCCGCCACGCGTCGTCCGCCGCTCCGCTCCGTACACGGCAGGCGACGCTCAACGGGCGGCTGGTCTGCGGCACGGGCATGTCCGAGGCGATCACGTACTGCTCGGACCGGATCGCCTTGCCACCCAACGCCTGCGGGTCGGCCACGATGGTGCGTGTCGAGGGCGCGAAGTCCTCAGCCTCCAGCCGCCACGGGCCGGCCGGCGCGTCCCTGGTCGGCAAATCCGAAGACAGCTTCACCTGCACTCGATCCACCTCGAACACCGCGCCGGGCTGCACCTCGCGCGTGATGAAGTAGATGCCCAGCGACTTGTCGCCGGCGACGAGCACCTTCGACAGGGCGATCTCCTGCCACTGGTCCGTCAGGGGCTTCGTCGTTGGCGAGTACAGCCAGCCATTGCCGGAGATCAGGCAGAGCCAAACCTCGCCTTGGCCGCGGACCTGCGCGGTGACGTTCGCCAGACGCGTGCCGGTCAATCCGGTGGCCGTCAGGGCCAGGCCCTCGAGTTTCTTCCGGCCGGGCAGCGCGCCGCGCAGGTACCATTGCCCTGAAGCGGCTTGGCCTCGCAGACGCTCGATCTTTATGTTGTCGGGGGCCTTGTGATACGAGAACGCGCCGCCGGTGTCGGTCTCGAAGTCCTCCAGGAACTCTTGGGCACCGGCGCTGGCGACAACGCCGATCCATGCCAGAATGCAGAGTGTCTGTTTCATCGCACCAAAATCCTCCGCCTGTTGTCTATTCGAGAGTTGGAACCCCGGGCCGTCGTTGGGGCCGCCGTCGTCGATGATGGTGACCGTGTTCTTCGGCACGGGCAACCGCCCGAAAACTGCAGGAATTCCTGCCGGAACTGCGCGGACTTGTTCCGGCCTACGTCTTGTTCCGGCCTTCCTGCTGTGTCGCGTGGGGCGGCAGCTGGCAGCCACAATTGAACCCGGCCGACGGACACGTCACAATAGGTCACTCGGACTTGACCATCCCATGTGCCGCGAGTCAGGAAAGGGCGTGACCCCATGACCCGTACGCTGCAAGTACTCTCCTTGCTCCGGTGGCTGTCGACAGAAGCGTCCTGGTGAAGCATGACAGCAGTGAAGGCAAGATGTTTCTTGATCGCGGCGACGCAAGAACCTTGACGGTTGTGCCGAATAAACAACCAGTGATCTTTGCGCCGCGACGAACGCGGCGCGGGTCGAGAGGGCGCCGGTTTGCGCTGCCAGCAGCGCAACGAGAGAGGGAACGCGGTGCGACTCCGCGACTGTCCCGCAGCGGTGAGCAGGAACGAACGCTGTCAAGAAAGCACTGGTCCGTGCGGACTGGGAAGCGACGGCAAGTAGAACCGCGGCCAACGCACATGGCCGCCCGCCTGCAAGTCCGAAGACCTGCCGGTTGGCCCCGACACGGAGATTCGGTTCGACCTCCGCCTGCGCTGGAAAGGCGGGAGGGACTCGTCAGTCACTCGCGCGCCGTGTTGCGGCTCGCCCGTTGCTCTCGATGCCCATTTCCCGCCGCAGGACGGCCTGTTCCAGGCATCAGGCGGCGGCGAAGTTGCACGCGAGGGGCAAGGGGGGCAAGCGATGATGGGGCGAGTGGCTAAGGGTGTCTTGGGGATCGCGATCCTTGTCTTTCCCGGCGGTTTCCTCGCGGCTCAAACCGTGAGCGATCGCGACAACGCGGACGAGCAAACGAGTGACTCGCCGGTGGCGATCGCGATCTCGGACGAGCCGCCGGCTCCGGAAACCGCAGCGCCGTTGGCCGACGACGAGACGCGCGCCGCCGACGTGCCCGAAACGCCGGAAACGACGATTGTCGGACGGCCGGGTCCTTTCCCGGCCGAGCCGCTGGAGGCGGGCGCAGCGCTCAGTCCCACCCGCGTGCCGACACCGGCCGCAGAGGTCGGCAGTTCGCTCACGATCATCGACCGCCAACAGATCGAGGCCCGGCAGAGCGCCAATGTGGCGGACCTCTTGCGGGACGTGCCGGCGCTGGACGTGGTCCAGCAAGGCACGCCGGGCGGACTGACCAGCGTGTTTATGCGCGGTGCCGAATCGCGGCACACGAAAGTCCTGGTGGACGGCATCCCGCTGAACGATCCCAGCAACGCCTCTCGTTTGTACGACTTCTCGTACCTGTCCACGGACAACGTCGAGCGGATCGAGGTGCTGCGCGGGCCGCAAAGCACGCTGTACGGCTCGGACGCCGTGGGCGGCGTCATCAGCATCGTCACCAAGCGGGGCGAGGGTCCCACGACCGCGCGGCTGGACTTGACGGGCGGCAGCTACGGCACCAGTCGCGAAGCCCTCAGTATTAGCGGGGGCAACACGCGGGGACACTTCTCGCTGGGCGCCTCGTACCTGCAATCGGACGGCTTCTCGGCCGCGGACCGCCGGAACGGCAACACGGAAGCGGACTTGACGCGGGCGGCCAACTTCTCCGGCCGGCTAGGCTTGACGCCCAGCCAGGATTGGGACGTGGATTACACCTTCCGCTACACCGACCTCGACGCCGCGATCGACGGCTACGATTACGACCTCGGCCGCCCGGCGGACCAGCTCAACCGGCAGAACCGCAGCAACGTCTTCCTGAACCGGGTGCAAACGCGGGCGATGACGCTGGACGGATTCTGGGAGCACGTCGTCGGCTTCAGCGTCGCCGACTACGACCGGCGGGACACCCTGCCGGGCCCGTTCGACGTGCCGGCCTTCCGGGGACAGACGCGCAAGGTCGACTACCAAGGCAATCTTGTCGTCGCGGAGTGGAACACGTTGAGCCTCGGCGCGGATTATCTGGCCGAAGATTCGGAGACCAGCGTCAACCCCGCACAGAACGACAAAGGCGTCTGGATCCAGGACCAAGTCCGGCTCTGGGACCAGTGGTTCACGACCGTCGGCTTTCGCTGGGACGAGTACAGCCGCGCGGGGCCGGCCGATACCTATCGCTTGACGACCCTGTACCGCTTGCCGACGACCAACACGGCGCTGCACGCCAGTCTGGGCACGGCGTTTCGGGCCCCGGCGCTGGCGGAACTGGACTACGGCCCTAACCTGCGTCCGGAGCAAAGCCGGGGCTGGGACGTGGGCCTCCAACAGCCGCTGTGGGACGGGCGGCTCGTGCTGGACGGCACCTACTTCCGCAACGATTTCACCGACCTGATCCAGTTCGATTTCACCACGTTTACGCTGGAGAACATCGGCCGCGCGTTTTCCAGCGGCCTCGAGTTCACGGCCGACTGGCAGGTTGGCGAATGCACCGCGCTGTTCGGCAGCTATGTGTACACGCACACCGAAGATCTGACGACCGGCCTGCCGCTGTTGCGGCGTGCCCCGCACAAAGGCCGCTTCGGGGTCCGCCGCCGGCTGCTGGAAGGCCGCGGGCAGGTCTTGCTGGACTGCCTGTACGTCAGCCCGCGCGAGGACTTGGCGAGTTATCCCGCCCGGACGACGCTCAGCGAGTACTGGCTCGTCAATCTGGCGGGCACCTACGACGTGACGCAACGGCTGCAACTGCTGGCCCGCCTGGACAACCTCCTCGACGAGGAATATCAAGAGGTCTACGGTTACGGGGTCGCCGGAATCTCGTTCTTCGGCGGCGGCAACGTCCGCTGGTGACCTACTCGTCCAGCACGAACCGGAACGGAACGCGGGTCGGACGGACCGTGTCCGAATCCTCCGCGGGGGAGAACCGCCAGCGATGGATCACGTCCAGCGCGGCCTGGTCCAGCAACCGGACGCCGCTCGACTGGAAGAGCTTGGCCCAGGCGACCGACCCGTCGGGACGGACGCCCACCAGCAGGACGACGCGCCCGGTCTGGCGAGCTTGGAGCGCCGCGGCCGGATACGCCGGGGCCGGATTGTGGAGGATCGCGGGGGCTTGATCCAGGGCCCCCTGGGAGTCGAGCGAGGCGACGGACGGCTGGGCGTCGGCCGTGCTGGGCGGCAATTCCGCCTCGCGGGACGCGTCATCCGCCCGCGGCGTGCTCGAATCGGGCTCACTCGGCACGGGCGGCAGGGCCTCCACGTCGCCGCGGCGAGACGGCACCCTCGGCAAATCCACGCGGGGGTGTTCCGGCGGCGGTTCGGCCAGCGTCAATTCGGCCTGATCCAACAAGGGTGTCCGAGGCGACTCGTGCCGAACCCGCGTCTCGACCAGCAACGCGACTTCGACCGCCGCCGGCCGAGGCAGTTCCTCATCCGGTTGGCGGAGTTCGGACAAGGGCGGATCGGGGTCGGCGACGGCGAATTCGGCTGCCGGCGACGCCTGCAGCGCGATCGATGCCTGGCCCGGCGACACGGTAATCCAGCGCGTTGCGGCACGGTTCGGCAGGCTCCAGCCCAACGCCGCCAGCACCGCGGAATGAACGCTCAGGCTGACCACCCAGGCCAGGGCGACGCGCGCTTTCCAGGCGGCCTGCGCGGCCTGCACGCCGACCGCCGGGCCGGGCCGAGCGGCGCGGTGGGCCGGTTCCCGTGCGCCCGACGCTCTGGCACGCGTCGGCACCGCGTTGACAAGGCTGGTCGAGAAAATCATGCGCGTTCCTGGTCGCTTGTCATGCTCCGCAGAATCCGCCCCTCGCGAATCTCCTGCGTCCTCCAGCGCTGGTAGGTCTTCTGACTTCCGAGTCGGGCCTGCTCGGCCTTCTCATCGCGCCCTCTCGCAAGGCACGCGACAATGGCCACACTAGAAGGAGCGCCCTTGTCAGGCTCGGTTACAGCGGCGGGGCCGTCCCGGAATTGCACCGGAGTTCCCTCTTCGTCGGCCGCTGCAGCTT
>CAYUFW010000303.1:0-520 GCA_964443915.1 uncultured Pirellulaceae bacterium
GGAAGTGCCGCAATTCTCCGCGTTTTCAAGTCGGCCGAGTTTTTTGACCACACGGGGTACGGTCGTCGGGCGCGCCGCCTACCTCTGCCTCCGCCACGGCGTCGCTCCCCGCGGGCTCTACGAGCAATACCTGGACGAATTCAAACGGCTTCTGTCCGATCCCCACGGCTAGGGTGCTGCGAGCAACTGCACATCACGCAGGTCGAACCGTCGGGCTCCCCGGCCGAGCGTTGGGGCGGCGGTTTGCACGCTCCCAGCCTCGTCGATCTGAAACGGATCGACACACAGCAGGCCACGAGCAGAGTTGTTGGATTCACCCCGGTACGAGAACCAGCGGCGTCCGTCGGGGCCGGGGAAGACGGCCAGGTGACCGCCGAGGAAGAGTCGGCCGCGCGGATCCTTCTTCCACGGGCCCCGCACATTGTCCGCGTACGCCACGCCCGTCCAGTAGCCGAGCCAGTCCGGGTGCCTTTCATTGCGGTAAATCTCGGCATAGAACAAGTAGTACCGACCGTTGAGC
>CAYUFW010000303.1:530-5948 GCA_964443915.1 uncultured Pirellulaceae bacterium
CAGGGGCCTCCCAGGAACGGTGCTGCGAGCAACTGCACATCACGCAGGTCGAACCGTTGGGGTCGGGCTTCGCCTCGATGCCGATGTCGGTGTTCTCGGCAGTGATCACGCGCTGCGGCTGGCCGAGCAGCCTCACGTGTCCGCGCGACAGGCCGGTGAGGTCGATCTCCTGCAAGTCGATGTAGTAGCGCGGAATCACGGCGTAGGTCTTGCCGTCCGAGTCCTCGAACAGGGACGTGTCACAGGCGGCGCCGGGGATATACGTGATGTGCTCGTACGGACCAGTGATGCGCTCCGCCACGCCGACAAACGCGTAGCCCGCGGTCCCCCACGTGGCGGCCGGATTGTGTTCCTTCTTCAGCCAGTTGTCGGCCGTGAAGATCAGGTAGAATCGGCCGCCCAACTTGTGAATCTCCGGCGCCCAGAAGCGATTCTTGTAGGGACATTCGTCGGGCAGCTCCGCAGACTTCACAAGCCAAGCCGTGAACTTCCAAGATTTGAGGTCCGGTGAGCAGTACAACGCGATCCCCGGCGAGCCGCCCTGGTTGGGCTGGTCCAGCCGTTGCTCTTTCCGGTTGCTGAACGGCCACATCGTAAAGACGAGGTAGTACAGGTCGCCGTCGCGGACGATGCACGGATCGCGAACTTCGGTCCGGGCTGCGGTCTGGCCCTCGGTATATCGAAAGGGCAATGGATTCGACCAGGAGCCGGGCTGCGCCGCCGCTGATGCCGCCGTGATCCACAGAGCCGTTGCGCAAACGATCGAGATGATTCGTGGACGAGGCATGCTTGGTCCCTTCACGGTGGCGGGCGTTTCGTTTCGGGCTGGACTTCGAGCAGTCCGACATCAATGTACTGTCCGCCCGTCGTCTGGTGGCAGTGGACGGCGATGACGTTCTTGCCGGGGTGCAAGGTCGCCGCCGCCTCGCCCGTAATCTGGAAGTCGTCGTAGGCGGTGAGAAAGTCACCGTCGCGGCAAGCTAAGACGCCATTGAGATACACTTCCACTCCCTCGTCGTGGAGGATCCGCAGGAGCGGCGAGTGCGGTTTCGCGGTGAGCGTGAACTCCTTTCGCAGCCAGATGTCAGCGGTGGTCCAAGGAGTGCGGACGCCTGGCAGTCCGGCACCAAAGCCCGGTTCGCCTTGTTTCCAAGGCGTGTCGTCGAAGTCTGCAGCGAACCACTTCTCCGCGGGCTGCTCGGTCGTAAACCGCCAAGCGGTTGGCCGGGAGGCCGCACAGGGGATGAGCTCGGCCGTGGCTTCCGCCAGCCGCTCGCCGCATGCACCGCGGGCCACGACGGCCGGATCGACTTTCCAGAGCGCCCGGTCGTAACTGAGCAAGCCATTGCTCTCCGTCTCGACATCATACAGCTGGACTTTGAAGTCGCCACTGGTCCCCGTGGTTTCGCGCTTGGCCCACATGTCGCGATAGAAGCGGCGCATGCGTTGCGTGAACCAGTTCTTGGAAGCGTCCTCGACGGGATGGAGGTGCTTCGCAGCAATTTCACCACCGGTCTGCGGGTCGTAGGTGCCCGTGGCCCATAACTGGCCGGGCCAACTGTGTCCGAGTGCGGCCAAGCCGAAGCCGGCGGTCTCGCTGTCCAGACAGATGCGCCGTCCATCCTGAGGCGCATCGCCGCCATGGGTATCATGAATGTCGCCGCCGCCGTGCCGGGGAAAGCCACTGGCCTCGTCGATCAGCCGCGTGGGATCGAGCTGTTTGCCCCAGCCCACGTGCCGCAGGGTGTCGTGTTGCCCCCAGCCTTCGTTGAACAGAACCCACGAGATGATCGAGGGGTGATTCCAGCGGCTTTGAATGAGCAGGCGCCGTTCCATCTCGCATGTGGACGCTGCTTCCGGCGAAGTCGGCAGGTCGGTGAAGGGATCGCCCTCCCGGCCGCTGGGCAAGTCCTGAAGGACGAGCAGCCCCAACCGATCTGCCCAGTAGTAATAACGTTCCGGCTCGACCTTGACGTGCTTGCGGATGGCGACCAATCCCAGTTGCTTGGCGGCCTCGACGTCAAACCGCAGCGCCGCGTCGGTCGGCGCCGTGTAGATCCCGTCGGGCCAATACCCTTGGTCCAGCGCGCCGGGAAGCATGATCGGCTGGCCATTGAGCAACGGGCGAGGCACGCCGCGTTCATCCTTGCCCACCGCGATCGTCCGCAGGCCCGCGTAGCTTTGCACGGTATCGAGCACGGTTCCGTCGTCGGACTGGACTTGAACGGACAGATCGTACAGCGTGGGCGACTCGGGCGTCCAGGGCTTCGCCATCGGCAACGGCACGTCGATGTCGGTGGTCACCCAGATCAGCCGAGCCTTGTACCAAGCCAGGTTCTCACGCACGCCGGGAGTCAGTTCGGTCCCCAGCCTCTCTTTGGCGCTGCTGACCGTCCGGCCGCCTTCACTGACCGTGACCGCCACCGTGGTGGTCCCGACCGGCGTGCGGGCATTGACGGTGAGCTTCAGTCGGTTGGCCTCCAGATCGGAGACGGCGCGCAACGACTCGACGCTGGTCTGCGGGACTGGCTCCATCCAGACGGTTTGCCAAATCCCCGAGCAAGCCGTGTAAGCCGAGCCGCCCGGATCGAGGACTTGCTTACCGCGCAACTGCCAGGACGTATCCGTCGGATCCCAGACGGCCACCAGCAACTCCTGAGACTCGCCAGACTTCAACGTACCCGTGATGTCAAAGGTAAAGGGATCATACCCGCCGCGGTGCGAACCCAGTTCGCGGCCGTTGAGATAGACGGTGGTTTGCCAGTCCACGGCGCCGAAATGCAGCAGGATGCGCTGACCCTGCCACTCGTTGGGCACGGCGAAGTTGCGGCGATACCACAGCCGCTGGTCGGGCTTCAGCGGTAGCATGACCCCTGACAGCGCCGACTCGATGCAGAACGGCACGAGAATCTGGCCGTCGAAACGACTCGGCGCCGTCGTCCGATCCTTGTCCGTGACCGCGTATTCCCACAGCCCGTTCAGGTTCTGCCACGCCGCGCGTACGAGCGTCGGCCGCGGATACTTTGGTAAGGCGTTGGCAGGCGAGACCTCGCTGGCCCACGGCGTCAGGAGTGGTGCGCGATCCGGCACCTTCCAGTCGGCCGCCGCCGCGCCGTCCGGGTCCTGCACCATCGAACCCAACACGGCGAGGATCGTTGTCACACGGGTTGTGATACTGGGCTTGATCATGGCTCTTCCGCTACCCGACCGGATCGTTGTTCTGGAACGCGCATTATCATCTCAGCCCTTCGCATGGTTCCCAACACTTGTCCACGAAGGTCTCCATCGCTTTCGGCGCCGGGTGCACGCCGTCGGTGAAGTCTGCCGACCTTGGACTGTTGGAGACTTGGTCCGAACGCCGGCATGTTCGGCGCTGGTGACCTCGGACGACGAGCCATTGTACGGCGGTTCGGCTGCAGCCACTACAAGGCCTTTCCGGACAATAATCGACACGAAACGGCCGCGATGGTAGACTTCGTCGAACCGCGGTCGCGACCACGATTGCCTGGGGTGCTTTGAGATCCGCGCCGCGGCCAGCGACAACGGAGAACCAAAACTGAACGAGCTTCAGTCCCTTCATGGGGCGGTCATCGGGAGGAACGAATCGTGTGTCAACGAGGTCTGCTGGGGCCTGCCAGATCTGAAATGGTCTGTTGGTTGCAGCGAGCGGTGTGGTTTGCGTTGGCGGGGTTTTCGGCCTTGACGCCGGCCGTGCGTGCGGCGGACGACATCCCAACAGATAGCAGGATCGCTCGCGCGGCCGACGGCGAGCAGCGGCTGCTGTTGAACCCGCTGGACGATCCCGCTTCGGTCGCGGCCGGCGGGTGGAAGATGACGCGGACTTACGTTACCGCGGCGGCGGAGATTACGCCGAAGTTGGGCTGGAGCGCCTTGACGCTGGGGGCCGCCGAAGCGGAACAGGCAGGAGCCAAAGGGGATTTCCGAGTCCGCGAAGGCGTGCCAGGCAGAATACGGACGATTGGCTTGTGGGTTCATCTGGGCCAGGATGCCAACATCGCGCGCGTGGGCGTCCAGGTCTACGATGCCCAGGGCGAAGCGCTCCTGGCCGTGGTTCCCGCGGACTGGACCGGGTGGAAATGGGTCGAAGTCGATCTGGCGGACGCCCAGCAGGCCTATCCGCAGACTGACAAGAACCAAGCCGTCGATTACCCGCTGAAAAGCATGCACGCGGTCTGGTTCACCAAGGCCGCCGGGCCGACCTCGCTGACGGTCGATGGGCTCGTCGCGTTGACTCGCCTGGGCGAGGTGCGCGGTTCCGGTATTACGGTGGACTCGTCTGTGCCGGATGACGTCGGCGCAGGGATCAAGCTGCCGGTCTCCGTGCTGGCCGCCAATTTCACCGAGAAGAGCGCTCGCCTGACCGCGCATTACTCGCTGCAACGCGATCCCGCGTTGTATTCCGAGCCGCTTCCCGATCCGGCGTTCGGATCCAACCACGCCGCGGGCTCGCGAAGTTGGCTGGTGGTGGATGGCGAACCGATCCAAGACAGCCGTAGCACGGACGGCAGGCCGTGGACAGCCACGACGACGCCCTGGCAACGAGCCCACTACACCGAAGCCTTCCAGTGCGTCGACCTGGGGCGAGTGCGCGAGATCCGCAAACTAACGTGGCTCAGCGGCGATGCGAATCACGCCTGGTTCGTCGATGTTCTGGCTTCCGAGGACGGCGAGCACTTCGCCCCTGTGCCGGGTTTGTCGGAGGTGGATCATCAGAAGAAATGGGGCTGGCACGACTTCCCCGTCGCGAGACCTTTCCGAGCACGGGTCCTGAAGTTCCACTACAGAACCGCCGGAGGCCAAGAAGACCTGATTGCCTTTCCAAGCGAGTTGGGCGTGTACGACGGCGCGGACGATGAAACGGTGGCGCTGCCGAAGGTTGGGTCGCTCATCGAGGAGGGACAGGTCTCAGTCGAGGTGCCCGCTCGTTCATTCGCCGTGCAAGCCCTGGGATTCTCCAAGCCGCTGGAACCGGGGGCGTACTTGCTGGGCTTGTCCGTCGAGCACGATGGGGCGCGCGAGCTGTCGTACCGTCACGTGTTTGCCAGTCTGCGGAAACAGCCGGACCTGATCGCCGGTGAATCGCGCATCGGCCTGAATGCGGCGCACGCAGACCTCACGCCGCAGTTGCGCGAGCTAGGGGTCGGTTTCGTGCGATTTGAGAACGGCAAGTGGCCGTTCGTCTCGGCGCAGCCTCACCAGTACTCGTTCACCGGCGATGTCGCACCCTGGCACGTCGATATGGATCGCATCTTTCGGACGTACCACGAGGCTGGGCTGGGCGTGCTGACGTACATGTTCCTGACCCCGGCCTGGGCCAGCACGGCGCCGGCCAAGGCGGCCGAATCCATGCGGCTTGCGTTCCCACCCCAGGATCCGTCCTGGTACGGCGAGTTCTGT
>CAYUFW010000303.1:5958-10151 GCA_964443915.1 uncultured Pirellulaceae bacterium
GGCGCGTTACGGCAGCAAGCAGCACCCGGACAGCGTGCTCTTGACTCCCGACAAGCGTTCCGGCTTGAAGCTGGTCAAGTACTACGAACTATGGAACGAGCCCAATCTGAACCCCAGCCCCACGGCGACCTGGGGCGGTTGGGCAGCGCCGATGGAAAAGTACTATGAGATGATGCGGTTCGGCGCGGAAGCTGTGAAGCGTGCCGACCCCGACGCGGTAGTCACCAGCGCGGGCTATGCCGGCATGTCGACAGATGTAGTCGATCCGCTGCGCACTTTTTCGTATCCGGACGGCAAGTATCCGCTGGATTTCGTGGACGTGATCAACGTGCATTTTTATTCCGGGCAAGAACCGCCCGAGGTGTGCCGGACGGACGGCAACGCGAAGCTGACCAGCAGCACCACGTTCCCCGAAAACCTGCGCGAACTGGTCGAGTGGCGGGACCGCTACGCGCCGGGCAAGCCGATTTGGATGACCGAGACCGGTTACGACTCGGCCGGTCCGTTCGGCACGACGGAGGCCATTCAAGCTGCTCGGCTGCCGCGGGTCGTCATGCTCTGCCTGGCCTACGGCATCGACAAGGTGTTCGTGTACCGCGAGTCGGGCAGCACGCCAGCAATGCATGCCTGTTCCGGCGTTCTGCGGGACGATTTTTCCCGCAAGCCTTCGTGGTACACCCTGGGCACGGCCATCCGGCAACTGCACGAGGTCCGTGGCGGCGCACGTCGGATGCCGCACCCCGACGCCAACGTCTGGCTCTTGGAATGGAACGTCGGCGACAGGCCGTTGTTGACGGCGTGGACAGTGGATGGCGCGGCGCACCTGGGGATCGACCTGGGCGGCTGCACCGTAACCGATTCCTTTGGCGGCGTTGCTTCGCTGCAAGGTACGGCCGAAGTGCAAGTCACGCCGTATCCGCAGTATTTCCGGGAGTTCGCGAGCCTGGAGCCGCTGAAAAAGCTGCGTGCCGAGTACGAACGCCACGAGGCTGCTCGGATTGAGCGACTGGCGCGGATCGCGGCGCTGCACAAGTACCTGTTTGATTTCGGCTCGACGGAGCACGTCGGGTGGAGCAACATCGAGGGGCATCAGACGGATTACGTACCCGTGCTTCACACCGCCGTCTGGAACGAGGAACGCGGCTATGGCTTCGACAAGCCCGCGATGCAAGACGACGACCAGCCGTGGATGGGCGGCCAAAAGCTGGACCGCGACGGGACGCGGGTGCGGGACCACGTGTTCCGATTCCGCGTCCAGCCCGGACAGTATGACTTGGTGATGAGCGTGGTGCCATTCACCGATCAGCGAGAAGTGATCGTCACCGGAGTCGACAGCGGTCCGCTCACCTTAACGGTCCGAAAGAAGGACCCGGTCCAATGCCTGAAGATCAAGGTGACGGGCGACGAACCGGTGATCGGCATCCAGATCAAGAACGACTACGGCCATTTCCGCTGGATCAGCTGCATCGAGGCGCACGAGTGACATACATTCCGGTAAATGGCAATCCGCGTGTCGGTTCAGAAAGGACTTGGCATGAGACGGTTGAATTGTGCGGCGACGATAGTTGGGCTCCTCCTGTTCGGCGCATCGGCCATCGCGGCCGAGCACGACCTCTTGGCGAACGCCGATTTCCACCAGACCACGGACACTGGGTTACCGCATCGCTGGACCGTCGTCGAAGGCCAGAAGGTCACCGTCGAAAAGATCTCTGACCTGCCCGGCGCGGCTCAGGCATTGCGTGTCGACGTCATTGCCGACGGCGGCACGAGCTACGGCCAAGTCTATCAGAGCATCAAAGCAAAACCGAACACGCTCTACACGCTCGAGGGCAAGGTCAAGAGCACCAAGAAGGGCCTGGGGTTCCTCTCGGTGAAAGTCATCAAGGACCGACGCGAGCTGCAGCGCATCGGGCTGGCCAAGTCAGATGACCGCTGGACGACGACCACCCAAGAAGTCTCGACGGGCGAAGGCGACGAGATCCAGGTGCTCTGCCGCTGGGAGCAGAACGCCCAGCGCGGTTGGATCGGCCAGGCCTGTTGGTTCACCCACCTGAGGCTCGTTGAAAAGGGTCCGGCCCCGCCGCCGCCCGCTTGGAAAGCGGCAATCGCCAAGGCTGCCGACATCAAGTTAGCCTCGGCCATGTCCGTGCCCTTGCCGGCGGCCAAGGGTGACCTCTACGTGACGCCCGAGGGGGCCGGCCGCGGCACGGGCGCGGATTGGGCTAATGCCCTGCCGGGCAACGCCCCCGGCGCACTGCAGGCCGCGTGGGACGCCTTGCAGCCGGGTCAGACGTGCCACGTGGGCAGCGGCATCTATGTCGGCGTCGCGCTCACCATCGGTTCCGGCGGCACGTTGGACAAACCCAAGCGACTGGCCGGCGAGGACACCGGCGGCGGCTTGCCCTGGTTCGTCGGCACCTGGCACCCCAGCGACCCCGAAAAAGGTCCTGCGCTGTTGAATCTGACCAACGCGGTCGGCTACTGTGAGTTTGCCAACCTGCAGGCGGCTCGCTTCCAGTACGGCATCATGACTCGCGAGGGCCGGCACGTCGGGCTGCGGATTCGCAACTTTGACGTCTACGAAGCCCGGCACGGCAGCTACCTCAATGGCTTCGTCACCGCCGACGAAGCGGCCGCCGCCTCCCACGACATCACGGTCGAGGATTGCGACTTTATCCACTTCACCAAGCACGCCGTTCGCTTGCAGGCGGGCAACTACGATGTACGGTTCATCAACTGCACGGCCGATTCTGGTGGCAAAGAGTGGATGAAGGAGCCGTTCCAGATCGGCTTTGACGTGGCCGGCGACTCGCCGCGCAAACGCCGTGCGGCCGACGAAAAAGCCTGGGCCTCGGATCACGATCTGATCTTCATCAACTGCACCGCGCGCAACTGCATCTGGTCGCAAGACCGGTACTGGCAGGGCGACGGCTTCTGCATCGAGGGGGACGTGCGAAACGTCGCCTTTATCAACTGCGCCGCGCTGGATTGCGCCGACGGCGGTTGGGACATCAAAGCCGACAACGTCGTCTATGTGAACTGCGTCGGCCTGCGCAACAAGAAGAACTTCCGCGTCTGGCAGCACGCCTTCTTCTACAACTGCCTGAGCGCCTATTCGTATAAGCACGGCGGCTCGTGGATCAGCAGCGGGTTGTGGCAGCGGGGCGATGTCCATGCCGAACACTGCACGTACCACAACAACGAGAGCCAGGGCATTTGTGTCGAGGCCGTCGCGAAAGGCGAGGCGGCCGGCAAGGTCGAGCCGCACGCGACACTGCAGAACTGCCTCGTCTCCCATGACGGCGTTGGCGGTCCGGCCTCGTTGTACGTCGACGAGTCGCGAGTCACGAAGCACGACACGGCCGAGTGGCTGGCGGCGAGCGAGAACAACGAGGCCCGCGGTGTGGATCCGCAATACAAGGCCGCCGCGACGAGCAGGGCCTGGACCGGCACGCCGGCGGACGCCTTCGACAGCGGCCGCCACGGGCCGGCCAAGGGCTACCATTCCTCGATCGCCGCCGTCTGGCAGAGCAAATCGCCGGAGGCGCTGTTGACCATCGCCCGCGCGCTGGTCAAACACCAAGGCTGGGAGGATTTCCTGCAGCAGGTGGCGAAACTGAAGTGACTGCGGCCTACCCGTTGAACCAGGAGAAGAATTGAGCTCACGTCCACCTTCCAATGGCCACTCGTCTGATTCCGCGACAAAGTGCCGCCCTTGAAGGGACCGAGTGGGCTCAAGCTGGATGCAGGAGGATCGGATGTTTCCGCAACGGATCAGCTTCGTGTTCGCCAGTCTTTGTCTCGCCGGCGGTGTAGGCGCGGTGGAGAATGCGGCCGAACTCGCTCCACTGCGGGTCGCCCTCGTGGGCGATTCGACCGTGGCGTCGTACCCCACGCCTCCCGCGGATCGGCCGGGTCTGACCGGTTGGGGGCAGGTGTTCGACGAATTCCTGTGCGGCCGTGTGACGGTCCTGAACCACGCGGTGTCGGGCCACAGTTCCAAGAGCTTCATCCGCGAGGGTTTATGGCGCAAGACGTTGGAGGTGCGCTGGTCCAGGGGAATTCGGGGTCGGATTGTGAGCCGTATGGGGGCTCGGGCAGGGGCTGCGAGTGCCCATGCGACCGCTTGAGCGTTCGAGAGGATGCCTCGATCCCGGGTAGCAAGTGGCGGAGAGTGTGCTTGCGGCCAAGGT
>CAYUFW010000304.1:0-10142 GCA_964443915.1 uncultured Pirellulaceae bacterium
GCCGACCTGCTCGTGGCAGATCGGTTTCTTCCTGGACCGGACGCATTCCAGGAAGTCCCACAGTTGGTTCTTGCTGTCGTAAAGCTTGATCTTCGCGTCCTTCAGGAAGTCGCGTTCCGCAATTTGCACTTGGGCCGCGCAGGAGGTCGTCTTCCGCTCTTCCTCGCTGCGGGTGTAGGACGCAATCATTTCACCGCCGCGTTTGAAGGTGAACTTGCCACGGTTGACTTGGACTTCGCCCTCGGTGCCGTAGAAATGCGCGCCGAAGCCGTTCTTGTGCTCCACGGTCACGCCGCCGGCGTACACCAACTTGGCGCCGCGTTTCGCGCCGGGCGTTTCCGGCGGCAGCGCTTCGACCGGCCCGCTCTCGTCCATCCCCAAACCCCACTGGGCGATGTCCAGATGGTGGGCGCCCCAGTCGGTGACCATGCCGCCGCCGAATTCGCGGTAGGCCCGCCAGTTCGGGAAGTGCTTGTGCTCGCCCCGCGGGCTGAGCACCGAGTTGTACGGCCGCATGGGCGCGGGACCGACCCACAAGTTCCAATCCAGTCCGGGCTCCATCGGCTCCTCTCCCAGATCGCAGGGAACGCCCGGATCGCCAAAGCTGCACTCGACGCGTTCCACCTTGCCGATCGCGCCGTTGCGGACCAGTTCGCAGGCCACGCGGAATTCCTTCGAGGACCGCTGCATCGAACCGGTTTGCAGGATCCGCCCGGTGGCGTCCACCGCCCGGATCACCTCGACCGCTTCGTGAATGTTGTGCGTCAGCGGTTTCTCACAGTACACGTCCTTGCCCGCGCGGAGAGCTTCCACGGTGATGAAGGCGTGCCAGTGGTCCGGCGTGGCAATGCAGACCGCGTCGATGTCTTTGCGCTGGATGAGTTCGCGGAAGTCGTGGTAGGCCGCGCACTGGCTGCCCTGCTCGCCCTTCTGCGCGTAGTACTCGTCCACGCGCTTCTTGGCCGCTTCGCGGCGGGTGGTGTCCACGTCGCACACCGCCAGCACCTTGGTCTCCTGGCCCAGGAAACCGCCCAGCAGGCCGCGGTTCTGCGTGCCCATGCCGACGAAGCCCATCGTGATCCGGGCGTTGGGCTTGGTCTCCGCCGACCAGATTCGCGACGGCAGAATGAAGGGAGCGATGGCCACCGACGCAGCGGCCTGCTTGAGAAACGAACGGCGTGAGGTGTGCATGGCTGTCCTTTCGCTTGCCTGGTGTGGAATGAGGGTGGGGCAATTTGGGGTGATGTTCGCGGCCTCCTGAGAGGTCCGGTTTTTCCAGGCAAACCGGACTCGGTCGGCTGCGAATACGCGCTGAGTTAGATGTATCGGTTGATCAGATTCTCCAGCATTTCTTGCCGGCCGCTTTGGTTCCGCGCAATGTCGCCTTTCTTCAGCATGTAGGCTTCCAGGGCCTTGAAATCGGCTTTCCCGGATTCGATCTCGGCGCCGATTCCCGTATCCCAACTGCTGTAACGGTCCTGGACAAAGGCGGCCAATTCGCCGTCCGCGCGGATGGCCGCGGCGATCTTCAAACCGCGGGCGAACGTGTCCATGCCGCCGACGTGGGCGTGGAACAAGTCGACCGGTTCAAAACTCTCGCGCCGCACCTTGGCGTCGAAGTTCACACCGCCCGGAGCCAGACCGCCGTACTTGAGCAGGATCAGCATGACCTCCGTGGTCAGGTAGTAGTTGGTCGGGAACTGATCCGTGTCCCAACCCAGGAGCATGTCGCCCGTGTTGGCGTCGATGGAGCCCAACGCCCCCTGGCCGCCGGCATAGTCCAGTTCGTGCATCATGGTGTGGCCGGCCAAGGTGGCATGGTTGGTCTCGATGTTCAGCTTGAAATGCTCCAGCAGGTCGTAGGCCCGCAGGAAGTTGATGCACGCGGCCGCGTCCGAGTCGTACTGGTGCTTGGTGGGCTCTTTCGGCTTGGGCTCGATCAGGAACTGGCCGGTAAAACCGATCTCTTTGGCATAGTCGACCGCCATGTGCATGAAGCGGCCCATGTGGTCCAACTCGCGTTTCAGATCGGTGTTGAACAGGTTCTGGTAGCCTTCGCGGCCGCCCCAGAACACGTAGTTCACGCCGCCGAGTTCCTTCGTGACTTCCAGGCACTTCTTGACTTGCGCGGCCGCGAAGGCAAAGGCATCGGCGTTGCAGCTGGTCGACGCGCCGTGCATGTACCGGGGGTTGCTGAACAGATTGGCCGTGCCCCACAGCAACTGGATGCCCGTCCGCGCCTGCTCCTCCATCAGCACCTTGACGATTTCGTCCAGGTTCTTGTTCGACTCGGCGAGCGTCTTGCCCTCCGGCGCCACGTCCCGGTCGTGGAAGGCGTAGAACGGGGCTCCCAGCTTTTCCATGAACTCGAACGCGACGCGAACGCGGCGTTTCGCATTCTCCAGCGAGTCCGTGCCGTCCTCCCACGGGCGGACCATCGTGCCGGGGCCGAACGGATCCAACCCCGTGCCGCGGAAGGTGTGCCAGTAGACGACACTGAAGCGGAAGTGCTCCTTCATCGTCTTGCCTTCGACCACCTCGTTTTCATCGTACCAGCGGAAGGCCAAGGGGTTCTTCGACTTCGGACCTTCGTAACGAATCTTGCTGACTTCAGGAAACGCGGACATAGGCTGCTCTTTCTGCAAACAAATCCTTCTGACTGCCATCCGTGTCGGAGAATGATTGCAGATTCTCCAGGAGACGGCAACCGGCCGTTTCGCCGAAGGACGCAATTCGCCCAACCCTCCCCGCTGCGTTCCACCGATCGTTCGCTCCGCGATCATGCCGATTCCCCCAAATGCCGATAAGTCCCACTGCCGCTAAAGCCGGCATAGGGCGAATCAGGCCACGGCATTTGGGCCAGTCAGGCCCCTTCCGTCGATAAAGGGGTACAACCGGAGAGTTGGATCGGTCTGGGGCTGTCGCTGTTCCCCGGCCTGCCAGCAAGCCGTCCTTCGCGCCGCACGTTCAACGTCGCCCCGCATCAGGAGTCCATCTTGAGTCACACGCTTCCTGTTTGGCGTTTCGCGCTGGTCCTGTTCGTTCTGGTCGCGGGTCCGCTGTTGGCTGCGGAGGTCCGGACGGCCAACTGGAAAACCGACGCCGAGCAGGCATGGCAGTCGGCCCAGCGGGAACAGCGGCCGATGCTGCTGTTCATCTCCTCGCAAAACTGCCTGTACTGCCGCAAGATGGAACACGAGACGTTCTCCAACCAGACCGTCGCGGCAGCGATCCGGGCGAACTTTGTCCCGGTGAGCGTCTTGGCCGAGCAGAATCCGGCGCTGGTCAGCAAGTTCCGAGTCCGTTCGTTTCCGACGACCGTCATCATTTCCCCAAAGAGCGGAGTGGTGGAATACATGGTCGGGTACGTAGGTCCCGAAGACTTTCAACGCCGACTCGATACGGCCACGCATCCTGGCGACACGCATACGACGGCGACTCGAAGGCGGGCGACCCGCTGAGTGGAACGGGCGCGGCCGTGAGCAGGGCAGGACGCCGGGAAGGCAAAGCCAGACGCCGGGCCCCCGCGGCAACCATCGGCGGCCTGCGTCAGTACATGGAATGGCTCCGAAGCGGGCCGGACGGCGACCGGCGATTGGTGGAGCAGATCAACGATTCGTCGGAATCAAGAGCACAGACATGGCTGCCAACAATGAATGGTTGCTGTCGCTGTTAGTGAGCTTGGGCCGAATACTACCGATGCTTCTTGTCTGGTTCATCGGCTTGGCGATCGCCCTGGTCCGTTGGCCGCGTCACCCAGGAGTGTCGGCTTTGGTCATCGCTGCGATCACCGTGGCCGGGATGACCAGCATCGCGACGCAGGTCGTCTACACGGTACTGCCTCGCTACGGGGATGCGGCGCAAATCGCCAAGGTCGCGGGAATCATAGGCATTGGCAGTACGCTTGTGCATGCGTGTGCCTGGGGCTGCATGCTGACGGCGGTCTTTGTCGGACGAAAATGACGGAGGCTGCACCATGCGAGTTGGGCGTTGGTGCCTGGCGCTGGGGCTCGGCTGCCGGCTCGCTGCAACGGCGTGTGGTGCGGAGTCCGCGGCGGTATCCCAGGCCATTTGGCCTCAGTTTCGCGGGGTGAACGCTTGCGGCGTATCGCAGGACGAAAACCGCCTGCCGGTGAAATTCGGGCCTGCTACCGCGCTCTGGGCCACGCCGCTGCCGCCGGGCCATTCGTCTCCCTGTATCTGGGGCGAACGCCTCTTCCTGACGGGTTTCGATCGTGACGCGCGCAAGCTGGAGACGCTGTGCCTGGACCGCAGCAGCGGCGAGATCCTCTGGCGGCGCCCCGCGCCTGCCACGGCCATCGAAAACGTCCACCCGATCAGCACGCCGGCAAACGCCACGCCGGCGGCGGACGGCCAGCGGGTGTACGTGTGCTTCGGGTCCTTCGGCTTGTTGTGCTACGACTTCGCTGGCCGTGAACTGTGGCAGCTGCCCCAGCCAGCCCCGCCGACGCAGTACGGATCGGGCAGTTCGCCGATCGTGGTGGATGATTATGTGGTTTTGAGTTGCGAGTGTCCGCCGAATCCGGTGCTGCTGGCCGTCGACCGCCGCTCGGGACGAGTGGTCTGGCGCCGTGCGTCTCTGCCCTATTTGCCGGGATATGCCACGCCCGTGGTTTGGGACCACGACGGGACGAAGGAGGTGATCGTACACAGTTCCGTGGGCGTCACGGCATGGCGTTTGCTTGACGGAGCCCAGCAATGGTGGATCAGCACGCTTTCCGCCGCCGCCAGCACGCCGACGGTGACCGGAGACCGCTTGTTCGTCGCCGCGTGCTGGCCGGGCGGCGAACCGGAGGACCGTGTCCCGCTGCCGGAATTCGACCAGTCCCTCGCCAAGTACGATGCCGATGGCGACGACCAGATCGGCAAACAGGAATTGCCTGCCGATCTGCTGATCGTCCGCCGGGCCGAAGTGGGCGAAATCCTCGGCGCGGAAATCCCGCTGGCTCGCGCGTTTGGTTTCTTCGATACGGACGGCGACGAACGTTATGACCGCGTCGAGTGGACGCGGGCCGTCGCCTTCTCGCAGCGCGGCCGAGAGCACGGCTTGTTCGCCGTCCGCCCCGGCGGCCAGGGCGACGTAACTCACAGTCACGTCGTGTGGCGCGAAAGCCGAAGCGTGGCGGAAGTGCCTTCGCCCTTGGTCTACCGCGGTCAGGTCTACATGGTCAAAGACGGTGGGATCGTGTCTTGCCTGGAAGCGGCGTCGGGCCGATTGCTCTATCGCACCCGGCTGGGACCGCGGGGGGCGTATTTTGCTTCGCCGGTGGCCGGCGACGGCAAGATCTACGCAGCCTCGTACGGGGGCGTGGTGACGATCTTCGCCGCCGGCCAGACGTTCCAGCCTCTGGTCTGCAACGACCTCCAAGAGCCGATCCTCGCCACCCCCGCGATCGCCGCCGGCAAGCTGTACGTCCGCACGCAGCAACGGCTCTATGCGTTCGGCCCGTAGCGCCGTTTTCGGTTGGCCGGTTTCTCGCGTACGAAGCGACGGCGGGGGGCGGCAGGGTAGACGCCGCATCACCGCCACGCGATCGCCAACGCCATGAACTGGCTCACACCAGGAATCGTGGCCAGCAACTGGGCATTGCGGTTCGACGCAAAACGCTTCCCAATCTGTTCCTCTACCTGGGCCATCTGCTCGTCCCAACGCTCCCATTGCACCAGAACAAGTCCGCGCAGTTCCGGCACGGCCAACCGCCGGGAGGCCGCAGGAAACCCTGCCGGAACGGCGCGGACTTGTTCCGGTCTACTTTCTGGAACGACGTGACGATCTTCTCCAGCCTGCTTTCCACTCGCTTGGCCCCGCATTAGAATGGGCGGTACGCGTGGGGTGCGGACGAAGGTCCGTGACGCCGCACGCGGAGCGGACCTCTCCCAGCGGGCCGTTGTGGCCGCAGGGAGAGTCTGCCGGACCGTTTGTCCCGCCCCTCCAGCACGTGCGCGGCGCCCAAGCGCTCGCGCGAACAACACCCTCACAGGAGCCTGCCCCATGACTCGAAACACTTCGCGCCGAGCTTTCCTGAAGACTTCCTCCGCCACCGCGATCGCCGGCACGCTCGCCGGACCGCTGGGATTTCCAACCTTGCTCCGCGGCGCGTCGGGAAATGGGAAACTCAAGCTCGGCCTGATCTCCGCCGCCACGTACGGCTACATGGGCGCGCCGCGCGCCAGCGGGTCGAACCACGGGACCGCGTTTGCCACGGCCTGTAACGGCTACGACGAAGTCAAACGCAAGGAGTTTCAGGGCACGTTCGTGGCGGCCAAGAAGCGTATCGAGGGCGCACAGGTCGTCAAGATTTGGGACCCAGTCAAGTCCGCGGCGGAGAAGCTGGCCGAAGTCTGCGGCATCCCGACCGTCTGCGAGACCGCCGACGAATGTTGCGAGGGCGTGGACGCGGTGGCGATCCCGGACGACGGCACCGGCGAGCAGTGGAAATACGCCCTGACGCCGCTCCGCAAGGGCGTGCCCACGTACTGCGACAAGCCGCTGGCCATGACCGCCAAGGCGGCCAAGGAAATCGCGGCGGTCGCGCGCCAGGCCGGCACGCCGCTCATGTCCGCCAGCGCGCTGCGGTTCGTGCCGGACGTCGTCGCGCTGGCCAAGGAAGTGCCGTCGCTGGGCAAGATTCACCTGGCCACGACCATCTGCGGCAACGAGTTGGTGTATTACGGCATTCACGCCTTGGAGCTGGCTTACGCGGTGCTGGGCCGCGGCGCGGTGTCGTGCCTGAACGTCGGCCAACCGGGCCGCAACATCGTCCGCGTGCGGTTCGACAACGGCCGCGACCTGCTGCTGATGGTCGCCGAACGAGAATGGATGCGGGCCGGCTACCAGCTCAACCTGTTCGGCACCCAGGGCTGGCGGACCCTGACGCCCGACCTCACCGACCTGTACTGGTATCTGCTCGACCGGTTCGTCGATCTGGTCCGCACCAAGAAGGAGAGCTTTCCGATCGAGGAGGAGGTGGAAGTCATCGCCGTGCTGGAGGCCGGCAAACGGTCGCTGGCCGAGAACCGCGAAGTGACCGTCGCGGAAGTGCTGCAATGAGCGCGTAAGCCTCGTGCGAGAAGCAAGTGAGCGGAATGGCGCTAGCAGACCCCTGCCGGCTCGTCCGGCAGGTGAATGAGTTTGGTGAGCGAGCGCCCGGCGATGGGGCCACCAGACCCCTGCCAGCAAGCTGGCAGGGGTCGAGAGCCTGGCACTATCCGAAGAGGCCTCGACGCTGGTGGCCGATCAATTCCGAGTTGCGGCACAGTTGCCTTGCCGCTCACGTGTCATCCGATGCTACGTCACAGCCGTGCCAACTGCTCCTTGTGCTCGGCGATCTTGGCGATCGCATCGGCGATGTCGTCCATATCGCTGCGGTCGCCGAGGAACACGGATTGGGGCAGCCACACGCCTTCGGCGGTCAGTTGGTCGTTGCGTGGGCACTGGTTCTGTTCGCGGTACCGGTCCAGCCGCTGCGGGGAATAGGTCTTCTGAAACGTCCGGGAACTCAGCGCGTTTTCGATGAACGGCTGCTTGTTCAGCTGGTCGAAGTACATCGTCGTAAACGGGATCCGTTCGGCGCGGAGGGCCTTCAGGAACTTCTCCTTGGGCGCGTCGTGGAAGTGTTCCTTCTGGTACCGGAAGCCGTAGATGTAATAGGCGCCCTGGGTGACCCCCTCGTGCAACCGTTGCGGCACAATGCCGGGGATTTGCTCCAGCCGGCGGGCGAGGTACGTCGCGTTCTCGTTGCGGGTCCGCGTCTGCTCGGCTAGGGTGGCCAACTGCGGAATCAGCAGGGCGGCCTCGAACTCGTTCATCCGGTACTTGGTGCCGATCCCGACGCTTTGGTTCTTGGCCGTCAGGCCCATGTTGTGGAAAGCGTAGCACTGGTCCAGCAACTCGGCGTCGTTGCCGACGACGGCCCCGCCCTCGCCGCAGGCCAGCACTTTGCTCGTCTGGAAGCTGAAGCAGCCCAAGTCGCCCCACGTGCCGCACTTCTTGCCTTGGATTTCGGCCAACACGGCCTGGGCGGCATCTTCGACCACTTTCAGGCCGTGCTTCTTGGCGACGGCCACGATTCGGGGCATGTCGCACGGCAGGCCGCCGATATGGATCGGCTCGACCACCCGCGTCTCGCTGGTGATCAGCGGTTCGATCTTGTCGGGATCCATCTGAAACGTGTCGATGTCCACGTCGACGAACACCGGCAGGGCGCTGCACATCAGGATCGCCTGGGGCGAGGCGATGAACGTACACGGGGCCACCAGCACTTCGTCACCGGGTCCGACGCCGAGCGAGTGCAGGGCCGTGTGCAGGGCCTGGGTGCCCGAGCCGGTCGCCAGGCAGCGCGCGGTTCCGACGAGTTCGGCGAACCGTTTTTCAAACGTCGCGACCTGTCCCGCGTCCGCCGTCCGCGTCCATCTCCCGGAGCGGTACGCCGCCACCAGCGACTGCTCGACCTCCGGCGTCGCCGGCGGCCAAATTGGAAAAGGCTTCGTGCGGACGGGACTGCCGCCGAGGGCCGCCAGACCCGCCGCCTGCGTGTCGGCCATGCCGTAGACGTTCATCGCTCCCGCCGTGACGGCGCCGACCGTCCCGAGGGAAGCTCCCTGCAGAAATTTCCGCCGCGATACGGGATCACTGGCCATCTCGTTGCCTCCTGGCGCAAAACACTTCTATACCATTCTATCAGAACTTGGTGCCCCGACGACGAAAAGAGGGCGTTGCGCTCTTCTGCGGGCAACAACGAGCCAAAGCGCGGGACGCCCCCCTCCATTGGTTAGTCGGATTTGGCGTCATCGTCCGAGCCCGCGCCCGCATCGTCCGCTTGCCGATTTCTCTCGTTTTCCGTTGTGTGGGGTTGCAGGAGGCGGGCCAAGCTGTAAGAATTAAAGTGTAGCTTGATATCCTTTTCTTTGCGAAATTTTCTCGCGCGGTCTAATTTGAAAGGGTGTTTCGATGAAGGTTCGAAAGCGTCTTGGATTCACGTTGGTCGAACTCCTCGTGGTGATCGCCATCATCGGGGTTTTGGTGGCCCTGCTGCTGCCAGCCGTCCAGTCCGCCCGCGAGGCGGCTCGGCGCACGCAGTGCACCAACAATTTGAAGCAGATCGGGATGGCTTGTCACAATCACCACGATGCATACCAGTACCTTCCCGGCGCGGGATCCGATGGCCCCCATGTTACCTGCTGCAACGCGACGGAGCGTATCGGCTGGAGTTGGGCCTTTCATCTCACGCCGTTCTTGGAGCAGCAGGCGGTCTTTGATGAGCAGGACGATAACATCATCGTTAAAACGGTCATCCCTAGCTACTACTGCCCGACGCGCCGGGCCGCCAAGATCTACAGCAATTACGGACATTGCGACTACGCGGGCAATGGCGGGGACGTCATTGGGAACGCCGGCAAGCACGGGGCGTTCGTCCGGCAGTGGAGTGGGTTGCCCAAAGCCGCCGACACAATTCTGAATCCGGCCGACGAGCGGCGACGCATGGCTGACGTGGAAGACGGCACATCCAACACGCTGCTGGTGGCCGAAAAGCAGGTCCACTCGACCGGCTGGGGTGTCGCTGGCGGCGACAACGAACCCTGGAACAATGCCGGCTGGGACGAGGACGTCGTTCGCTTTGGCAAAGATACGGGCCGCGGCTTTCAATTTCCCGAGCCCGACAAGAACCATCCTGTCTACGACTCGGCAAATAACTGGTGGTCCCGGAAGTTCGGCGGCACGCATCCAGGTGGGCTTATGACCGTTCGTGTGGACGGTTCGGTGGATGTCGTCTCGTTCGACGTGGATCCGCAAGTCTGGCTGTGGTTCTGCACGATCCGCGACGGAAATTCCATCCCCACCAAATTCTAACGCTTTGGAGGAACGTCTGTCATGATCGGCACCTTGGGGGACGGTTCTCTGAACCGTCCCGGACGGAACGGCGTGTCGTCTGGAGCCGTTTGTCTCTTGCCGTTGGCCTGATCAAAGTCCGTCCGGCTTGACTCGCTTTACTGCCCTGTGAAAGCCCGTGGAGAAAGAACCATGCGAAATCTCGTGTTTGGCGTCATTGTCCTTGCCTTGGTGACCGTCAGTGGCTGTGGTGGCTGCGGCGGCGGGGATGCAGGAGGCCCGGCGATAAAGC
>CAYUFW010000305.1:0-2448 GCA_964443915.1 uncultured Pirellulaceae bacterium
ACAATACTCAACCATAGGGCTTAACCGCCGCGACGTTTCATAGGATCTACTTCCTGTCTCGTCGCCAGCAGGAGAGCTGGCAACGGGATGCGGCTCTAGCGTTTGACGGGATTGGCCGCCGGAGCCACGGGCTGGTTGAAGCTGGCTTGCGATGCCGTCTTCGCGCCCGGAAGTTGTCCGGCCTGCGACGTGCCGGCCAGGAAATTGTCGATCTGCGAGGACTCCTTCAGCCGGTCAAACTCCTTGGCCATCGCCAGCCGCAGCTTCTTTTCGAGGATGTCGCGGTACAGTTCATCCTTGACCGCGTTGAAGTCCTTGACAATGGGCTGCGTGCGGCCCAAGCAGCGGAGGATGACGTACTTGTCGCCCATGGCGATGATGCCGGACAACTCGCCCGGTTTGAGCCGGAACGCTTCCTTCTCCAGCAGCGGCTGGCCGCTGTGCTTCCGCAACGGAGGCACCTGGCCGAAGTTCGACCGCGAGCTGGGTTCGACCGAGTACTGGTTCGCCAGTTCGCCGAAGAACTGGTCCGTCGGGTTGTTGCGGGCCATGTCCCAAACCGTTTGCGCCTGGCGCTGATTGCCGAGCACAATGGCCAGGACTTCGACGCGCTCGCCGAAATTGGATTCAAAGCCCTTCTGCAAGTCCTCGGCCGTCACCTCGACGTTCTCGCCGACCAGCTTCTTGAGGGCGACCGACGGCCAGACGGCATCGCGGACGTACAGCTCGACGGTCGTGCCGTCGTTTTCGGTGACGTTCTTCAGCCACGCTTCCACATCCGGCGAGCCGTCCTTCTTCAGGAAATTGTAGGCCTGGGCCGCCCGCGTGACTTCGCCGTTGATGTCTTGCTCGTTCACCGTCCTGGCGACGCGCCGCAGTTCCTGGATCAACAGCAGCCGGTTGATCTCGCCTTCCAACACGTCCTTGCCATGCCGCGACAAGCATTCCTCGGACAGCTGCTGCATCGTGATGGCCGCGCCGTTGACCACCGCGGCGGCGCCGGGGTATTGCGGTTGCTGTTTGGCGTCCTTCAGCAGGTTGACGATCTTGGCCTGCCCCTGCAATTGTTGGAACAGGTCGGCCGACTCGACACGCGTCTTGTGTTCGGCCAGACGCTCCTTGAGCTGAGCCTCAATCTGCGGCAGATGTTCGCTGGAGATGAACGTCTCCTGGATCTGCTTTTCGCACTTCAGGATCAGGTACTGGTTGCCGACTTGGATCACCGGTGAGATCTGGTCTTCCTTCAGGCTGAAGGCAATTTGCTCCAGATTCGGGTCGCCAACGTGCTTGCGGATCGGGGGAATCACGCCATAGGCGCTGGCGGTCGCGCGGTCCTCGGAGTGCTCCTTGGCCAACTGCGCGAAATTGTCCGGATTCGCCTGGGCCGCTTGCAAGACCCAATCGGCCTTCTGCCGGCTGCTGACCACGATCAGGCGGGCCTTCACCTTCGGTCCGTACTCCGATTCGAAAGCCTTGCGGAGTTCCTCGGGGGTCGGGGCGGCATGGCTCGACGCCAGCCGGCGGAGGGCCAGCGTCGGCCAAATGATGTCCTTGCGGTACTGCTGGGCGTCGACGTTGCGTTCGGTTTCCAGCAGGGACAGCCAGCGGTCGACCGACAAGCCGAATTTCGTCGCCACGTTGTGGATTTCGTCTTCGATGTCCTTTTCCGTGACCGTCACACCGCGCGACTGGCAAGCCTGCAGCAGAATCTGCTTGCTGATCATGCTGTCCAAAACATCGTTGGCGTAACGGCGGACGCACTCGTCCGCCAGATTCTGCCGCGTAATCTGCTCACCGTTGACCACGGCCATTGGCGGCGACTTCTGCGCGTCGGCGGTAGCAGACCGCGGACCGGCTGCATTCGCCTGCGGCGCCGGCCCGGCCTTCGGCTGCGTCTGCTGAGCTTGAGCCGGCCAAGGCCCGACTGCCTGGGCAGCTAGCAAGACCAGCGTCAAGAGTGAGACTGAAACGAAGGCCTGGAACGTGAGGAAAGTGACTTGTGCAGTGCCCAAGCGCGGCGCGCGGCCGCTAGCGTCCTTGCCAGCCATGATCGCCTTCTCCATCGGAACGGGAGGAAATGGTTGCCTGCGTGCGCGGGAAGTCCCCGAGCATTGCGGGATGCGGGAGTATACGCGCGGTGGCGAAATGGGGTCAAGAGAAATAAGTCGAGGATCGCGTCGTCGCGAAATAAGGCAGCCCGCTCGCCAACTCTCCGGCAAGAAGAAGCCCGGCTTTTCGAAGAAGCCGGGCTTCTGAGAACTCAAAGAAGGCTGGTCGGATTGCTGGCCACGACGGGCAGACCCCGTCACTGCATCAGCGCCAGACCCGTCTGCGGCTGAATTTCCCACGTCAGGTCCTGATCGTGCAGGACTTTCCCGCCCTCCTCGATCCGCAAGTGCCCGCCGACGTCGCCGGACCTGTTTAGAGCGACGGTGTACGAGCGCGAGC
>CAYUFW010000305.1:2583-10107 GCA_964443915.1 uncultured Pirellulaceae bacterium
CTCGACCCGCCAGCGGCCCATGTTTTCGGCCACGTCCGAGGCGTCCTTGATGCCGAGATTCCGGAAATAGGGCGAGTGGGCGGGGATCGGCCAATTGCGGCCGTCGGCCCAGAACTCCTTGCCGAGCCCACCGACCTTCTCGAGCACCGCATCCGCCGAGTACAGCGTGCGGCAGAAGAGGCGGCCCTGTTCCTGGTCCGCCTGGAACTCCTTGCCCGTGATGACCGGCTCGTTGCCCGTGTGCAGCAGCCACGTCTTGGGATAGTCCGCTCGCTTGGCGATCACGCGGTCGAACACGACGAAATGGTCCGGCGCTAGGAACAGGAACTGGCGGACCATCTGGGCGCACTTGTCCGGGTGATAGTTGGGGGTCGCGTCCGTCGCGGCATAGGCAAACAGCCGCTCGGACTGGAAGGCCAGCACGCGGGCAAACGTGGGCAGCTTGCGCTGGCCGCCGCTGTTGGCCTGAATCTCCAGCGCCGGATGCGTCAGGCCCTTCATCGTCTCACCCGGCATGCGGATCAGCACCGTGTTGTGCGCGACGCTCTGCTTGTCGTAGTTTTCGCCGCTGCTGGGATCCGCATACTCATCCAGAGCGCGCGTGCCGCTGTCCAGGGCCAGATAGCCCCGCTTGAAAATCGTGAAATGGCCGGTGTCCAGGTGTTCGCCTTGCCCGCCTCCGCACGAGTACAGCACGTAGGTCGAGTCGGGTTCAAAACCCGACGACATCAGCACCAGGCCGTTGGCCGTATAATGCCGCGCTAACGGCAGACCGTCCGGCAATTGGGGCGTCGGCGCTTCGGCCAGATCCAGCACGTAGGGGTAAATCGGATAGGAGCCCGTGCCGACCGAGCCGCCTTTGCCCATCTGTTGCCGGAGATAGCCTGCGATCGCCGCCTCCTCCGGCTGGCTCTTGGCGAAGAAGTAGATGAACTGCCCCAAGTTGTCGTACAGTCGGTACTCCGAATGCCAGCCGCCTTTGGGTCGCCAGGAGTGGGCATGCCCGAATTGCCGGTAGTATCCGGGCTTGAACCCCAGCATGTATCGCAGCACATAGCTGGGAGCGAAGCCGCTGGCAAATTCCCATTCGTTGGGAATTTCTCCCACCGCCGAACGCCAGCAGTGCAGGAACGTCCAGGCGGGGGTCGGCAGGTCCTCGAAGTTGTACTCGACGCGCGTGACTCCTCCGCGGTCCTTCATCATTTCCATGCGATGGCCGAAACTCGACACCACGTTGTTGTCGTAGCCGCGCCCGAGCACCGCGAGCGCCCGCAGGTGATCGTTACCCGACAACCCGGAGTGCAACACCGTCAAGCCGACGTACCAGTGCATGTTCCCGGCATAGTAATAGGGATCGTGCTCGACGCGGCCCGCACCCTGGCTCACGTCCTGAACGTGTCGGCCGTAGGCATAGCGGAGCAGGTCGTGCGCCAACTCCTCGCGCTCGGCCGGCGGCAGGTCGTTCCACGTCCAATCCAAGGCCGCCGCGCAGCCCACGCGGGTCTCGACGTGCGAGTTGAAGTCCTGCAGCAAGAGGTAATGGTCGATAGTGGCCCGCAGCAGCTTGCGGATCTTGGCCAACAGCGCCGCGTCGCCGGTGACCCGCTGCACCAGTGCCGCTCGCATCAACTCCGATCCCCAATCTCGGACCTCGGGATTATCGGGCAAGCCGCGGGCCGTCTGCTGAAGCCGTTTGAAGCCTTCGCGGTCGCGCTCGATGCGCGCCTTGACCGTGGGCCAGGTGTCGGCGTTGAAGAACAGGCGCGGGTGATCGGGCCGGATCCGGGGCGCAACGTCCAGCGCTTCCAGGAGCGACCGTGCCTGGAATCGCAACAGCCTGTCCAGGTTGGGAACGGCGAGCAATTCCGTCAGGATGGTGCGTGCTGCTGCGTCTTCCTTGTCCTGGGCGTGAGCGCCGGCGATGGCCAGTTGCACGGTTTCCTTCCAAGGCGGCCGCGGCCACAGTTCTCCGGCCTTGGTGAATTCCGCCCTGGCCTGAACGCCGCAGTTCTCCAGCAGCCACGTCTGACCGGCACTCAGCGCGGCCTGCGTCTTCTGTTCGGCCCGTGCGCCCGGCAGGGCCAGCACCGCGCTGCACTGCTGCCGGATCGCCGCCGCGTCGGCCGCCGTGAGATTCTGGACGTCCAGAAGAGAGCTTTCCGCGATGGCCAACCGGGCTTCGGCCTGTTCCACGTCCGTGGCGGCCAACCCGACCGCCCGCTCGAAGTCGCTCCGCGCGGCGGCAAAGTCCGCGGCGATCGACCAGTGCGGGGGCCTGTATCGGCGCCGGCCGGCCTCCATGGTTTCCCGGAACGTGAGCGGCCGCTCCTTCATCTTTTGTGGGCTGGTGACCGAAAACAGGAATTGCCGATAGCCGAAAACTGCCACGGCGAGGACATGTTGGCCCTTGGTCAGCTTGACGCGAAACACATGGTCCCGGCCCGTGATCGGCGTGGTTCCGTTGCCGGCATGGCCGTTGCCGAGCGTGTCGTAGACCGGTTGGCCGTCCACCCACCAGTGCATCCACCAGTCGGCCCCGGCGCCGATCTCGACCGTGGTGTCGGCCGTCGCGGTGAGGGGCGCCAGGAGGTACGCGCCCGTGCCGTCGCCTCCACAGCTGAGCTTCTGACCCAGATTCAATACGGCTTCCTCCAGGCGGAACTGCCGGCCCTGGTATTTCTGCCCGCCGATCACCAACTCCTGGGGAATGGTCTTCAGCGTCTCGCCGGGCAGCAGGTCCGCTTTCCGCGGGCGGCCGTACAGGCCGGTGCCAGCCGTCTTGGAGGGGATCGGCCCGAAAACCGTCCACTCCTGCGGCCAGATGATTTCCGACTCCGCCGCGAGCGACAGGGCCGCCGTGGACACCAGGACACCCGCCAACGCGATTTGCAGAAAGCGCTTTTTCATGCCCGTTGCTCCCCGTGATGAGGACGATTGCAGGTTCCGACAGTCATACCGGGTGTGGCGGTCCACCGAGATCTGACGGGCTGCCTGGGTGGCCTCGCGTCTTTCCGGGAGCACCCAAATGAAGCACATCAACCCGGTGGGCCACCGCACGTGCTGTGTGCGGCAATCCTCCAGACTCGCATAAGGCGACCGACGTGTCCACCGAGTCCGCACAACACCACAATACAGTCAATCATTCGGGAGCTTGATGACGAAGCGGATAGTATTGAACACCGTTTCTTCGCAAGCCTCGCAAGACTGGAGATTCACATGTCTATGTCCAGCCAGTCCCTCGTCTCGCTCATGCTTGTACTGCTTTGCTTTCCCGCCGGAGGGCAAGCCCAAATCGTCGAAGTGGAATCGGGCCGCGTTCGAGCCCCGTTTGTTCGCGTCTATCGCACACCGGATGGCGGCACTCGAGTGCGCGCTCCGTTTGTCGACGTGATGACCGACGGCACCCGGGGCCCTCGTGCAGCGAATGGGCCGCACGACGTACCGCTCGGCCAATTGGACGAGGGGCACGCGCCGGTTCCTTCCGCTGCGACGGACGCGCCGCCGGAGATGGACGTGACGGAAGCGAACTGGCAATCTCTGCGGACAATCGTGCGGGCCCGCGAGGGGGAATTGGAGAGTCAACTGGACCACTATCGCGATGCGGAGCGCTGGAAAGCGCGACTTCACGTCGGCAGCCTGCGCCAGATCCTGACTGCCGAAAGCAATCGCCCGCCCGCCGGCGACACGCGCGACCGGCTGCAGGTGGTTTTGAACGCATACGATCACGCGAGTACGAACGCGGCCTTTCGGCCTCTGACTCGGCTGGGTGAATTCCATGCTGTCCACAGTGCGCTGCGAGAACTGCTTCGGTCACCGCTGGAGCGACAGCGCGGTCGGCTCGCCACCGCCGCGCTCGATCTGGACGAGACCCTGGCGGGGGTGCAAAACGGGTCGAGTTGGGCGAAGTACCTTCGCCTGCCGGAATCCGTCTTCTCCGCCCACGATGTCGTGGCGGACGGTCAAGCGAATGAACTGTCTGACGTTTTGGAACGTTTCGCGTCCGTAACCGCCGACCGTCGTTACAGTGTGATCGCAGGTCTTCCGGCATTTCAGGCGACGCACCGGCACTTGGCGGATTACATTGCGCTGCTCAATCAAGGGGCATCGCCATTAGCCGAAGTCCCGCCTCCGCCCTGGCAACCCGAGTTGTCAGGCGGAATCTCAGACGACGGATTGCGGAAACCGCGCGGGGCGTTGCCAAACTGCGAGATTACTCGTTGACGCGGCGGGTGGACCCTGCGGGGGCCGAGGCCGAGGCCGCCGGCGGCTGACTGGTCAGCATCACGAGCGCCTCCTGCACGCGCACGACCTGTTCCGGCGTGGCGATCAAGTACCGGTGCGGCCCATCGGCCTCGGGCTGGAAGCGGACGAAGCCGTCGTCCTGGACGGTGACTCGGCCGGGCGGCGACACGTCGAAGTAGCCCCGGTCGGGCCGCACGGCGTAGAGCACGCTGGTCAGGTCATAGGTCGGCTGCCGGTTCTTCCGGCCGCGGTACAGGTCGTAGGCCTCGGCAATCGGGTGATGCGGGACGTAACCGAAGTCCGCCAGAACGCTCTCGGCCGGGTACTGAATGGCATGCCCAATCTCCCAGCCGCTGAAGACCACCGGCGTCGGCCATTGCTGGATCACTTTGCGGGCGTTGGGGACGTCGATCTTCACGTTGTACTCGCAGAAGTGCTTGGCGGCCAGTTCGGGCGTGAACGCCCCCGCCATGATCGACAGCAGCTTGACCTTCTGCCGCACCAGCGACTTGCCGTCCAGCGGCGAGTTGCCGTCCGGCCTCGAGTCCAGGAGGCGGGCCAGATTCGTCGAGAAGCCCACCTGGACCATCACCACGGAACCGTCGGGCCGGCCAGCGAGGGTCTTTCGCAGCAAACCGACGGCCTCGGGCGCAGCGGCGCCGTTGGTCAGATCGTGCGGGTAGCGGGGCCGGCCGCCGTCGTTGGCCGTGGCCAATTGGCGGATGTACTTGTAGTCTTCGCGTGCCATGCCGTCGCGGACGGTGCCGATGGGAATATCGGGCCGGCCATAGAAAGTATTGATCAGATCGACGCACGGGCCGGCGTACGGGTTGTCTTTCGTCACGGTGACCGCCAGCAGTTCGCACTGGCCACGATCGGCCAGGGCATGGATCACGGCCAACGCCATGGCGTCGTCGACGTCATTTCCCAAGTCGGTGTCGAAAATCAGGGCGACGGGCCGCGGGCCGGCGTCGTCCGCGACGGCGATCCCGAACAGTGTGGACAACGCCGCAACGAACGCCGACAGGTGTCGGACGACGGTGACAAAACGGTTTAGGCTGCAGTTCATGATCGTGTTCTCCCTTTCTTTGAAGATTCGACAGTCCTACTTCGGCTGCGTCGCCTGACGACCTGGCGAACGGTGGGCGTGAGCCCACCGGTTTTCCTGCGGGTTTGAGTTGCTGGCGCCGCTGCAACCGGCGGGCTCACGCCCGCCGTTCGCCGAAGTCGGATGTACTCATGATAACCTCGCGCCCTATCGGGTCGCCAAGCTGCTGCGCCGGTTGACGAACAGGATGCTCCCCAGTCCCCAGCTTCGAGGCCGTGAGGATGTCCGGCGCCGCGTCGCCGGTCACGTCGACGGCCACGAGATTCAAATCGGCAAAGGGCGGCGTCTCGCCCCGAATCCGCTCGAAGACGAAGTACTTCCTCCACAGCCCCTCTTCGCCGCGCGGGTTCTCGTACCAGAAGGGCCCGGCCACGATATCCGGCCGGCCATCCCGATTGATGTCGCCCGCGTTGATGCCGTCGCAACAGTATTGATCCGTGAGCATGTGCTTTTCGAAGGCCACTGGTTCGGCTGCCAGGCCGGCCGACACCGCCGCCGGGAGCACTCCGACGGCCCACCGTCCGATCGTCAAGAATCGCATGGTTCTGCCTCCGCATCAGGGGAGCCGCTGCAAGACGCAAAGCACCCTTTGGACTGTGTTATAGACAGGGCGGCGAGTATGTGCCAGACGTCAGAGAGTCGCCGCTACGTGTGGCGAATAGGTCGTTCTTGCCCTTGCGCCAAGTTGATATCATGCTGGCAAGGCTTGCCGATGACGAACTCTTCGGCCGGCCATGATGCGAAGAATCGAACGACAATCGAACGCTCTGAAATCGAGTCTCCTCCGGCAGTTTTTGAAAAGGAAGCAGGTCCCATGCCCCACGCCGCCGGCACCAAGATCGTCGTACGATTGAGTTGGATCGCCGCGATGGTCGTGACGGCCTGCAACGCGCCGGCAGGGGAGATCCACGTCGCGAAGACGGGCAGCGACCGCAACGCGGGCAGCCTGGAGGCCCCCTTCTTGACGATCGACCGGGCGGCGGCAGTGGCTCAGCCTGGAGACACGGTCATCGTTCATGCCGGAACTTATCGGGAATGGGTCAAGCCGCCGCGCGGCGGCCGGGACGAAAACAGCCGCATTGTGTACCGGGCCGCCGCGGGCGACGAGGTGCTGGTCAAGGGCTCGGAGCAAGTCACGTCTTGGGTGGCCCAGGGGGACGGGGTCTGGATGGTCGAATTGCCCAACCGCTTCTTCGGCGACTACAACCCGTACGCGCTGAACATCTCGGGCGGCTGGCTCCTGTACGGCCAATGGCTGCACCGCGGCGACGTCTACCTGGACGGCGAGGCCTTCCGCGAACAGCAGAGCCTGGAAGAGGTGAAGCAGCGGGATCAGACGTGGTGTTGCCGGACAGCCGAAAACACCACGACCATCTGGGCCAACTTTGGCAAAGCCGATCCGAACTCGCAACTGGCCGAGATCAATGTCCGCGAAAGCGTCTTCATGCCGGCGGAAACGGGCCTGAAATACATCACGGTAGACGGTTTTCACCTGCTGCACTCGGCCGAGAACTGGCAACCTCCCGGCCTGGCGTTGCAGATGGGAACGATCGGCCCGCGGATGGGCAAGCACTGGATCATCCAGAACTGCACGATCACCAACGCCCGTTGCGTGGGCATCTCGCTCGGACACGCGCCCGGAGTGGATTACGCCGACATCGAGGCCTTCGGCGCACACGTCATCCGCAACAACGTAATCCGCCGTTGCGGCGAGGCCGGGATCGCCGGCCAGAAGGGCGCCACCCGCTGCCTGATTGCCGGCAATCTGATCGAAGACACCAATTACCGCAAGGAATTCGGCGGCTGGGAGACGGCCGCCATCAAGTTCCATGAATCGGTCGACACGGTGATCCGCGGCAACCTGATCCGCCGCGTATGCTACCAGAAATATGGCGCCTTCGGCATTTGGATGGACTGGGGCAACCAGGGGACGCGGATCACGGGCAACATCATCTATGACACGCAGGCAGCCAACGTCTTCCTGGAAATGAACCACGGAGCGATCCTGGTCGACAACAACGTGCTGGTCGGACACGGGGTCCGGGGCAATTCCGAAGGCAGCGTGTTTGCGCACAATCTGTTCGTGGATTGCCGATTCGACATCGGCTCCGATACGGGGCGGCCTTGATCGTAACGTTGCGAAATGCCAGCAGCTAGCGTGGGGGCGCGACCGA
>CAYUFW010000306.1:0-9963 GCA_964443915.1 uncultured Pirellulaceae bacterium
CTAGCACTTACAGTCGTCAAGAAGGGAAGTTAGAAACTGGAAACGGCACTAGAATAAGTCGATCATGTGCTGCCCGCCGTGTTCGGGATTGCCGAGCAGTTTCTGCCCGTTCGATCCACGACGAAATCCAGGGCCTCCAGCGGACGCTGGCCGATGAGCGGCGGGCAGTCGTCGGAAAGCAAGGAGACAGGCATGCACTCTCGGACTTGGCTGCGATGGAGTACTTGGGGGCTGGCTGTCGGCTTGGTGTGCCAAGGCACCGCTTCCTTCGGCGAAGACTCCGCGCCGAACGCCGAGCCTTCCGCGTGCCTGTACGACGCCGCCGAGGCATCGGCAGTTCGGCTCGCGGAATCGTGGCAGCCGCAGCAGGTCGGATGGTCGCGTTTGGACGAAGACGATACGGGGCACCGTTTCGCCGGCTGTCCGGTGTTGGTCAACGACCGGATCGGCGCCGTGTTGCGTCAGGACTCCCCGGACGTCGACCTGTATTCGCGGCGCGGCAAGGAAGTCCAGTTGTGTGCCCGCCTGCAGCCGCTGTGCGACGGGACGGCCGAACTGGCGCGGACGACGCTGGAGATCCAGGCAAACGCGCCGGACGCCGTCGCGCTGGAGGTCGGCTTTCGTTCGCCCGGCGGCGAATCCCGGAGAATCACTTACGAGCTGACGGCCGGTGCCCCGTTCATCAAGACCACGGTCGGCCGCGGCGTGGACAAGGTGCGCGTCCAGGCCCCCTGCCGCTTCGCCGTCCTGCCGGACTTTTTCGCCGATGATATCCTCCTCGACGCCGCAGCGATTCGGGTTCCCCAGGCCGAAGTGCCCAGCGAGAACTTCTTGCTGCACATGCTGCCGGGCGGCGGGGCAATCCTGATGACCGTCTCCGAGTCCCGCGACAACGACATCGAAATCGGCCTGTCCGACACGACGCCGCGCGAGATCGTCCGGTCGGACATCGCCTACGGGAACAAGCCGCACGTCTGGATCGGAATCCTCGCCGGCCAGGGGATTTGGCACCAGCAGGCGGTCGCGTTGGAGGACGCCGGGAAGATGATCGACCTGGACTGGAAAATGCCCTTCCCGGCGCTGTGGCGCGTCGACTGGAGCACCGTGGACAAGGTCACGGACAGTTGGGAGATGCTGCTCCAGCATCCCGACGGCCGGTACGTGATGCAGGGCTGGTTCGGCCAGGACGAGTCGGTGGGACAGCGTTTCGGCCCGGAACTCGGACCGCGGGACTGGAACAAGCCCGGCCGCAGCCGCTGGAACCCCGTCCTGGGCAGCTTCGCTTTTCCGTGCTGGGTCGACGTCGATCGCTCCGCCCACCTGCAGCCGCTCAAGGCTCGGCGTTACGCAGAGCGCGGCGAGGTGGTCAACTTCGCCGGCCCGGCGGTCATCTATCCGCTGGACCGGGCGCAAGCTGGGCCGTTCCGCACGCCGCTGGAGAGCCTGACGGTCGTCGATCTGGTCCGCCTGACGCTGGGCGTGGGCCCGTGCCAGTACATCCTGGACCTCGAAGGGCAAAAACGCAACTCGCGGGGAGTCGCCACCTGCTATGCGCGCGACGTCATCACGGCGATCTACAAAGAAGGCACGCAACTGCAGAATCGGCCGACGATCGAAGAGCACCTGGAAGCGGCGGTCGTCTTCATCACCAACGTCCGCGGGCGCATCGACGAGTACGTCGCGTTCGGCCGCGACATGACGGCGTACCTGGAAGAACAGAAACGCCGGCAGCCGCGCCACGCCGAGTTCCTGGACGAACTCCTGCGAGTCACCGGGCGGCTCGACCAGTTTTTCGAGGCCAGCCGCGAGCGGATCCGCACTCCGGCGTTCGCGGAGCAGAACGCGGACCTGTTCCGGGACAAGCTGCTGACGTACACGGGGCCGGATGCGTATCCGCAGTGCGCCGCGCAGATGGGCGTGTTCACCTCCATCGGCGGAGCGCAAGACGGACTGGTGGCGTCCTGCCGCATGATCGTCAAGACGCTCCGCCAGCGGGCAGGCATCGCGCTGACCGAAAATCCCGATTTGAAAGCGATCGCCACCGAAATCCGCGTTCGCACCCAGGCGATCCTGCGCAATCCCACACCCTACGAAGCACCGCGGCACTGAACGTAGGACGGACTTTCCAGGCCGTCACCTGTCTTCGAAGTTGCGCATGACGGCCGCCGAGGCGTCTTGGAGTGCGGCGCCTTGTCGCCGCTTTGGATTTGTTTCCTGCTTTCCCGCGCGCCATCCACATCGAAGGGCCACCGGTCCCAGAAGAAGAGAGGGGATTGGGCCCCGCTGCGCTGGGCGAAGAAACTCCGCCGGAAGATCTCCCGCGCGTCGTCGGCCAGCTGCCATCCTTCGGCATCCCGGCGAGTCCGGGGCAGGGCCTGGAGCCGTCCCCAACTGGTCCCCGGCACACCAGGATGGCGTGCCGGACTCCGGGCGGCTCCCTCCGTGGCCTCCGTGCCTCTGTGTTTTCAACTCTTCGATGGCTGACTTCCGCAACCGATGCGCGGACTCCGACCATCCGGGGCCGAGCCGCTTGTGCAGGTCGGTGGTTGCGCCGATGATCGCGTTCGTCAAGCCGTCCATTCTCCCTGGCCTCGGTCGGGCGAACGAAACACGGAGGCACAGAGGGCACGGAGAAACCCAGTCATCGATTCCCCGTGTTGCCCCGAAGCTGCTCGAAGGCGGCGGCTGCGATATAATGGCCATTCGCGGCGGCGCCAGACGATGGTCCGACAGCGATCCATCCGCGTGATCGGGCGATCAGATGCCAGCAGACATAACGAGGAACGAACACCATGCCAGCGAATCGATCGTCTCCGGTGTCTTCTCAGCAGCATCTCCGCAGAACGCGGTTCCTGGCGGTCCGAATGACGGCGGCCGCCGCCTTGGCAGTCGCCGTCGGGATGACCTTCGCTGCCAGACCAGCGGCCGCGCAGCCGGTGTCTTGGCGAGCGGGGCGGCGTTAGCCCCCCGGTGACCTTCCATGCCGGACCAACCGCCGCGCAGCCGGTGTCTGGCGAACGGGGCGGCGTTAGCCCCCCGGTGACCTTCCACGCCGGACCAGCCGCGGCCGCGCAGAGCGACGGCCGTGGCGGGGTCACGATGTCGGGCGAATTGAAGCAGTGGCACAGGGTGGCGCTGACGTTGGACGGACCGTGGGCTCGCGAATCGGACGACGACCCTCATCCTTTTTCCGACGTCTGGCCGATGCCCCAGTGGTCGCGGGCCGAACCGGCGCAAGTGGGGATGGACGAGGCCAAACTGGCCCAGGCGCGCGACTACGCCTTAACCGGGGGCGGCTCCGGCTACATCACGCGGCACGGGCGGCTGGTGATGGCTTGGGGCGATCCCAGGGCGCGCTACGATTTGAAATCGACCACGAAATCGTTCGGGTCGATCGCGCTGGGGCTGGCCGTCAAAGACGGCAAGTTGCGGCTGGAGGACAAGGCGAAGCGGCATCACCCAACGCTGGGCGTTCCGCCGGAGGAGAACGCGCAGACCGGCTGGCTGGACGAGATCACGATTCTACACTTGGCGTCGCAAACGGCCGGGTTTGAAAAGCCGGGCGGGTACACGAAGCTGCTGTTTCGGCCGGGCACCGTCTTCGCCACCGACGCCTGGGATGTGGGACCGGGAGAAACCGCCAGCTTTCCCACCAAGTGGATCAGCCCCGACGGCTGCACGCTGTACCTTGTGTTCTCCGGCGACGACCGCTTCAGCATTCGGCATGCGACGCTGAAGCTGCGCTAGCCAGCTCCAGCAGGCTCTCCCTAACGAGGACGCATTACGCTGCGGGCTGGGCGCGCTTCGCAGTTGCGGGCGTGACTCGCTTTGGCGGTCGCGACACCGTCTTTCGTTGGCTGTTCTTCTGGTGCTCACGGGCCTCGCGGCAGAGTGCCTTGATATCGTAGTTGAAGCGAGCTGCGTACTCCTCGCGATGCCTCCGGATTTCCTTGACAATCGGGTCTTGCCACATCGGTTCAGGTCTCCATCAGTTCTTGCGGGGTGCAGATCACAGGGGTTTCGTAGCCCAAGGACCGGCAGATGCTGTCGATACGATGCCGCAGTGCAGCGTTCGCGATGTGTGTACAGTTCCAAGTCAGCAGGTAGTCCATGCCGTGGACCGTGGCCACGGCAATGTGGGATGCATCGAGCGCCGCCTTGCTCGGAAGCGGCACCCGCGTGAGCAACTGTTCCGCCAGTGCCTCGACATCCTCCGTTACATCCAACTGCGGGATATCTCGCAGGAACACCTCTCGTTCTTGTGCGGCCACTGGGTCACCCGCGGCGCATTCAGTGATCACGAAATCCGAAACGTAGAGATCATAACTGTGACGTTGTTGCTGCCACCAGGCGTGCGTAGTCTGTTGGTTCGCCGCCGCGATTAGGTCGCGACTGGGCCACGCGGCCAACGTCCCAATGATCGTGGTTTCAAGGTATACCGACGGCTTCATCGTGACCTCGCATCGCACTTGCCTCGAATCTTGGCACCATTCATTCTAGCATCGGGAGGCGAAATCGAACATTCGAGGGACGGAAATCGTGTCTGGACTGCGACGACGTGATACCCACGGAGACCATGATGAAGCGGCTGGGAGCCAAAACCCCGTTGGCAGCGGCGCTGCTCCTGGCGATCCCGCCGGCCGGTTTGGCGCAACCCCGCCCTGGCGACGTGTTCCGCGAGTACCTCTGGACCAAGGCGGACGGTAACGCCGGGGGCGCGCAGCGTGTGGGTGGCCGGCTCGGCTACGGCTGCGGGCCCGTCACGCTGCCGCAGGAATTGGACCTTGAAACGCGACGGCCTGTCCGTCGAACTCTGCAAACCCTACGAGGGGCCGAAGAAATGGGTCACCCGATCCGGCGAGAAGGCCGAGCGGTTCCGCGTCAGCGGGGATTTGAGCAAGGCCGTGGCAGCGCAACTGGTGTGGGTGAGCTGGAACGTCCTCAAGACCGGCTTGACGCCGAAACGCAACGGCGAAATGGTGTATGGCATGGAAGTCAACTGGCCAGGTATCATGGTGCTGATTCAATACCAACGATGAATGCCCTGCAAACGCAACCTCGGAGGAATCGTCCCATGCGGAGCGATGTACACTGGCTTCAATTTCTGTTGGGCTGCTGGTTCGGGCTGATTCTGGCCGGCACGCCGGCATCCCTGGCCGCGGTGGTCACACCTGCCGGCCTGGGAACAGCTGACGGATCGGCGCTGGCGCCCGCCGTGGCCGTCAATGTGCGTGACCTGGGCGCTCGGGCCGACGGCCAGACCGACGACGCGCCGGCGATCCAGGAGGCCATCGACCGCGCGTCTCGCAGCGGCGGGCGCGTCCTGCTGCCGCCGGCGGAGCAGCCCTACCTGATCGCCCGCTCGCTGGTCATCGCCGCTGACAACGTCGAGTTGGAGGGTACGGGGGCCACCGTCCGATTGGCCGACGGGGCAAGCTCAGGCAAGGCGGTCAACTGCCTGACCGTGACCGGCACGGAGCACAAGCCGATCCGCGGAGTGGTCGTGCGCGGTTTGACGGTGGACGCGAATTACTGGCAGCAGCAGCAAGCCAAGCAGCCGCGGGGCATCGAGTGCAAGTGGGCCACCCACGTGTTGTTCGACAAGGTGACGGTCCGGCGCGCGTGGGTGTCCTTGGCTTTTTCTCGCGGAAGCAGCCACAGCGAAGCACGCGATTGCACGGTGACCCAGTGGCACAACGACGGCTTCGACGCCAACGGCGACGGCGTGACGGGAAGCACCCACCACATCCGTTTCGTCCGCTGCCGGGCCGCAGACAGCCCCAACGGGTCCGCCGGTGGCCTGCCGGGCAGCCGGGACGACGCCTGGGAAATCGAGGACGGCGCCACCGACATCGAACTGCTCGACTGTGTGGTGGCCAACGCCGGCGGCAAGTGCTTCGGCGTCCGCAACCACGCCCCGGCCGGGCGTCACACTCGGAACGTCGTCTTCGTCCGCTTCCGGAGCACGCAGGCGGGTCCAGGGTATGCCATGAGCCTGTCCCACGAGAACAGCGTCAGCGGCCTCAAGCTGGTGGACTGCCAGAGCGACGCCGGTCTCTCCCTTCGCGGCCCCATCCGCGACCTGGAGATCAGCGGCGGCAAGTTCACCGGGCCCGTGACGCTGGACACCGCAGCGGCCGACCCAATCCGGCCTCCCAGGAACACGACGATCACGGGGGCCGAGATGACGCAATTAACGGTCAACCTCAAGCCCGGCCACGATGGCCGGGAGGCTTACCAGCCAGCACTCGACCTGCGGCAGACGAAGATCCTGGAGCGGTTCCTGGTCCTTGGCGACAGGCGCCGTCTCGGCGTGGTCGATTGCCAACTGCCGACAGACCACGCCTCCCGCCCGTGACGCCCCAGCGATCGTCGACCTGAACGGCGACGGACGGCCCGACATCCTGGGAGCCAATCATGGCGGGACTTTTCAACCGGTCGAGTTGTGGCGGAACGAAGGAAAACGACCATGAAGAACCCGAAGTGCTTTGTCTGGCATTGGCCGCTTGCGATTCGCTTGGCAGCGATTCTCGTCGGCGTCTCTTCAGCACAGGCCGCGGCGGCGCCGCGCCCGCAAGCTTGGCAGCGCTGGGAGCACACCCTGGCGAGCGCCCGCCAATATGACAACCCCTATGCCGATGTGACCTTGCGGGTCCGCTACACCGGGCCGGACGGGCGGAGGCTTGACGGCCACGGCTTTTGGGACGGCGGCCAGGTGTTCCGATTCCGCTGTGCTTTTCCGGCACCGGGCCTTTGGCACTGGGAGACCGAGTGCTCCGATGCCAGTGACACCGGGTTGCACGGCCGGCGCGGCACGGTCGAAGTCGTTGCGTATTGCGGCGAGAATCGGCTCTACCAACGCGGCTTCCTGAAGGTCAGCCAGGACCGCCGCTACCTGGTTTATGGTGACGGCACGCCGTTTCTGTGGATGGGAGACACCGCCTGGGCCGCGCCAATGCGGTCCAACGACGACGAATGGGACAAGTACCTTGCCGATCGCAAGGCAAAACACTTCACGCTGATTCAGGTGGCGCCAGCGCCCCGCTGGGCGGGAGAAACCGACCGGCAGGGCCAGAAGCCGTTTTCCGACAAGGCGTGTTTGCAGTTCAATCCGGCCTTCTGGCAGGCGTTCGAGCGGAAGATCCAGCGCGCCAACGAAGCGGGATTCGTGGTGATGTTGGTCGGGTTGATGGAGCCGGTAGATCGCTATCCGGACTCGGCGGCCGCCTGCCTGTTCGCACGCCACATGGTGGCGCGGCTGTTCGGAAACTCTGTGATCTTCTCGCCAAGCTTCGACAGCAAGTTCATGCCGTTGGCCGACGAAGTGGGGTTGGCCGCCCGCCAAGCGACGGCCGTCCACTTGATCACCCAGCACCCCGGCACGCCCTCGAAAGAGCCGACTCCCATTTGGACGATGCAGTATTACGATCGGCCCTATCTGGATATCGCGGGCGTGCAGACCGGGCACAACGGCGGCAACCGCCAGCGCTGCGCCCATCACGCCATCGAGTGGATCTTGCACGCCTATCGCCACGAGCCGCACAAACCGGTCATCAATCTCGAAGCCATGTACGACGGCCAGAGCACCAACGGGTGGCAAGCGGTCGACGCCCGCTCGCTGGCGTGGCGGAGTTGGCTTTCCGGTGCGAAGGGCTACACCTACGGCGCCGGCGACACGCCGCCCAAATGCCCGCAGGGCAGCGGCGGCATTTGGAAATGGGTCACCGACCGCGACAAGCCTGTTTCCTGGGAAAAGGCGATCGGTTGGGAAAGCTCCTTCCAGATGCAGTATCTGCACGACTTTCTGGCGGCAATCGAGTGGTGGAAGTTGGAGCCGGCTCACGAGTTGATCCGCAACCAGCCTGACGACATCACTCGCCGCATGGTTCTGGCCAAGGTCACCGGACGCGATTTCGCCGTCGCGTACCTGTCGGACAATGCCGCGATTGAGGTGAACCTGTCAGCATTTTCCGCCCCGCTGGCGGCCCGCTGGTTCGATCCCGTCCGCAGCCGCAGTTCCCCAATGACCGGCCGCATCCCGAATCAGGGCGATCAACGTTTTGCACCTCCCGCCAAAGGCGATTGGGTGCTCGTAATCGAGCAACCTACAGAGGGTATCGGATCGCCTAGAACGCAATCGAAGTAGGTTGTCGCGGTTACCAGACTTGCTTCGCACCCAAGTTCCAGGCGGCTGGATCGCCACGGACCGCCTGACGGGCGAGACTCTGGGTGCGCTCGCCAACGGCCTCACCCTGACCGTCCCCGCCGGTTCGCTCAGCCTGCTCATTGTGAAGCTTGCCCCGCCATGAACTGGCGTTGGCCGTCGCCAGGTTATGGCAAATCAACTGCACGGCCCAAAATCGTGTATCGGTGACGGCTGAAGGTCTGCCGCCGTAAGTGGGACTTCCGACATCGAGTGGCGCGGGCTGACCGTTTTCGTGCCAAGGGCTGTCAGACTCGCGCTCGCTAGACCCGCGTCTTCTACCCCTGCTGGCGACGTCCGGCCGATTCCCATGGCATTCCCCTCCTCTAGCTGTTCAGCAGGTTTACTATTGCATGATTGCGTTTGAGGATTTCCACTACGTGTTCAATGGCTCCGGGGGAATCGCATTTCGAGAGCTCAAGGAGTCTCGATGGCGGAATGATCCGCTCGATGCTTGACTGGAGCAGAGGGAGTGCCTGAACCGTGTGGCTGAAAGCGTTCCATGCCACCTCGCGTGTGTTCGCATCGGCCAACATTGACGAATGCAGACGTATTTTTGGCGTGTAGTCGTAAAGACTAGCCTGACGCTGGGTTCGCTCCTGCAAGACCAACTCGAAATTCTCGTATTGATGAAGATCCTCCAATGCACCACGAAGGGCGTTCCCAGATCGCCGGACGACGCTTTTGAGCCGGTCCGTGGCGGCCTTCAATTCAGCATTTACGAACACAGAAAGGCCGTTGGCGGCGAGCGACATCGTCTGATGGGTCATGTTACGATAACTGCCGTTCGGGCCGAAGGCGAACCAGCAGTATGAATCCTTCTGCCTGAGAATGCCGATCTCGTAACTGTCATAGAATGGTGCAAAGCCGCGCAGAATTGCCTGCACTTGGCTGGCAAAATCACGTACCTGATCGAGCACCCAGCGTCTCGATTCGTCATCGTCATGCAGCACAAAGTAGTCAAAATGTTCGCGCCGGAAGCCGGTAAATCCGCTCATGCCACTGTACTCCAGGAATTCGATGAACTGCTTCACCAGCATTTGCGAAGCAGGATTGGCTAGCCCAGGCAAGAAGGTCTTGAAAAGGCTGTGGATTCGCTTGCATGTCCTCAATTCAACTCTCGGTGGGGCACCTTTGGGTGATCGGAGGAGGCGATAGTGTGCCTCCATTTGTCTGGGCGAAAAATCGCTGCTCACTTTGCTTTCCACGAGAACAGCGAACCCGTCGCCATATATCCAAGCATCAGGAAGGCTCTCCTGAGTTGTCTCTGCACCTGCGTCGGGCGACCAAGCCGACTGATGCTTGGAGATACCCAACAGCACTCGGCAGCGTCTACTTGCCGCTCCTCCAGGCACATCGCGCCGTTGTAGGAAAAAGTCGCGCGGCACAGCGGTAACGCCGAGTTCGCGCAGAAAAGGACGCCACACCGACTCGCCGCCAAGCTTCAAGGTATTGATGAGCGCCTTTGTCAGGTTATTCTCAAGCTGCCGGTCGCGATCGGCATCGTCTGTGTTCGGCCCGCGATAGCTGTAAAACAGGTTGTGGTGCAAGTCCACGGGTAGAGTTCCTTGAGAACCAAGTCATCTTGGTCGCGGAGTACGCGGCGACGATGAATCACCGATACCGACCTGCCATCGTCCGAGTTGCATTCTAGCCGCCCTGCCACACGCAGGCAATTTCATCCTTGGGAACCCAGGCGTTCACATGCTGCACTTTAGGCGATCTACGTAGTGTTCACGAAATTGGTCTTGGCAAGAAAA
>CAYUFW010000307.1:0-5861 GCA_964443915.1 uncultured Pirellulaceae bacterium
CCTTTCGCTCCGCGAAAGGGCGTTCTTTCGCGGAGCGAAAGACGACAATCTGGACCGTTGTTTCTCGAACGGTGCTTGGTTGGTTCGCGGGCCTAGTATAACGGAATGCGGCTACCGTTGTCACGCCGACCGGGACCGACCGCACCAGACATCGCAGATTTGCGGGTCGCAGCGGGAAAGAGGAAAGCGACGGGAAGGCCAGTTCCACCTCGTTCTTCGGGAAAAGATCACGCCGGGAAGCTCAGGGGCCGCCGGCTTGTTGCTTCCCTCGGCTGGGTAGGCCATATAGAATAATACACAGTTCTCTTCTCTGACGGGTTGGGAGACTCGTCCTATTCTGGCCACTGCTATGACACGATCGCTGATCCCTGTCGCCGTTGCGGGGTGGGTGCTGTGCGGTGTGGCGGACACCGCCGCGCAGAGCTTGTCCCGGTCCTTGTTCGCGGAAACCTCTCACGATTTCGGCACGGTCGCCCGCGGAGCCGGCACGGAACATCTGTTTTGGTTCACCAACACGCTGGGCCGGGAGATTCACGTGCGCGGGGTCCGGACCAGTTGCGGCTGTACAACACCGAGCGTCGTCCACTCGACGGTCAAGAGCGGCGAGAAAGGGGCCATTCGCGCCGTTTTCAACACGCGTACGTTCACCGGCCAGCGCGGGGCGACGATCACGGTCGTTTTCGACCGGCCCTACTACTTCGAGGTGCAGTTGCAGGTGCGCGGCTACATCCGCCGCGACGTCGTCTTCAGCCCCGGGAGTGTGGACTTTGGCACGATCCGCCAAGGCGAGCCGGCCGAACGCGTCATCAACCTGGAGTACGCCGGCCGCGACGACTGGCAGGTGACCGCAGTCCACCTGCCCGATCCGCATCTGAGCGTCCAGACGCGGGAGACGAACCGCGGCGCCGGCCGCGTGGGATACGAACTGGTCGTGAAGCTGGACGCCGACGCCCCGGCGGGAACGCTGGATACCGAACTCACGCTCCAGACGAACGATTGGCGCAGCAACCGCGTCCCGTTGGCCGTCAGCGGACAGATCGTCCCGCCGCTGTGCGTGAGTCCTGCGTCGCTGTATCTGGGCAATGCACGACGTGGCCAGGAGTTGAAAATCAGACTCGTGGTGCGTGCGGCCGAGGCCTTCCGCATCACGGCCATCGAGTGCGACGATCCGCGGTTCCGTTTCGAGGCCGGCGAGGACGCCAAGACGCTGCACTTCGTCGCGGTCACCTTTCAGCCGGGCAGTGAAGCCGGCCAACTGTCCACCAAGATCCGCATCTGCACCGATCTGTCCGGCGGCAAGACGGCGGAAGTCGCGGCGTCCGGCACGGTTCTGCCCTGAACGCCGCGCGGTGTTGCAGGACGGATTGCCAATCCGTCCTACGGTGACGGCACCAGCCTCTTTCCCGTCAAGTTCTCGATCGGCGCGTCGTAGCCCAGCGGGACGGTCAGCGTGTAGCGCAGCTGATCGCCGTCCTTCCACCAGCGCAGACGGATTTCGCCCTCGGGCAGCGGCAGGCGACCTTCGCACCGATCCAACTTCAGGTCGCCAAAGCGGACGTAGACCTTCCGCGCTTGGTGATCGACGCGAACCACGCCCAGCACGTCGCGGTACAAGGTGTGGACGATGTGCGAGGCGAAGCCGTGGTTGCAGCTGGCGTAGTCGCCGACGTTCTCCCACAGCGTGCCGGTCCGCTCAACCATGTACAACAGATAGGCGATCGACTCGTCGAGGATCTGCTGATTGCGTCCGCCCCGCGACAGCAGCTCCATGCGGAGCATGTTGCCGACGAACGAATTGGCGGCGTGGACTTCGGGAAAAGCCTTCGTTTGGGCGCGGTCTGGGCCGAAACGCTGGCAGAGCGTGTTCCACAATTCGGCGTGGCTCTGCGGACTGGCTACTCCGAAGAAGAACGCGAAGTACTGGCAGACCTCACTGTGGTTCTGCGTGACTTGCAGCTTGCCGTCGCGGCGCACCGCGTTGTCCACGAAGAACCGGCCGTCGAACGACTGCCGACGAATCGTCTCGCGGATCCGCTCGGCCTTGGCCGTCAGTTCCGGCGCGCCGTAGATCCGCCCGGCGGTCGACAAAGCAGCGGCGTACAGCATGTTGGACGGGTAATTCACGTCCTGGACGAACTGGTTGGCCTTGGACCATTCGACGAACACCCAGCTGGGCAGCTTCTCCAGCAAACCGTCCTCGTTTTCGTACTGTTTGAAAAAGTCCATCAGCCGCAGCACCTTGGTCCGCAAGCCCTCGACGATGGTCCGTTCGCCGGCGCGGGCGGCGTACTCCTCCAATTCCACCACGAACCAGAGGGCCCAGTTGGGAATGAACACGCCGTCGTTGTGGTCGGCCGGATAGCACATCGGCAACATGCCGTCCGGAAGGTGCTCGAAGCGCGCGGGCAGCAGGAAGTTCTCAAAGAAGTTGCGTTCGATGAGCGTCGTGCCCGTCAAATCGCTGGCGGTGCGCGCGGTGAAGAAGCTGTCGCACAGCCAGCCGGCCCGTTCCCGCGAGGGGCAGTCCATGAAGACGTCCAGCGCGTTCTGCCGGAACGTGAGGACGCCGGCGGCAAACAGGCGTTCGAGCCGTGGGTCGCTGCAGGCGAACTGCGCTTGTCGGATCGCCGGGTGCGCCAACTCGCGCAGATACACGCCGCGAACCTCGCACGCGCCGTGGTGACAAATCAGCTTCAAATAGCGCAGCGTGTATGGCTCCAGCGACTCGATCTGGTAGTCGCCTGGCTCCAATTCGTAACTGACCGCGTTCACGCAACCGAGGCGTTTGAAATCGACGTCCGTGCCGGACAGGATTTCGTCAAACACCAGGGTCAACCGCGTCTTCTCCGCGCAGGTCACCCGAGCGCCCAGAAAGCCCGTCAGATTCGCTCCCAGATCCAAAATGTGGTAGGTGTTTTGCTGGAGACCAAGTGTGTCGTCCGGGCGGTACGGTTGGTCCATCGCGGCCGTTTGCGTGGAGGTCAGGTGCTGGAGTTCGATCGAGGGTACAACGGCCAGTTCGCTTTCGGGGAAGCCTTTCAGCTTCGGCCCGACATGGACCAGGGAACGGTCTTTCCACAGCTTCGACACGGTTTCGCGCCGTTCCGTTCGTCCTTGGGCGACGTGCCGCACCGGCGGGACGACCGCGAAGTCCGGAACCGGCACATGCCGCGGAAGCAGCTTCTTCTCCGGCTGGACCGGGCATTCGATCACGGGCGCAGCGGCCCTCGGTTCTCGCAGCCAGCGGTCGGAATCCGGCTGCAGCCGGTAGTACTCGATGAACGGCCGCTGGAAACTGTACCGCTGGACCTTCTGCACGCGTTGCTCCAAGACGGTTGCCGTGAACGGGACGCCGCTGCCCGCGGTCGAGGCCAGCACCTTGTCCCCCGCCACGATTTCCGCTTGCAGGAACGACGGCTGGTCCAACAAGTAGTAGCTGTTGCAGTTGTAGCCCGCCACCTCGACGGCGACGACGTTCTGCCCCGCTGCGAGTTCCCCGCTCAAGTCCCACTCATCCACCCGGTAGTAGCCGTGCGGCCCGCGTGCCGGGCCGTGGCCGACAAACTGGCCGTTGACACGAGCACGGTACAGCGTCGAGGCGGCCACCCGCAGCACGGCCTTCTCCCGCGGCGGCGCAGCGAGGACGGCGCGGAACCCCACCAGCAGATTCATCTCCGCCTCGCGGCCCGCGGGCCAGACCGGTTTGGCGGACCGGAACGCGACGCCTTCGCCAGCCGTCACCGAGCAGGCGACAGCAAGCGTTAGCCAAACAGCGGCTGATCGCATCGTCCAACGTGTCATGGCAAGACTCCTCGACGGGTGCTACGTATCTCAGTTCGTGTTAGGGCTTGTGCGTCTGGGCGTAACGGGTCAAGGCGAGCACGTTTTCCGGCGGCGTGGCGCGGGGAATTTCACAGCCGGCGCCGACGATGTAGTGGGGGCCCGCCTCCCGGTGGCACTGGGCGACGGCGGCGGTGATCGATTCCGGCGTGCCGTCGCGGAGCGTGCGGACGGGATCGAGATTGCCCAGCAGCACCTGGTCCGGCCCCATCGCCCGGCGGGCGTCGGCGACGGACACGAAGAAGTCCAGATCGACCATCTCGCAACCCAACTGGCCGATGCCGGCGAGAATCTTGGAGATATTGCCGCAGATGTGCAGCCGCACCTTGATGCCCAGGGCGTGCAGGGCGTCGACGAGCTTCTTCTCGTAGGGCCACACGAACTCTTCGTACAACTGCGGGCCGATCAGCGACGCGGCCGCGTCGCCCACGCCCATCAGGTCGGCGCCGGCATCGATTTGGGCCTTGGCGAAACGGAGTTCCATTTCGAGCACGAAGTCGAACATCCGGCGGACGAAATCCGGGTCGTCGTAGAAGTCCAGCATCAGCGTGTTGATGCCGCGCAGGTCGGCCGACTCGGCGCACGGTCCTTCGATCCAGCCCTCGACCAGCTTGTCCCCGCCCGACTTTTCCTTCAACAGCTCCACGCCGCGGACGCGGTCCCGCATCCGGCCTGCGGCGAGCGGATCCGGGATCTCCAGCTTGTCCAGGGCGCTTTTGTCTCCCAGCAAGGCGTTCGATTCGTTGATCGCGGGCGGCTGATTCTCGAAGTACTGGACGTCGGCTCCACAGTCCGCCGCTTCACGGCTCGGGTCGGAGATCGCCGAGACGTAGTCGAACTGATAGTCGCGTGCGGTCGCCGTCTGCGCCTCGGCCAGGACTCGATAGTCGCTGGCGTACGCGCCGTACTTCACGCCGGCATGGTCGCCCGCGAACATCATCGTGATGGGCATCAGCGGCAGCTGATCTACGGCCCGGCCTTCCAACATGGCGAGGATTCGTTCTCGACCGTTCATCATGCTCTCCTGCGAGTCTTTTCGTAGGGTGGGCCAAGTCTTCGCGGCCCACTGCATCGGCCTCGTTCCGCCCCGGTGGGCCGCGAAGACTTAGCCCACCCTACTTCGCCCCCGTCAGCTCCGAAACAGCCAGGCTAGGTAAATCCACAAACCGGCCAACACGCCGATCGTGACGACGATGGCCGCGACCACGCGATAATTGGTGTCCGATTCCTCCGGCGGCTCATCTTCCCGGCCACTGCCGAAATCGTGGCCGCAGTTCTCGCACCAGCGGTAGAACCGTGGTGAGAAGGCTTCGTCGCAAGTCGGGCAGATCAGCATCGCCCCTGGACCATCGTCCGCGGCGGCGGACGGAGCGTCCGGCGACTCGGCGGCCTCCTGGCCGTCGTCATCGGCGGCCGGCGCGTCCCGGTCCATCAGCACGGGCAGGAATTCGGCGGCCGGATTGAGTTCGGCCAGCGGAAAATCGGCCCGCGGCACATTGCAGGTCGGGCAGGCCGTTTCGCGCGGAGCACCACAGCGTGGACAGCGGGGCCAGTCCGTCCACGGCGGCTCCGCGTCCCGCTCGAACTGCCAGCCAAATCTTGCGTCGTCGTTCATGCCCGTATTAGAAGCGACAACGGTGGACGCTGGCAAGCCGCCAGACGATGCGCTACACTAAGTGCCGTTTCCAGTGCAACTGGAAACGGCACGAGTTCCTTGTGTGAGCGTGGTTTCGCAGGCTCTTGGCTTCGGAGGTAAACATCATGAAGGTTGCGTTCAAAGCGTATCGGTTTCGTCGTTGGCTTCCGATGGGGTTGTCACTCGTTCTGTGCGTCCTGCTGTCGGCCTGGGCGCCGGGGGCCAACGCCGGGGGCGTGCGCGTGCTGCCGCCGGACAAACTGCCGGCCGACCAGCGGCTGGAGAAGCTCAAGGACTTGAACGGCTATTTCCCGTTCACGCCGGCCAAGTCGCGGGAAGAATGGGCGCAGCGGGCGGAGCAGGTGCGGAGGCAGATGCTGGTCGC
>CAYUFW010000307.1:5871-9906 GCA_964443915.1 uncultured Pirellulaceae bacterium
CATCTGGATCTGTATCGTCTGGAACGCCCGGAGGAACTAGAGGATTTGGGCTTGGAAGAATATTTTGCGAGCGACGGCGTGGCGCTGATTGAGTGGGCGGAGCGGGCGGAAGGGGTGCGGAGGCAGATGCTGGTCGCGCTGGGCCTCTGGCCGATGCCCACCAAGACGCCCTTGAACCCGGTGATTCACGGCTGCCGCGATCAGGGCGATTACACGGTCGAAAAGGCCTACTTCGAGAGTTTTCCCGGTTTCTTCGTCACGGGCAACCTGTACCGGCCGAAGGGCAAGTCGGGCAAGTTGCCGGGCGTGCTGTGCCCCCACGGACACTGGGCCAACGGCCGGTTCTATGACGCGGGCGTCGACGGCGTGAAGAAGCAAATCAAGAAAGGGGCGGAACGTTTCGAGAACGGCGGCCGCAGCCCGCTGCAAGCCCGCTGCATGCAACTGGCCCGCATGGGCTGCGTCGTGTTTCACTACGACATGATCGGCTATGCCGACAGCATCCAGATTTCGCAAGGTCTGGCGCACGGCTTCGCCAAGCAGCGGCCGGAGATGAGCAAGGCGGAGAACTGGGGATTGTTCAGTCCGGCGGCCGAATCGCACCTGCAGTCGGTCATGGGGATGCAGACCTATGACTCCTTCCGGGCCCTCGACTTCCTCCTGAGCCTGCCGGATGTGGACCCGCAGCGGATCGCGGTCACCGGCGCCAGCGGCGGCGGCACGCAGACGTTCGTCCTGAGCCCCCTCGATTCCCGCGTCGCGGTTTCCATTCCGGCCGTGATGGTCTCGACCGCCATGCAGGGCGGCTGCACGTGCGAAAATGCGAGCCTGATGCGGGTGGGGACCGGGAACGTCGAGTTCGCGGCGCTGTTCGCTCCCAAACCACTGTGCTTGCTGTCGGCCGACGACTGGACCAAGGAAATGCCCACGAAGGGTTTCCCGCAGTTGCAGGAGCACTACCGGTTGCTGGGCGCGGAGAAGAACGTGCAACACCATCCGCTGCTGCACTTCGAGCACAACTACAACTACGTCAGCCGGGCGAAGATGTACGCCTGGGTCAACGAGCATTTCCAGCTGGGCCTGCCGGCGCCGATCGTCGAGGAAGACTATCCGCGCTTGACGGCCGCCGAGATGACGGTCTGGGACGACGCGCATCCCAAGCCGCAGGGTGGCGACGACTTCGAGCGGCAACTGCTGCGCTGGTGGACGGAGGACACCCAGAAGCAGCTGGCGCAGGTCGTTCCCAACGACGCCTCTGGATGGCGGCGGTACCGCGAAGTCGTCGGCGGGGCCGTCGACGTCGTCATCGGCGCACGCTTGCCCACCGCGGAAGACGTGCAATTCGAGCAGACGACGAGCACCGAGGGCGAGAAGTTCCGCACGGTCGCGGGCTTGCTGCGCAACGCGGCGCAGGGCAGCGAACTGCCGGCCGTGGTGCTGGAGCCGAAAACGGCCGGGCCGCGCGTCGCCGTGTGGCTCAGCCGGGATGGCAAAGCGGGACTGTTCACCGCCGCAGGCCAACCTCAGCCCGCCGTCGCGCGCCTGCTAGACGCGGGCGTGATCGTGGTAGGCGTCGACCTGATCTACCAGGGCGAGTTTCTGGCGGACGGCAAGCCACTGGAAAAGACCCGCCGCGTGGAAAACCCTCGCGAAGCGGCCGCGTACACCTTCGGCTACAACCGGACCGTATTTGCCCAGCGGGTCCACGATGTGCTGACCGCCGTCCGTTTTGCGAAATCTCGTGGCGAGGGGGCGACCGTGTTCCTCGCCGGACTGGATGGTGCCGGGCCTTGGGCCGCCGCCGCGCTGGCCCAGGTAGACGGAGCCGTCGCCAAGGCGGCCCTCGACACCGGCTCGTTCCGCTTCGGCCAAGTGCTGGACATCCACTCGCCCGATTTCCTGCCCGGCGGCGCCAAGTATTTTGACTTGCCCGGCATGATGGCGTTGGCCGCCCCGACGCCGCTGTGGATTGCGGGCGAAGGATCAACGTCACCCAACGTCGTGGCCGCCTGCTATCGGGCGGTTGGCGGACAGCAGGCCCTGACGGTCGCGGATGGGGAAGCGGCGAAAAGCAAAGACGAAGCTGTCCAGTGGCTTCTCAAATAGCCGGCACACCACACAGCGCACCCGCCGGCAGGAAGCCGGAGCCCTCTCCCAACTCCGGTCCCTGCCGGCTGGTGCTGTGCATGATGGACGTACTCTCGCTTGTCGCACCTCCCGGTTGAAGAAAACGTCGTTGCTGAGTTCGACGCTGGACGGGAGTCACGACTGCCACCCAGCGTTCCCGTGGAACCGGTCGACTGCAACTGGCGCACCAAGAGCCGATGCCCGAGCGGGGCACAGTCAGTCTTGGGGCGGCCGGTTTGGCGTAACCGTTCGCTTTGACAAGACTTATGTTCGCCGCAAGGTCTTTGGCCCGGCCGGTGAGTCGAACACCGCGTCCGACGCGTCACGAAATTCGCGTGCCGCCTTCTTCAGCAGGTCGCCCTATTCCGTGGCAGCTCCCCTGCAATCGTCACGTCGGGCATTTCGGGCATAATCTCCCGCCTGGCGCCGGAACCCGACGCGATTTCCCGGCGACTCCGCTACAGTTTTCCGTTTGTACCGGACAAACCGACAAGTCCGGCGGAACCGGCAAAATCACTTCTGCTGGCGACTGACACGTTGCTCCATGATGGCAGGCCTCGCGGCCGATAAGAATCCACGCCTCTCTGGGGGCAGTACGTCTGCATTTTTTTTTGGGGGCTTGCCCACGGCGAGGCTTCGTTCCACGGCAAACTCGCGACGCGAGCGGTGCACCACAAAGGGGGGCGTGCCGTCGCCGTTGCATGGCAGACCATTGCGGAGTCAATCATGGCAACATCGGCAATTGTGTTTCTGATAGTGGTGGCCAACAGCTTCGGGGCCACCACGCCGAAATCTGTCATCGAGAAGCAGAATCAAGTCTTTGAGAAGTACTGGGGAACCAAGTTTGTCTGGAAGTTCGACGACCTGCCGACCACGGGCACGGTTCCGAACTTCCGCGTGCCGTACTCCGGGCACATCTACACCGATCGTAGCGGCGGGACCGTCAACTCGCTGCGCAAGTACGATTTGGCCTTCCACGGCGGCCGCCCGCTGGCGGTGGGCTTCGAGGAGTGGGACACAACGGCGTTCAAGAAGCCGACTCCACGCCGCGGGCCCTTCGGCATGGCGTGGGGGATGAAGATGGAGACGCCGGGCTGGCACGGCCACTGCAACGGCTGGACGTCCGCCGCCATCCGGCACGCGGAACCGAAAAAGAACGTCACGGTCAATGGCGTCACCTTTACGCCGGCCGACATCAAAGGGCTGCTGGCCGAGATCTACATGTACAACGACGTGGACCATCTGGCCGGAGTTGATTCGCCGCTGGAGGCCGGCCACTTCCACGCCATTCTTGCCAACTGGCTGGGGCGCGGAGCGCATCCCCTGGGCATGGAAGCCGATCCCAGTGAGGAAAAATGGAATTATCCGGTCTATGCGTTCAGCTCCTCTTCGGCCAAACGGTCCGCGCAGCGCGTCGAAGTCAAGCTGAATCTGGCCTACATCAAAGACTCGAACGGCGAGTACCAGGAATCACCCCGACACCGCCGCGTGAAGTCGTTCCACTACGACTTGTACCTGAACACGGCCGGCGAAATCATCGGCGGGAAGTTCTACAACGACAGTGCCCTGATCGACATGCTGTGGCTGCCCCTGCGTCCGAAACAAGGGCGGCAGAAGGGGAACGAGTCCGGCAGCCCGTATGTGGACGTGAACAAAGTGCTGGCAATCTGGCGCGCGTCGGCTGATCCGGAGGAACGGGAAAAGTGGGTGCTGGTCGATCCGCCCAAAGAGGACCGCATCACCAACATTGCCGACATCAAGACGCTGGTTCCGGTTCAGGACCCGCAAGCGCCGCGGCCCGCGCCGGTGGTCGCCGCCATCCCGTCGGCGCCTTCCGCGCCGGCCATCGATACAACCCCCTCACCGAACCCGTGGCCCGCGCTCAAGAACGAGCGGACAGTACGTCCT
>CAYUFW010000308.1:0-9895 GCA_964443915.1 uncultured Pirellulaceae bacterium
CGGGCCGGCAGTCCCCGAAATGGTCCACGGTGCCGCTAGCGTTTGAGTGGATACCACAGAAAGGCCGCCAGGGCTTGTTCGGGGGTCGCTGAGTGGGCGACGTCGGAGGCCAGTTTCGGACGGCCGCGGCGCATGGCGTGGACGGACATCCGACCGCTGGCGTCGTACATCAACAGGCCGATCGGATCGGGGCCGTAGTCGAGCGGGACCACCCGAATGCCGTTGGTGTCGCGTTCGTCGATGGCGATCAGTTTCCACGTTCCCACCAGCTGCTGCGCGACGGAACTGAGCGGCTTCGGCTCCGCGGCGGCCGCGCCGCCCGAGGACGCATCGGCCGCCGCTGCCGCGGTGGACCACGACGGCAGACTGAAACTGACTGCGAGCAACAAGCTCAACCCGGTCCAATGTCGCTTCATGACAATCTCCTTGGACTCGAATACGTCCTCGATGAGGTCAATCGTCCTGGTGGCGCGCGGAACGGTTTCACCAAACTTGGGAACGGTGGCGACGATCCGGTCTGTGACGTGGTCCTGACGACGCGGGCAGTTCACCGGGCGTCGCGGTCTGCTTCCGCTTTCAGGTCGCCCAGCAGTTGCTGGAATCCCGCCTCGAAAGCGTCGGGGTCTGTCCAGTTCGAGAAGTCCGAGATGAAGTCCTCGCGGATTTCGCGGTGCGGGTCCGAGTCCACGTCGGCGTCGGCGTCGGAGCACTTCCAGCGGCGGACGTCTTCCAGCGGCACCAAGCGCAGCGGGAACAGGACGCGTCTCCCGTCCTTCAACTCCCGTCGGCGGGCGCGGCGGATCTCGGTTGCCACCCACTCGCTGGCCAAGCTGTGTTCGGACAGCACCAGCAGCAGTTTGTCGTGGGCGCGGATGGCTTCGTCGATCTGGTCGGGGACCATCCGGCCGCCCTGGAGGTCTTCCGGTGCGTGCCAGACTCGCAATCCCTCATCCCGCATCCGGGCGGACAATCGGCGGGCGAATTCCTCATCCCTTTGGCTGTAGCTGATGAAGTACGAACCGAGCTGGACGGCCGGTTGCGAGCCGAGCAGCGACGGCAGCTGTGCGATCAGTTCATCCGGGACGCCGCAGCCCCGCAGGAACGCTTCCGGGATCTTGCCCTGGGACTTGAAAAGCGTGTCGACGCCGACGGTGCTGGGACCCTCGTGCCGGACCGTTTCCAGCCCCTTGGCGACGGACAGGTCCAGGTCGCCGAACACCGTCGCACCGACGTGGGTCCCGTGCAGGTTCGCATCGTGCAGGCTCGCCCCGTGCAAGTTGGCGTCCCGCAGGTTCGCCCCGCTGAGGGACGCCCCGCCGAGCTTCGCGTGTCTGAGGTCCGCCCCTCTCAGCTTCGCCCCGCAGAGGAGCGTCTCCCCGAGGTTGGCCCCGCGGAGGTACGCGGCGTCGAGGTCCGCTCCGATCAGGTTCGCCCACATCAGGTTCGCCCGGATGAGGTTCGCTCCCCGGCACTGCGCCTCGCTGAGGTGCGCCGTGTGGAGGTCCGCCCCGCTCAGGTTGGCCCCGTGCAAATCCGCCCCTTGCAGGTCCGCGCCGCTCAGGTTGGCCCCGCTCAGGTTGGCCCCGTGCAGGTCCGCGCCGCGGAGGTCCGCGCCGTCGAGGTCCGCGGCGCTGAGGTTCGCTGCGGCGAGGCTCGCTCGGGCAAGATGGGCCTCGACGAGGTCCGCCCCGATCAGATTTGTCTTGCGGAGTTCGGCTTCATTGAGGTTCAGCGGCACACCGGGGTTCTGTTCCCGCCATTCCTGGATCGCGTCTGCGCCGCGCTTGACGATCTCGACGTGTTCAGGATTCGCCATCACCGGTCTCTCCGTTTCCTCCGCGATTAGCCTGCCTGTAGCCTACCTGCGGCCAGGCCATGACAACCTGGGCATGGCCGCGGCGATGTGCAAATGGTACGCTAACCTTTCATGAGTGAACAAGTCCCGTTCAACCAAGAAATGGCCGCTGGCGCCGGCAGCCCAGTGGATGCATCGCTTTTTTCCCGAGTGGAACAGCTGATTCAGAGCGCCCGACTCATTCAAGACGAACGCACCGTTGTCGAAACCGGGAGCGCTGCTTCGGAAGTCCATACGGCAAGAAAAGAGTTCGAGATGGGGCACCTCGATCAGGCGCTGCGAGCCGTCGGCCGGGTGTCCGCATCCTTCGATCAAATGGTTGCCCAGTGGGAGAGTCTCGCCAGGAGAAAGGAGCAGCAGAAGCAGAACCTGTCCATGCTTCAGATCCGAAAAATGCATGCGGAACATGCCGGTGTTCGCACGCGCGTCCAGCTGGTCAAGTCCCAACTTCGAAGACTTCGTGGCGGGCTGGATCAACTGGAAAAGATGGCCGGAAGCAAGGCTGCCGAAGCGGAATCGAAAAGTCCTGACGTTCAGCAGCAGGCTGCCGAGTCAATTGAGGTCAGTGCTCCGCAAACGATTCGCGGGCCACGGACTTTGCCTCCGGGATTTCTCCAGTCCTTCCAGGCCGCTCGCGATCCTCAGGGCAAAGCCGAGGTTGTCCAGCGCTACTTCGACGTGGAGGCCACCTTGGAGGCCGAAATCAGAAGCGAGGGAGGACGAGACCGCGTCCTGTTTGCCCCTTTCCCGGTCCCGCCAACGAACCGGTTTTACTTCCTGTTGGCTACCGCCCAGATCGTCCGCACGCGCCGCGCCAAGATTGTCAATACGATCTATCTCCATTATCCGGATTCGGGCAGAAACGAACGAATGCCCCTGAAGGACTTTGTCAAGCTCGTTCGGAGCGGCGTGTGGCTGCTTCGAGCCAAGTCTCCGGGTGGTGAAGGTGAAAAGGCTGCCGTCTGACCGGCCTCCACAAACTGCAGAAGATCCACGATACGCTGGAAAGCGCGATGGCGGCGTGTCGGAAAAAGGTTGGTTGTGGTGAGGTGGCACAAGCCCGCTGGTTCTCGCAGCACGGCTCGGGAGGGCCATGCTAGGGCCGCAGACTTTGGGCCACCGGCGGCCCGTCGCGGCCGGCCAGAAAGCACATCAGCCGGCCCACGGTGCGGAAGTACAGCATCATGCAGGCGACCATCGCCGCGGCGCCCGCGAAGCCGACGAGGAAGCTGCTGATCAAGCTGACGACGAGCCCAACCAAGCCGCCGATGGCGACGATCGACGTGATCAGGTACGTCAGCTTCCACGGGTCCGGCCGTTGGCCGATGTTGCCCCAGGTCTCTCTGGAGAAAGGAGCCAGCGCCGAGTTGGAATCGAACATCGACAGCAGCATCGGCGGGAACAGCCCCACGAACGATGCGGCCGCGGCGTACACGACGGTGCCGGTAACGCCAGCCAAGCCCAAGACAATCCCGACCGCTGCGCCGGGCAACGCCGCCAGGACCCCGGCGCTGACGAGGTAGCGGACTTCCCGCGGCCACTTGAAAAAGTTCACTCCCGGCCAGTTCTCGATCTTCCGCAAGCCATGGGACGAGTCCTGAACCAGGGCCAGGCCGCAAGCCGCCGCGGCAGCCAGGAACGAGAGTCCGACGAGGCCCAGAGCGGCCGTCGCGACCAGACTGGTGGCCTCGGCCAGAATCGCGGAAGCGGTCTTGGAAACCGTCATTCCCGTGGCCCAGCGGAACAGGAGCGCGGCCAGATCGAACCACGCGGCCAGAAGACAGAGCCGGATCAGGGCGTGCTGGTCGGCGAAGAAGGCGAGCAGGCCCTCCGTGAATCGTTCGGGAGACCGTTCCCGCTCTTCAGCCTCTTCCTCCTCCTGCTCTCTTTTCGCCTTTTCCAACAGCAGCCGCGCAGCTTGCTGCATGGCGGTGCCCCCCGCGCCCGGGCTGACGGCGCCAGCAGGCGTCCCCGCCGCGGGCGGCAGGCCCGCCGCGGCGCCCTCGGCCCGCGCCGCCGGTGGCACGTACATCGCCGACGGCAACTCGACAGGCTCGCTCATCTTGTACAAGTCCGCCTCAGCGAATTCGTTCGGCAGGGACGCCTTGCGTTTCGGCGGGGCCTTGACGACGACCGGCGAGTGGCAGTCGGGGCACTTGACCGTGGTCCCGATCTGCCGCCGCCGCACGTACATCCGCGACCCGCACAGCCGGCAATCGATGCCCAATTCCTCGTCCTCCGGCGGCGACTTTCTGGCGGATACCGCAGGCCGCAGCGGTTCGGCGTTCGAGCCTGGTTGGGGATACACCGGGGCGGCAGGCGGCGGAACCGGACATGTAGTTGGCAACGCGGCGGGCGCCGCCGCGGACGGCGGCGCAGACGCGACCGGTGCGGCGGCGGGGCTCGCACGCGATGCTGCGGTGCCGGCAGATGGCGCACCTGCGCTGGCCGGCCGAGCGACGGCTTCCGGCGGCTTGGGCGGTGCCGTCGGCGTTCCGCCTGGCGCGACGATCTCCGCATTGCAGCGCGGACAACGGCATTTCTGCCCGGCCTGGAGGGCCGGCACTTTCACATTCCCGCCACACTGGGGACAGGAAAACCGGACGGGAGAACTCGATTGGCTGCCCACGGCAACAAACGCTTTCGTTTCTCTGGGGAGATGCAACGGCAACTTGCTCGCCCCGAAATACAGCCTTGCGGCCATCATCGCACGTCAGGCGGAGGTGCGCGAGCAACGTTACCGAGTCCGCAACTCCTCCAACGCCACCAAGACGGTCGTGGCGTTCATGAATTGGAAGGCCAAGAAGTTCGAGCACATCGGCGCTGAAGGCTGTTACATCCGCGCCCGTGTCTACAAGAAGCAACAGCTTCAGCCAGTCGCCCTCCCCCGTGAGGATTTCAGCGTGGACGATCGGTCGCGTGATTTCGTCGTCGCAGGGATACCAGCAACCATCAATTCGCATAGATCCGGGGCACCTTTTCTCGCGGAATGTAGCGGACGAATCGTCCTCGGTCTTGCGGGAAAACCGTCTTCGCGAGCGCCACTGCCTCCCGAGCCGAGTCCGCGACGAATGCCTGCTCACCAGAAATACAGACGCACTTGCCGCGGTGTTGGGAATAGACCTCGGAAGCGTGGCATCTCAACCACGCCAAGTTGCGGGCGAACTGCTCGTCCTGTTGCCGGGCCTGGGCCAGTTCTTGCGGATCTGAAACGACTTCCATTTCGACGGCATGTGGTATGCGGCTCAGGTCAACATTCATGATCAACGACCTCATCGGGAGGAAATACGACACGCCAATTATAGCCTTGGCTTTTCCCTAAGGAAGGGGTTTCCGACGAAGCCCCCCCGGCAGATCCCAACAAACGGCCACGCAAGGCACTGAAGCCTGCTCAGTTCCACCGGAACCAGCGTAGCGCCAGCACGAAGGTTGCGGTGCCCCAGGCGAGGATGAGGGCCAGCTGCGGACCTAGCGACAGGAGGCTGGTGCCTTCCAGCATGACGCTGCGCAGGGCGTGGATGAGCGGCGTGAGCGGCAGCGCGGACAGAACCGGCTGGACGACTGCCGGGAAACGGTCCGTGGAGAAAAAAATGCCTGATCCGATCCACATCGGCAGCATCACGGCGTTCATGATGCCGGAGACCGTTTCAATGGTCTGCGCGCGGCTGGCCACCAGCAGCCCGATGCCGGAGAACTGGAAAGCGCCCAACAGGATCAGCAGGCCCAGCGCCAAATAGCTGCCTTGGCTGGTCACGCCGAAAAAGATCCGCGCAAATAGCAGCACGGCCAACACTTCTGGAATCGTGAACAGCAGACGACTGGCCATCACGGCGGCCAGGAAGTGGCTGCGTTTCATGGGCGTGGCCAAGTACCGCTTGAGCAGCTTGCGCAGCCGCATGTCCACAATCGCAAAGCCGACACCCCACATGCCGCCACCCAGCAATCCCATGCCCAACAGGCCGGGCACCAGAAAGTCGATGTACCGCCCGCCCGGTTCGGTCGCCGGATGGTCCAACGCGGCGACTGCGTCCCGACGCCCGGCGGCCCGCTGCAAGAGTTCGTCGGCGAGGCTGCGGGCCAGGACGCCGTTGGCCTGCGTCGGGTCGAAGTAGTAGGCGTAGCCTTCCTCCGCGGCGGACGGCGGGACGATCATCAATTCCGCCCGGCCGGTGCGCAACCGCAGGCGGCTTTCGTCCGCGTCCCACACGGACACGCGGAAGCGGCCGTCGCGTTCCAGGATTTGGCGGACGTGATCGGCGCCCGTGCCAGCCTGCACCGCGACGGTGAACCCGCCCACGGGCTGGTTGCGGAAGGCCACCCCCAACGCGACGACCAAGATCAACGGGAAAACATAGACCCAGAAGATGGCTGCCGGCTCGCGGCAGAATTCACGCACGCGGGCCGCGATCAGGCTGAAGAAAGGATGGCGGCGGGCGGCAGTTGTGTTCGTAGTGCCGCCTTCAGGCGGTCCGAACCGGCTAAAGCCGGCACTACGAGCCTCGGGGCGATCGTTCACGGTGCTTCCTCCTCCGCCTCCTGCAGTTGCCGCCCCGTCAACATCACGAAGACGTCGTCCAGGCTGGCGTGCCGAGTCAGCAGGCTCGCCAGCTGCCACTGCCGCCGCTCCAGCCGCTCGACCAGCGCCGGCAGCAGGCGATGAGGCTCCTCGACCCACAGCAGGACCCTGCCGGCCTCGCCGCGGCAACTCACGACCGACGGCAAGTCGCTCCAAAACTCGGCAGGCTGATTCACCCCTTCGCTGCACGCCAGCGAGAACTCGACGACGTGGTGACCGCCCAGGCGTGAGATCAGTTCGCGGGGTGGCCCGCTGGCGATGATCCGGCCGTGGTCCACGATCGCCACGCGGTCGCAAAGCCGTTCGGCTTCTTCCATGTAGTGCGTCGTCAACAACGTCGTGCGGCCCTGCCGGCGGCATTCGCCGATGATCTCCCACAGTTGGCGGCGGGAGTGCGGGTCCAAGCCCGTGGTGGGCTCGTCCAGAAACAACAGCGCCGGATCACCCACCAAGGCGGCGGCGATCGCCAACCGCTGCCGCTGGCCGCCCGACAGGTGCTTGATCCAGGCGCCGGCTTTCTCGTCCAGCCCGACGCGGGCGATGGCCTCCTCCGGCTCCAAGCCGTGCGGGTAGAAGCTACGGAACAGGGACAGCGTTTCGCGGACCGTCAGCTTGTCCGAGAACTGCGTCTCCTGCAGCGAGATTCCGATGCGCTGGCGGATCTCCGGACCTTGCTGGCGCCAGTTCATGCCGAGGACTTCCACCTCGCCGCCGGTCGGCTCCAACAGTCCTTCCAGGATCTCGATCGTGGTCGTCTTACCGGCGCCGTTGGGACCCAACACGCCGAAGCACTCGCCTTCGTCCACGCACAAATCGATCCCGCGCACCGCCTCGACGGGCGGCTTGCCGGGATACGTCTTTTTCAGATCCGTGCAGCGAATGGCTAGTGACATCTGCGGCAACCCTTCCGACTCGCTCGGTGCCTTTCCGGCGCAACAGGTTCAGTTGCCGCCCGTCAGTCGCGCGACGACGGCCTCCTGCGGACCCAGCCGCAACTCCGGGCCGAACGCACGGGTCCAAGGCTGCCAACGTCCGTCGGGCCGCAGATGATAGGCTTCGGTTGCGGCTGCGTCCAGCCCCCGGCCCTCAGCAATGGCGACGGAACGCGGCGCGTCGTCCCAATTGATCGCCAAGAAAAGCCGTTCGCCGCGGGCGTTGGCCGCCAGACACAACTCGATGTCGTCTCCTTCGGGCAACCGCCCCGTCATCAGCGGGCGGACCGCGGCGGCATCGACCGCCGCCGGCAAGACCCGTTCCTGGCGCGTGCGTTTCTCGTTCTCTCGTTGCGACGCCAAACGATCGAGTGCCGCGGCCGAAACGAACGACACCCGGCGATGTTTCAGCAATCCTTCCAAGGCCGGCCGGTCGTACGGCGTGCCGTCCTCATCGAGCGACCCCGTCTCGCCGCAGATCACGACCTGTTTTCCCTCGTCGGCCAGACTGGCCAGCAGTTGGACCTGCTCTCGCCCGATCGCCAGAGGCAGCGGCACAAGGATCACCGCATGAGGCGCCAACTCCGCTTGGCCGACGCTCTCCAGGTAGTACAGCGTCGTGGGCACACCGGTCCGCAACAGCAGATACAGCACCTCCTTCTGCACGATCGCCGCGTGACGCGGGTCCGTGATGCCGCGCGCGTCGAACGGCAGCGGCGTTTCTTTCGCCTGGAGGTACAGCCGCCACAGGTCGCAACTGGCCCGCGAGAAGAGCACCGCCACGCCCGGCTGCGGGCGAAGCCCTTCCAGCCAGGGATCAATCTTCTCCAGGAGTCCGTAGACCCCGCGGACGCACGCCTGACTCACCTCCGCCCGGTCGGTCGTGTGGCTGGTGTCCATCACGTGGCTGTGGTGCCACCAGGCCAATTCGTCGGCGCCGTGCCAGACCGCCGTCAAGGCACTGCCGTAGATCTCGACGGGGTCGATCTCGCGGTGCTCCGACCGCAACCGGGAGGCTTCCAGTACAATGCCGCAGCGGCGCGACGGGCCGGCTGCCGCCAAGTGCTCTGTCGTCTCGGTGACGTACCAGTGGGTGCTGTCCCCCAGGTAATTGTGCAACTGGATGTAGGGATCGGTCGTCGCGTATTCCAGCCCGGCCTCGTAGCCCAGCCGGTCCCAACCCAGCCCCGGACCATACCAGAAATCGGAGCAGATCGGCGTGACGCAAATCAGGCTGTCGGTGCGGATCGCCGGGTTGGCCTGCTTCACGGCCGCACACGAGCGGCGGATCCAGTCCGTCGTGCTGTCGTAGCGGAACCGCAGCCAGTGGCGGTACGAGGCCTCCGCCGAAGGCAACGTGCCGGGCAGTTTGTCGGGAAAGGGCTCGCTGAACTTCGCCCGGAACCGCTCGCGGCACCGATCGCAATCGCAGTAGCTCCCCAGTTTCTCGTAGAACTCCCGGACCTTGGCGTCCGAGTGCTTCGCAAACGCTTCCTTCACGTGGTGGGTGTTCCAGTTGTATTCGTCGGGCACCATCGAAAGACCGGCCAGCGGATAGCGTGCGGCCTTGGCGAGGGCTTCCGTCCACCGCTGGCCCCAGCGGTTGTTGACGCAATCGAATTGCGGGAAGTTCGGGTCCGCTGCATCGCGGATCGGCAGGTGGCCCATGCCCAGCGTGAGCCAGACGCCGATGCCGTGGTCCCTCGCCGCGCGGAGGAAATCGCCGACCGCGGTCTGTTCCGAGACCGGCTGGTCCCACATCTCCAGCGAACCGCTCAGATAGCTGTGCAGCGCGTTGCAGCGGAGCTGTTCCAGATCCGCGAACAGATGCGTCCGCGCGGCGAGATCCACACGCTCGTCCTTCTCGAAACCGGGGCACTTGAGCAGATTCGGCCCCTCGGCTTCGCCAAAGAACAGGTCGTCGAACCAGACGGTGCCGTCGCGCTCGCGAAGAAAGGCATGGAAGCGGGCCGAGCGGATCGGCTGCGGGGGCGTAACCACCGTCTCCGCGTACTGCCAATCGTGCGTGCCGGTCACGAACGCAGCCAGCTTCATCGGCCAGGACGTGCCATCGGCCAGCGAGAAGTCGACGTACAGCGAATAGTGATAGTCCTGGCGGCCGGGCACGCCTTCGCACTTGCTCCAACCGGCGATCTTCACCGGCTTTGGCGTTTTCTGGTCGAGCTTGATCGTCTGGCCGACTCCCTGGCCGCGGGCATCCGCCTTGCCGACACAACGCACGCACGACCGGCCGCCGTGGGCCCCTTCGTCCACATAGGTGAACCCGTCGCCCCAGGAACTCCACACCGAGCCCTGCATCGCCGCACTGATGTCTGCATAGATGCCGCGCGTGACGTGGCTGTTGGGCTGATAACTTTCGGCGGCAGGGACGACGGTCGTGGCCGCGATCGTGACGACGGCAATCAAGGCTGTACGGCAGGGTTTCATCGGCGACTCCTTTTTGGCGGCCTTTCGATTCAGCTGCACTTTAGGCGATCTACGTAGTGTTCACGAAATTGGTCTTGGCAAGAA
>CAYUFW010000309.1:0-9894 GCA_964443915.1 uncultured Pirellulaceae bacterium
TCACTCTCGCTCACTCCGCGTTCAAACAAACCCGCGCCGAGCTGGGCCATTCCCTACCCACATCGTCCTTCAGCCACATCCTGGCTCCCGCTTCCCTGCCGAAACCGGCTCCCTTGTCGGCGCCGGTCCCAGAAGGGCCCGCGGAGAGTTTCGTCCTCGTTTCGCCGTCGCTTCGCCGCTGCAAATTCCCCCGCTTTTTTCGAAGAGCGGGGCTGTTTGCCCGCCGGAACGGGTGAGCGGCAAGGCGCTGGCCGCCGGTCCAGCGGTCGATCCGAAACCGCTGACCCGGAGCTGGTGGTCCGCGAACGGCAATCCGGAACCGGTGGCTGGCGCCATTCCACTCGCCTGCCTCTCAGACGATGCTCGGCGGCTGCGGTGCTTGTATGCGGTCGCCCGGATGCCGATAATAGGCCTGCGTTGAAAAAGACAGCTACGAGTGTGGGATTTCGTCCTGCGGATATCGAGCGATGGCAGAAGCAGTTTGGTTTTTTGCAGACGGCGATGTGGAACGCGGCCCGGTCACGGAAGCCCAGTTGCGGGCGTTGATCGGGACGGGCAACCTGACTCCAGAGGGCCTGGTCTGGAAAGAAGGTATGGACTATTGGACGCCGGCGGGCGAGGTTCCGGGCCTGTTCGATCAGCCCGGCCCCGCCACACCGCCCGCCACGCCCGCGTTGGCCGCAGCGCCCGCGGCGGGCGAGGCCAAGGCCAAACCAGCCAAGGCCGCCAAGCCGGCGCCGCCCGCTCCGGCCGCGCCTGCCGCCGAGCCGAAACCGCTCCTGGCCGGCATCCGCTTCGATGTGCGGCGGCCCCTGGAGATCTTCCGCTTCGCTTCCTTCTTGGGCCAGCCGATGCTGTTGGTGGGACTGTTCCTGGTTCTCTTCTCGCGCGGTTGCGACCAATTGGGCCAGCGCCACGTGGCCCGGACCTTGGCCCAAACCAAACTGGCCGAAAGCGAGTTCCAGGACGAATGGGACCGGCAGAAGCTGCCTATCGAACAAGAGTTGAACGATCTCCGCGGCCGTAGCGATCCGTCCCCGGCCGATCACAGCCGGCTGGAGTCGCTGACCGGACAACTGCGGTCGCTGAACGAACAGAAGCAGGCCGAGTCGAATCGGCTGCGGGCCGGCCGCTGGCGCGAACTGAATACGGCCGCCCGCGACGCCGAAGCCGCTCAAGCCTTGGGCAACTTCTGGCGAGAAGGCATCTTCTGGCTGGGCGCCGGTCTGTTCTCGCTGGCCCTGCTGATCGTCGGCTTCTCCGGCACCGGCCCGGAACGCTGGATGGCCCTGGCCATGCTCACGGTGATCGTCTTCAGTCTGTTCGTGCGGCGATTGGAATAAGCGTGAACGGCACTCAGGCCTGGGAAATCGACACGTTCAAACCTGTCCGCGCCCCGCTGGGGATCGAAGCGGAAGGGCACCGTATCGAATTCCGCAACCTGCGGATCAAGACGTTGCCGTAGTAGCCTCTTCGTGCATCCAGCGTTTCAGAATCGGCGCCAGCAGGAAGCAGATCGCGGCGGAAATGACGGCCGCCACGGCAATCTTGCCGAACACGTCGCCGTAGACGTGGAGGGTCTCCTTCGGGATGGGGATGCCCTCTGCGCCGTTGCCTTCTCCGTGCCCCACGCCCGTGAATTGGGCGATGATGGCCGCCAGGAACTGGGAAAACGCGGTCGCCAGGAACCACGCGCCCATCACGGTGCTGACCAGATGCGCCGGCGACAGCCGGGTGACCATGGACAGCCCGACGGGCGACAAGCACAGTTCGCCGGTGGTGTGCAGCAGATAGCCCGCAAACAGCACCCACAGCCCCACCATGCCCCGTTGGTCGGCCGACTGGGCGCCGTACCAGAACACACCGAAGCCAAGTCCCAACTGCAGCAGTCCCAACGCAAACTTGACGGGCGTGCTGGGCTCCAACCGCAACTTGGCCAACACGGCCCAAAGCGCCGTAAAGGCCAGGCCGAACACCAGAATGTAGATCGGATTGACGGCCTGGAACGTGCTCGCCGGAATCTCGCGGATGCGGCGGGCGATGCCCATCCCCACGTTCCCTTCCGTCACTTGCCAATCGATCTCAAAGCCAAGCTGATTGCCGTGCTGTTGCCGCAGCTTGTCGAGTGCATCGAGCGTGAACAGCTGGCTGCCATTCGCATAGCCCAGCTGCTCTTGCGTCGGTTGCAGGCGGATCGTCTGGCCTACGTCCGCGCCGGTCACGGTGCGGTCTTCAAACACGCGGTCCACGTTCCGATCCGTGAAATTGTTGACCGAACTCCCGGCCTGCTCGAAGAACGCCCAGAACAGCATGGAGAAAAACGTCAGGATCAGCACGACGTACATCCGCTGGCGCGGGATTCTGTCCAGGCGAAAGGTCTCGATGCCCAGGTAGGCGAAGGCCAAAACGCCCGCCAGCATCAGCACCAGCCCGGCGGGACGACTGGCTTCGGTGACCACCGTCGCCGCAATCTGGACCCAAGGGTTTTCGCTGGCCTGCAGATCCTGGAGGAAGGCTTCGGAGATCACGGAGATGCCGCGCTGCTTCTCGGTCAGCGGGGCGAAGCCGGAGACGAGCAGCACAAAGACCGGAATCGCCACCGCGGTGCCCAGGTAGACCGCCCACTCGGCCGTGAGCGGTCCCAGCACCCGCCGCCGCAATCGTTCCGGATCGCGAGGCGCGCCCGCACCCTGGCTCAGACCTCCGGACCCCAAGGCGATCAGTGCCACAATGGCCGCCGCCACCAGCGACAACGCCACGACGACGTTGACCCAGATCGAAAATGGATTGTCGGGCTTGAACCGGATCAGCGCCGCGGCGGCACTCAGAGCGCCGACCAAAATCAAGAACTGGGTCACGACCCTGGGAGCCACGAAGACGGCCAGCCCGATGAGCATCCCCAGCGAGGCCAGCCCAAACCCCCAGTGCCAGCCGAACGTCTCGCCGACGTAGCCGCACAGCAGCGGCGACATGGCGGCTCCCAAGTTGATGCCCATGTAGAAAATCGTGAAACCGCCGTCCCGCTTCGAACTTCCTTGCGGGTACAGCGCCCCGACGATCGTCGAGATGTTCGGTTTGAAGAAGCCGTTGCCGCAGATCAGCAACGCCAGCCCCGTAAAGAACGCGTACGTGTTCTCGACCGTCAACAGCAACTGGCCGCAAGCCATCAACGTGCCGCCCAGAATCACCGCGCGGCGGGCACCGAGCAAGCGATCTGCGAGCAGGCCGCCGAAAAACGGCGTCATGTACACGAGCGCCGTGTACGCCCCGTAGACCGCATACGCATTCGTGTCGCCGTACCCCAGAAATCCTTTGATCAGGTAGAAGACCAGCAGCGCCCTCATGCCGTAGTAGGAGAACCGCTCCCACATCTCGGCAAAGAACAGCGTGAACAGGCCCGTAGGATGGCCAAACAGGATCGGCGACGTGGACGTGGCTTCGTGGTTCATGGCGTTGGAGTCAGGTCCGCAGGTTCCAGAGACGGCAATTCACGTTTAATGAAGTCGAGAATCCGGGCTCAGGGCGGCCCCGTTATATGGCCCAAGTCGAGTGGATGTCAACAGCAAGCGTCGATGCACCAAGGCAGGCCAAGTTGCGGAAACGGCTTGATTCGACTAACAAGGCTTTGATTTGTGTGGCGGCATTCGCCTCTCGCCGCAAACAGTCTGAGGAACCGATCCATGTCCGCTGCCGTATCGCGATATCGCGTTCGTCCCTGGGAACTGCCGCCCGACCAAGAGCGTGTCTTCAGCCGCTCCGATGAGACTTTTGACTGGCTCTGTTCGCTTTCCCCTGACGAAATCCGCCCGTACTTGGGACAATGGATCGCGGCGCGGAACCGGTCTTGTCCGACTTGCCGTGGACGTAGCCGCGTTTGACCCCCGCACCGGCGACCACGGCCGTGTAGCAATAGGGCCAGTGGTCGCGGCCGTCGGCGCTGTTGCCGTTGCCGGATGTGCTGACGCCCTTCTGCGGACTGCGGCCGAATTCGCCGACCGCCACCACCAGCGTCTCGTCCAACAGGCCGCGCTCGTCCAAGTCCTGAATCAGCGCCGACAGCCCGGTGTCCAGCATCGGGGCGGAACGGTTCTTCATCCGCTCGGTCAAGCCGACATGGTGGTCCCAGGAGTGGTTGTCCGAGTTGGCCGCCTTGGGCCAGATCACCTCGACCACGTGCGTGCCGGCTTCGACCAGGCGGGCCAACAGTTAACTCTGCCCGAACGTGTTGCGGCCGTACCGGTCGCGGAGCGCGTCCGGTTGCCGTCCAAGCTGCTGCCCGCAAAGGCCCGCGTTCCGTCGGGGCTGAACCGCACGTCGAACACGCGGCCCGGCAGGGCGCTCGATGGTTGCAGCCGTCGCGTCGAAGACGAAGGGAATCTGCGACGAATCTCGGCAAGAGTTCACGGGCGGCGAGTGCCTATCCCTTTCCAAGGCCGAGTGCGTTACCATATCCCCTGTGTCGAACGTGTTGGCAAGGTCATCGTTTGGAGGCAGCGCAATCATGAGGCGAGTGAATGAACTGCGAATTGGTTGTATCGGGTTGCTCTTGGCGGCGGGCGCGATGAGTGCCGTTTGCGCCGGCTCGTCCGCGCAAGCCGCGGAGCCCGTCTTGGCGGGCGTCGCCAAAGTGGACATCACGCCGGAGCAGCCGGTGCGGATGTACGGCTACGCGTCGCGGAAGATGGAATCGGAAGGCATCGCCGGGCGGCTAAAAGCATCCGCCTTGGCGATCGGCGGCAACGACGGCGACGGCCCGGCAGTGCTGCTGGCCGTGGACTGCGGCGCGGTGCCCAGCGACCTTGCGGCCGAGGTGCTGCGGCGCGTCCAGGCCCAGGCGCCGCTGAAACCGGAACGTTTCATGCTCTGCAATTCCCACAACCATTCCGGGCCGAATCTGAAGGGCATGAAGGACTTCACGGGCGAAGAACTGGAGCACATGACGCGGTACGCCAAGCAGCTGACCGAGCGGCTGGAAGAGGTGGTGCTGCAAGCGTTGAAGGCCCGCGCGCCGGCCCGGTTGGCAGTCGCCCAGGGCAAAGTCGACGTGGCCGCCAATCGCCGCCTGTTGAAGGACGGCAAATGGTCCGGCTTCGGCGCCGCGCCGGATGCGCCGGCCGACCACAGCTTGCCGGTGCTGCGCGTCACCGACCTGCAGGACAAGCTGCTGGCCGTCGTGATCAACTACGCTTGCCACAACACGACGTTGCGGGGAAATTTCAAGCAGATCCACGGCGACTGGGCCGGGTGCGCCCAGGAGTGCATCGAAGCGGATCAGCCGGGGGCGGTGTGCTTGATTTCCCTGGGCTGCGGCGCCGATTCCGATCCCTGCCCGCACGGGACGGTCGAACTGTGTCAGCAGCACGGGCGGAAGATGGCCGACGAAGTCAAGCGCCTGCTGGCCGGACCGTGGCGGCTGATTTCCGGTTCAGTGACTTCCCGCACGTCGACGTTGGACATCCCCTACGCCCCGCCCCCGCCGCTGGACGAACTGCGTGAAACGGCCAAGAGATCGTATTCCGCCCAGCGGCTCTTGCAGAGGCTGGAGAAAGGCGAGAAGCCGCCGGCGTCGGCACCGTACCCCGTCACCACCTGGACGTTTGGCGACGATCTGGCGATGGTGTTCCTGTCCCACGAGGTCGTGGTCGATTACGCCCTGCGGCTGAAACGCGAACTGGACGCCGCCCGGCTGTGGGTCAATGCCTACAGCAACGACGTGTCGATCTACATCGCTTCCAACCGGCTGCTGGCCGAAGGCGGATACGAGGTGAACAACTCGCTCAATGCCCTGGTCACCTACGGCCACCCCGAACGCCTTCAGCCGCCGCTGGAAGACCGGATTGTGGAGCAAGTCAAGTCGTTGCTGCCCGCCACGTTTCGGGCCGGAAGCCGCAACGAATAGGTCGCCGACCGGCTGCGAACCTAACGCGGCCTGCGGCCGCAACCCATTTGGCGAGCGGGGTGGCGTGAGCCCCCCGGTTCTGAACCGAACGACTTGGTGGGAACCGGGACTACGCGGCGGGCCAGGATCAGTCCGCCTGAATGGCCCGGAACGCTTCGACCATCGCGTCGACCTTTTCTCGCTGTTTGCGGAGCGAGCCCCAGGCGAAGACCGTCACGCCCGTGGCGGGCCGGCGCGTGCCATGATCCAGGACCGGCTGGACTTGCTCGACCGGCACCGCTTCGCCCCAATCGGACAGCTGCACGATAGGCCAGATCTTGTTGCGCTCGCCGGGCTCGCCTTGGATGCCCAGGTGCTTGCCCAACCATGCCGTCTGCCGCGAGATCCACGCCAGATCGGCCGCATGCCCGAAGCGGGCGTGATACGGCATGATGCTGAAGACGTCGAGATATCGGGCCTGGGCTTTCAGGTCGATAGCCAGCTTGTTGCGCAGCGCCCCGTCGAAATCGGTCTCCGTCCAGGGACAATGAAACGTGCCGAGCAACGCCTGCGGGCGCGTCTCGTTCACGATCGATCGGAACTCGCGGACCCAATCGGTGAACACGTCGCAACGCCACTGGACCCAGGCCTCCGCGTGGCGGTCCAGCAGCATCTCGGCCAGCCGTGGCAGGGACTCGTCCGGCAACTTCGTGTGCGTCTGGTGCGAGAACTGTGCGACGCAACGCTGGCAAAAACACGTATCGGGCATGTTCGGCACCGCTTGCTCCCAACTTGCGTGGCTGTGGTGATAGTCCAGCCAGATGCCGTCGATCTCGAAATCGCGGAGCACCCTGCGGAAATCCGTCATCCGCGACTGCCGATAGCCGGGGTGCGTCGGGCAGATGCCCTGCCAGCCGTTGGGAGGCGGGCAGACCTGCCCGTCGGCGCCGACGGGGGCCGCGTCCGGATGGTCTTTCAGGTACCCGGCAACGTGCATCGTATTGAATTCGGCGAACACCCGCGCACCGTGCTGTTTCAGCAAGGCGACCCGCTGTGCGGTCAGGCCGCCGGAGCCGATCCAGATGGCGTTGATCCCGTGGTCGGCGAGCGTCTTGCCTTGCTGCAGCAGTTCCTCCGGGACACCGCCGTACACGCCACGGATCGTCACGTGGGGGCGTTTTTCCTGTGCGGGTGCAAAACGGATTACGCCGCATGAACATGCCAAGACGAAGATCAGGAATTGCCTTGTTGGTGACATGCGTCAGGTTCTCCGGTTCGTCGTCTGGTTGGACTGCCTCACTTCGGCGAACGGTGTGGCGTCAGCCCACCGGTTGTCCTCGGGAGCCGGCTTGCCGGCGTCAAACGCACCGGTGGGCTGACGCCCACCGTTCGCCAGGGATCGTACACGGACTCGTACACTCGCATCTCTTCCCGCTCCGGATGCGACGTCTCTCGCCCGCTACGGCGAGGTGCTGGTGGCTTCGGCCGTCGGGAAGTTGGCGGGAATGGGGATCGTACAGTTGCCCGTCGCCGCCCACTCGCAGGCGCGGTAGAGCAGCGTCTGGAAACCCACGCATTCCATGCTGCCCAACTCGCCGACGTGGCCCATCAGGTTGGTCACGACTCGGCCTTTGCCATAGGGGATCCACCACACGATCGGCTCGTTCTTGCCCGTGCCCCCGCGGCCCGGCGAGGGGTCCGAGAAGGCGGTCAACAGGATGTGTACGTCTTCCGCCGGACCGCGCTGGCCGTGGTACAGTTCGTCGCGCTTGTGCATCCACGTGGCCGGCATGCCGCGGGTGATCGGATGTTCGGCATCCCGCACGGTCATCACCCAGTCGTACTGGCCGCCGTGCCCCATGCCGCGACCTTGGCCCGGCTCCTCGCGGACCAGCTTGCCCGCGTCGTCCAGGTACAAGCTGGCCCCGTAGTCACGGCCCCGCCACAGCAGGCCCACCATTTGTTCGAACTCCTTCCAGCCGCCGAAGGAATTGTTGGCCGCATGGATCACGACCACGCCGCCGCCGTTGCGGACGTATTGGACGAACGCCTGTTTCACCCGTTCCGGCCACATCTGGCCGTTGTAGTCCAGTACGACGCAGGCGAAGTCGCCGAATTGCGGCTGCCACGCGTCCCAATCCGCCTGGGGCGCGTCCCTGCCGGGTGCGTTGCCGACGGTCGCCTGGAAGCGGTCCGAGCGTTTCAGCACGTTTTCCATGTAGGGTGTGGACTTGGCCCAATTGTGATTGTTCTGGCCGCCGATGATCAGCACCTTCAACGGCTGCTCGGCCGACGAGGCCGCTTGGCACAGACCCAGCGTGACAAGCAACAACGCGGGAAGAAATCGTGAAAACCTGAGCATGGGAAGTTACCGTCCTTTCTGTTCTGGAAAATGGGTTCAGCAACCGGGCATCTAGGTGTCTAACTTCGCAGGATGTGCGCGCGAGGCGAGCATCGTTGTAGGTTGGGACTCCGTCCCGACCCGGTCGGGTCAGAGACCCAGCCTATGTGCCGCCGCCGGCCTCCAGCTCTTTCGCCGCCCGAGCCTCCGCGTCGGCACTCTGCTCCCGCAGGATCGGCTGCAATTCGTCGACAAAATCGCGGACGTCCTTGAATTGCCGGTACACGCTGGCAAAGCGCACGTAAGCGACCTGGTCGAGTTTCCTCAGGTGTTCCATCACCAACTCGCCCAGCGTGTGGCTGTCCACTTCCACGTCGAACCGGTCGGTGACTTCGTGCTCGACCGCATCGACCACGGTCGCGATCTGCTGGTCGCCGACCGGGCGCTTCCAGCACGCCTTCTCCAGGCCGCGGCGGATCTTGTCTCGCTCGAAGGGTTCCCGCACGCCGTCCTTCTTGACCACTTTCAGCGTCGTCGGCTCGTACCGTTCGTACGTCGTGTACCGGCGGAGGCATTTCGCGCATTCCCGCCGGCGGCGGACCACCGTCCCGTCTTCGCTGGGCCGAGTATCGATCACCCGGTCGTTGTCGACTTGGCAGTAAGGGCATCTCATCGCAACCATCCCCCTCGGCGCCGCACTGCAGCGTATGACCTCAGAGTATAGACCACGTGCAAGGCGGTGGGCTAGCCAAGGGCGGCGATTCCATGCTGACACGACGGTCCGGCTCCGGCTATAATGCCGCCGGTTGCCTGGGGCCGTACGTGCGACGGCCCCCACCCCACGGAACGTCTGTGCAAGGGAGATTACCGCTATGTCCACCGGCCGTCCTACGTCGGACCCGAACCAAGCTCATCCTGCCGCTCCGTCCGTCGGCCAGTCGGCCACGCCCGAGCAGCGCCCCGCCGAGTCCGCTCCCGCTTCCGCCGGGGACCGCTTCCGCGACGCGGCCCGCGCGCGGCAGGGCGAGGACGAAGAACCGGAAACCGGCATCTGGCAAGGCGGCTTCTCGTCCCGAGCCATGTTCGGGAACTGGATTCTGGCCGGAGCCGTCACCGTCGTGCTGCTGGTGACGGTGATCGCCTTGGGGACTGAAACCTGGTACTTGTGGCTCGGCTGGGCGATCGTCTCCGCCCTGCTCTGGGGCGGGTTCGGCTGCCTGTTGGCTTACCGCAAGCTGACCTGCAAGTACCAGTTGACGACCCAGCGGTTCATTCACGAGTCGGGACTCTTGAAGCGCGTCACAGACCGGATCGAAGTGATCGACATCGACGACGTGTCGTTCGAACAACAGGTGATCGAACGCGTGGTCGGTGTCGGGACCATCAAGATCCTGTCCAGCGACCGTTCCCACCCGGTGTTGGTGATGCGGGGCATCGAGAAAGTCAAAGAGGTCGCTTCGCTGATCGACGACTTGCGCCGCAAAGAGCGCCGTCGCCGCGGGTTGCACATCGAGTCGATCTGACCCGGCCCGAGTAGGTTGGGACTCCGTCCCGACCGGTCCGGCACGGAGTCCCCACCTACGAACATGCGTGCCCGGGGCGCGCGTCCTGCGAACGACGACACCGAGCACCGTTCGAGAAACAACTGTCCTGCTTTTCCGTGGCGTAAGCTTCC
>CAYUFW010000310.1:0-9778 GCA_964443915.1 uncultured Pirellulaceae bacterium
CAAACTCGTAGGTGATCCCGTACATGTCGTGGCTGTCGCCGTGCGGTTCGGGCCGCGAGATTCTCGAGATTCCCGCCGCCGCCACGGGCGTCTGGCCCAGCACCCACATCATCGCCTGGATCGGATGAATGCAGGCGTTCACGTGATAGCTGCCGCCGATCGCCACGTCGTTCACCCAGATCAGCGACCGCAGCCGGCTTTCGATGGTCTTGGTCAGCGGCGGGTCGCCGAACAGCCCGCCGTAGTAGAAGCTCTTGACCACGCCCAACCGCTCGATGGCTCCTTCGCGGAACCGCCGGGCGCATTCGAGGTTGTGCGGATCGGTGGGCATTTGATAGTCCACCAGGAAGCAGCGTTGGCTCGCGGTCGCCTTCTTCGCAGCCGCCTCGACCTGCAGGCAGCCGGGCACGTCGACGGCGACCGGCTTGGCCATGTAGACGTGCAGGCCCGCGTCGACGGCGGCCTGGACGTGTTCCGGGAAGAAGCACGGCGGGGTCTCCAGCGCCACGGCCTCGACGCCGCTGTCGATCAGTTTGCGGTACCCCGACAGCCCGGAGAACCGCCGCGTCTCGGCGACGCCCAGGGCCTTGCCCGCCGCCTCGGCTACCTCCGGAAAGTAGTCCGCGACCGCGTGCATCTCGTAGCCGCCGTGCTCGCGGAACAGGTTCGCGATCCAGGCCCCGCGCCCGCCGCAGCCAACCACACCCAGCTTGATCTTCCGCGCCCCTGCATCCGGTTCCGCCGCGGGTGCAGGCGACTCGTCGTGAACCGCCGACGCCGCCGCCGTGACCGCGGAACCTGCGAGAAAAGTTCGGCGGGAAAGCCGAGTCGTTGCTTTGGACGTGTTGTAAGATTCGTGTTGGCTCATAACGTGCTCCTGGAAGATGGGGGTCGTCTGCGCCGGGCAGTCTAGCGCGATGGACAGTATCCGTCGCCGCCCGTAAGATAATAACCGAAAGCGTCGGAGAGCGGAATTCATTCCGCTCCTGACGGAACCGTCTGAACCCCGTTCCAACGACATGCTCTCTCCACTCGCAGGTGACCCCATGAAACGCAATCCTTCCTCGCGGCGCAATTTTCTCAAGACCTCAGCGGCAGCTCTGGGGGCGGCGGCGTTCAGCCGGCCGCTGATCTTGTCCGGCGCCGAGGCCGGCTCGTCGGCTGCCAACAGCAAGCTGAACCTCGCGCTGGTCGGCTGCGGCGGGCAAGGACGCGGCGTGATGAAGGGCCTGCTGTCCTGCGGCGCGAATCTGGTAGCCCTCTGCGATCCGGATCAGGCCATGATCGACCTGGCGCGGGCCGACGCCTTGAACTCCGGCGGCGAGGCGACCAAGGCTGCCAAGGCGTATGAGGACTATCGGCAGCTGCTCGATAACGCGCCGAGCTTCGACGCCGTCCTGATCGGCACGCCCGACCACTGGCACGCCCACCTGTGCAAGGCGTTCATGAAAGCCGGCAAGCACGTCTATTGCGAGAAGCCGCTGACGCACAGCGTGGCCGAAGCCCGCGAACTCCGCGAGCTGTCGCGCATCAGCAATGTCGTCACCCAGATGGGCAACCAGGGCAGCGCCAGCGCGTCGCTTCGCCGCTGTACGGAGGTCATCAAGGCCGGCGCGCTGGGCCAGATCCGCGAGATCTACCACTGGGGCGTCGGCGTCAGGGCCAACGAAGGCAGCGCGGAAGGCGAAGATCCCGTTCCGCAGGGCTTCAACTGGGATCTCTGGGTCGGACCGTCGGCGATGCGCCCGTTCAAGAAAGACGTCTACCACCCCTTCCGCTGGCGCAGCTGGTTCGACTTCGGCAACGGCGGCCTGGCGGACATCTGCTGCCACGCGATCAATCTGCCGATGCGTGCCCTCGATTTGAGCTATCCCGAAAGGATCGTCATCAACGTGCGGGACGGAAAGCAGATCGACGGCAAGGCCGCGGTCGAGTTCCAGTTCCCCGCCCGCGGCAGCCTCGTCCCCGTCCGGCTGCACTGGCAGGGAAGCGGCACGCCGCCGGCCGACGTGCTGCAGCCGCTGGTCGAGGTCTACAAAGACAAAATCCCCGGCGGCCTGATGATCCTCGGCGAAAAGGGCTGCATCTACACCAGCCACTGGAACACCGGCGGCCTGATCCGGCTGGAGGGCGAGCCCCGCCTGAAGGACGTCCTCCACCACGAGGCCACCAAGGACATTCCCGAGACGCTTCCGCGGATCGGCAACCACGGCCAGGAGTGGATCGACGCCTGCCGCAGCGGGGACAAGAGCAAAACCTACTCCGATTTCGACACCGGCGGATTGCTCACCGAGATCGGCCTGGCCGGCGTGGTCGGCCTCCGCGCCGGCCGGAGCCTCGACTGGGACGGCCAGCGCATGCAGGCCACCAACGTCCCCGCAGCCGCCCGCTTCGTGCGCACCGAGTACCGGACCAAGTGGCTGACCTGATGGGGGCAGCAGACGACGAACGGCCGAATCAACGAGCGCTCGTCGGCGAAGCGATCCGACTTCGGCGTAGGTGTCTCCGTCGACAGGCATGCATCCCTTGAGCACGTCGAACGGGACGCCTTCGGCTTTCAAGTAACGGTCGTCGATACAGATCAGGGCAGCCAGTTGAGCACCGGCGGAATGCCCCATGACGAAGATCCTCTGGGGATCGCCCCCGTGCTGGGCGATGTGCTTGTGCACCTACGGCAGCTCCTACCAATGCGGCCAGCCAGATGCGAACGCTACGGTTCATCGCAACCTCCGCGGCGCCAGTACGTAAGAGGGCTTTCGGAGTCTGGCGTCAGCCCGAGATACTACCGCGCTCTGCACGAGGATGCCAGTTGACGACGGGCAAAGGAATGGAGGGCAGAGGAATCGAAAGATCGAGAATTCCTTTGCCCAAGATTCCCTTGCCTATTGAGGCAGTTTGCCGAAGACCAGGCGGCCGGAGTTGATGGTGGCTGCGACTTCGACCTCGCCCACGGGTGTTGCCTTGTCGGCGCCGGGCAAGTGGAAGACGACCAGGTTGGCGGGCTGGCCGACTTGCAGCCACGGCTGCGAGCGGCCCAGCAGCGCGGCGGGGCGGGTGCTGGCCATGTCCACGGCCGACGTCAGGTCTTCGTCGGTGAAGCGGAGGATGTTGGCGATCCCGGCCGTGATGGGCACGGCGGCGCCGGCCAGAATCTGCGTTTGCCCGGCGACCACGGGCCGCCCGCTGGGCAGCAGTTCGATGGTGCCCAAGCTCGGCGTCTCGTAACGTCCGGGCGGCAGGCCTCCCATCAAGGTCACGTCGCTGATCAGGATGCAGCGTTCCGGCGACTTGGCGCGCACAAACGTCTTGACGACGGCCGGCGGCAAATGATGGCCGTCCACGATCAAGCTGGCGGTCAGCCGATCTTCGGCCAACTGGTCCCAGATGTAGTTCGGGTGCCGGCGAATCTGACCGTGGGCGCCGTTGCCCAGGTGGGTGCTGAGGCGGGCGCCCGCGTCCACGGCGGCCCGGATCTGGTCCGACGTCGCGCTGGTGTGTCCGATCGCGACCAGCACGCCGGTGGCGGCCACGCGGGCGATGAAGTCCGCCGCCGCGTCGTATTCGGGTGACAACGTCAGAATGCGGATCCGGCCGTCCGCGGCCTCCTGCAGACGTTGGAATTCGTTCCACGCTGGCGGACGGACGTGCTGACGCGGATGAGCGCCCCGCGCGCCGTCTTCGGGCGTGATGTACGGTCCTTCCAAATGGAATCCGGGAACGCGGCGGGTCACCTCCGCCGACTGCTGGCACGCGCGGGCCAGCGTGCTCATGGTCCGGGACAACGCCTCGTAACTGTCGGTCGTCACCGTCGGGTAGTAGCTGGTGACACCGAACCGGTCCAAGATGCTGCTGACCCGCAACACGTCGGCGACGGTCAGCGCCGGATCGTTGAACTCGCAGCCGTCGAAGCCGTTGACTTGCACGTCGACGAATCCCGGCGCGAGCCAAGGGAGCGTCCCGCTGGCGCGGGACTGGCCGGCCGCGGAGACATCAGAGATCCGACCGTCGTCGACGCTTACGACGACGGCTTCCCGAGTATCATATCTTCGTCCAAGTACGCGCATGGCAGGGATCCGTTGAAGCTGGGGTAGTGGCTCGATGGCACGCGGTTGACGGGTTTCACCATCGTGTGCCGTACCGTTTTGTAACCTGAAGCTGCCGCGCGCACAACTTCCGGAGCCCGGCTTCTCCCGAAATGCCGGGGAACGCGGCGACCCCGGTAAGCCCCGGCCAGCGGTGGGCGTGAGCCCAGCGGTTCTTTTCTCCGCGTTGGCCTGCCAACATCAGCCGGACCGGTGGGCTCACGCCCACCGTTCGCCGCGGGCCTGCCGGCATCAGGGGGTCCAGTGGGCTCACGCCCACCGCTGGCCGAAGTGCGTCAGGGCCCGACGTTGGCCGGCGCGTGCGGAACGACCAGGAGCAGTTGTTGCGGCTCCTCGACCGTCGTGTAGGGGACGTCCGTGACCGACGGTCGCAGCGGTACGACGCCAAGCCATTTGCGAGTCTCGATGCGTTGCCGGCGCTGTTCGCCCCGCTCCACCGCCCGCTCCCGCACCAATTCCTCCGGGCTGAGGTAGCGTCCGGCGTCGGCCGTCGTCATTTCAGGATACGTCCGCTCACCGGGCACGACGATGGTCGCCGGCAGGGGCGCCCGTGACGGCGTCCGGGGCGGCGCGACCTGCACAGGTGGTTCATCGAACGCGCCAAACTGGCTGACGGCCCGCCGCATCTCCTTCTCGGGCGGTGGAGGTGGAAGGACTTCCGTGGCGTCCGCGCTCCGGGGAGCTTCCTTGGCCGGTGCCGGCGCCGTGAGTTCGGGCATGTCCGCCGCCGGTTCGGTTGGAGCCGCCTCGGCGACTGGGACCGATGGCGGCGCAGCTTCCGCTGGCGTTTCGGCTTGGGCCTCCGTCGCCGGGGATTCATCGGATGCGAGTTGCGGAGCTGGCGGGGCTGATTCGTCCGGAGCCGCTTCGGGCACCGGCACCGGGGCCGGGTCGGCGGGCTCCGCGGCTGGCTCGCGTGCCTCCGCCGGTTGCGGTTCGGCCATAGCCGGCGCCGGTTCGACGTTCGATTCCGCGGGGGCAGTTGGAGCCTCGGACGTTACGGATTCTGCAGCAGTCGGCTGGAAATGGCCTGCCAAATAGTAGTCTTCCGCGGAGCAGAACAGCTCCAAGCCGCCCACCGAGCCCACTTGATTGTCCTCACTCGCGGCAGAGAACTTGTGGGCGACCTGCTGGGCAAACATTCCGGCAGTCATCGCGACCATCACGAACAGCGAATTCCAGGTTGACGCGATCATGAGGATTTCCGGTGCGCTGGTGGTATTTCGGCAGGTTGAACGGCAGCCGGCTGTGGTGATGCGCGCACGGCCACCCAGATGAGGATTCGGTCGAGAATCCTACGCAAGATTAGCCGCGTTGCCCTGAATCCTCGTGTCCCTGTCAAGCTTTCACGGTTAGAGAAGCTGGGCAGCCGGCCCCAGTCCGGAAACCGATCAAGGGCGACGCGCCGATGAACTCGCGGTAGCGCCGTGGCCCCCCTTGCACGACAAGCACGTAGACCATGTTCCCGCGACGCCAGACTCCCAAGGTCAGTCCGCCCGTCGCAGAGAATGCGTTCCAGGGAGGGGAGTTGGGCAACGCAGAGGTCCTGGCCTTGGACCTCATGCAGAACACCACCGCCGGGTCCGATCCTGGCGGGGCCAAGTCATACACCATGGTTCGAGCGTCATAGTCCGTCGCGATTTGGCACCATCGACGAGGCATCCCACGGACCGCTGCGTCCAGCGGACGCTCACCCAGTTCGGCGGCCTGCAGGTTGTCGTTCCACCCCTGCCTCACGACCGCATCGGTCCACACCTGGATCTCACCCGGCAGTCGTTCATCCGCCACGGGCTCGGCGGCCCCGAATGGCTGGGCGACAATCAAGAAGCCGACGAGGGCCGCGGCAGCAGCCAAGCTCCCGGCCAAGACGGTCCATGTCCGCCGCCGAATTCCTCGCGGCCAGCGGCGGTCCGGCTTGAGATCCTGACGGACATCGTGTGCCGAGGATGGCGGGGATGACAATTCCAGCGGGGCGACTGGCGACGGTTCGGGCGAAGTTCCGGCGACTGCCAGCAATCGTTCGCCCAAGTCCGCGGGTACAGGCACATCGCGAAACGCCCAGCTGACAGCGGCGTCGAACTGCTGGCTGCGTTCGTACTGGCGGCGGACTTCGGGATCGCTCCGCACGGCCTCCGCCAGAAAGTCCATTTCCGGAGACTGGAGGTCATCTCGTCCGGGACGGCAGGCGTCAATCGCTTGTTGGATGTTCCGATCAGTCATCACCTCACCGCCATTTGCCGCGTCGTTTTGGGGTCGGAGACTGCCTCCGCTTCCAGCAACCGGGCTCTCAGCCGGCCTTTGGCTCGCGTCAGTCGACTCATGACCGTCCCGATGGGAATCTGCAGCTTCTCTGCGATTTCCTTGTACGAACACTCCTCGAAGTAAAACATCACCAAGACCAGCTTAAATTCATCCGGCAACTCGTCGATCGCCGCCTGCAACAATTCCTCGTCGATCGGTTTTTCGGCCGTCCCGTCCGGGATGCCGTCCACATCCAGTTCGATGCCGGAGGCCGGCAGCGGCACAGACTTCCGCTCACTTTTCAAGTAACAAGTTCTCAGAATGGCGAACAGCCAACTGAGGACGCGGTCGGGTTGTCGAACCTGGTGCAGCCGCTGCTGAGCGATCAGAAACGTTTGCTGCGCAAGGTCTTCGGCATCGGCCACGCGTCCGGTGAGCCGGTACGCGTAGCGGTAAACATCCCGATGGTGGTCGACGACCAACGTCCGCATGTCCAGAGGCGACGTAGCCGCCGATGTCACGCCGTCACCGCCTGCCATACGTTGTGTAGCCATCGAGACCCTGCCTCCTAACAGATCCCTTCGCCTTGGCTATTATTCCCGAGTTTGTCCAAGAATTACCAGGGGGCAAGGCGATTGCTGGCTTTCTTGCGGCCGGCGGGAATAAAACGGTTCGGTCTGGGATCTATACGATGTGAAGCAACGCTCTTCGCGGGGTTGGGTAGACCTCGCTTTAGGAAACTCCATTTTTACGAAAGGGGTGATTCGATGAAGGGTTTGAGTCTGTTGTTGGTCGTGTTGGCCGTTGGGTTCTTTGTCGTGGGTTGCGGGGATAGCGGTCCGGTGAATCAGAGCGTGGCTCCGCCTGACATGGCACCGCCGGCTCCGGGTCCTGAGGCGGCTCCGGCCGAAGGTGCGGCTCCCGCCCCGGCTGAGGGCGCGGCCCCCGAAGCGAAGCCAGCCGAAGGAGCGGCCCCCGCTCCGGCTGAAGGCGCTGCTCCCGCCCCGGCTCCGGCCGAAGGCGCTGCTCCGGCCCCGGCCCCCGCTGCTGCGGCTCCGGCGGCCCCCGCGGCTCCGGAAGCTCCGAAGCCGTAAGCCAGAACCAGCGGTTCACTTTCGACGCTTGAGGGAAGGCCCGGCGTTGCGACGCCGGCCTTCCCTTGTTCGTTTCTTGGCGACGGCTCGTTGCTGCGCCGGCGGCGGGTCGCCGGAGTCTGCAGGCTGGAGTCCAACAAACAGGGCAGGCCGATCGGAGAATGGCTGCTGTCCGCTTCCGCCGGGCTGGGCAACCGCCGGGATTACGTCGATTTCGTCCGACCGTTGGCCACGGGCTTCGAGGCCGGTCCGAATCGCGGTCAGTACGGGCCGCGGCACGCGCTCCCGGCGCTGGCCGTGTTCGCGTTGGAGGGCCGGCCCGAGTTGGGTGCGGGCATCAAGCAGACGCTGCGGCATTATGCCGACTGGGTGGACCAGTGCGTCCGCGAGCAGAACGGGGTGTTTTCGATGGAAGGCGTCACGCTGTGCGCGTTTCACTTCCGCGAATTGCGCAAGCGCGGCCTGATGACGGACGAGGACGAGCGCTGGGCCAAACGTCTCCTGCTCCAGCTGCGCCAGTACCACTGCGCGTGGACTCCCGGCGACGGCCTGTGGCGCGGGTCGCACCACCGCAGCCAATGCCAAGGCATCAACCACGCGCTGGCCGCGGCCCTGTACCCCGACGAGCCGGACGTAGCCTCGTGGCGGAAGTACGCCGCAACGGTCTGGGCCGATTGGTGGGACTTCCGCGACGTGGGGACCTGTACCTGCTGATGGAAGCCTACGTGCGGCACGATCCGCTGAACCCTACAGCGATCCTGGCCTGCGAGCGCCACGGGGTGCCGTTTGCCGAGATGTGCTCGGAGAAGTTCGTCAGCCGCGAAAACGCCGTGCGGATCGACGACCTGTCGGGTTCGGCGGTCTACTGCGGCAAGAAGGGCTTTCGCGGCGAGAAGAAACTGCCGCTGGGCTATGCGGGCATGGAGAGCACGGTGCCGGTCTTCCAGGACCACCCGCTGGCGACGCACGCCCGGCCGCGGGTGACGAACTATATGGGCTTCGAGGCGACACAAGAACGAGAGGTGCTGGCCGTCGTGCCGATCCAGGGCAGCGCGGAGCAGCAGTGGATCAGCCTTTCCGACTTGGTGAGCACCGAGTGGGATGAAAAGTCGGACCCGACCGGCTTAATGCGCCAGGCCCGACGGCAGTTCCAGGCCGCCCGCGCGGCATATCTCCGCAATTCGGCGCCGGACTTCAATCGCGCCTCCGCCGCGTTTCGGCGCGCGGTGGGCCAGTTGGGCATCGGCAACATCACGCTGGGATACTTCCTGGCGGGTTCTGAGGATCAGCCGACGATCCGCAGTTTGACGGGCTCGACGTATCGCACGCTGCAGGTCGGCGTGCTGCTGCTGGCCGTCGGCACCGTCTTGGGCGCCGTGTGGGCCGATTACTCTTGGGGCCGCTTCTGGGGCTGGGACCCGAAAGAAGTGTGGGCCCTGGTGGTTCTGCTGGCCTATGTGGCCGTGCTGCACGCGCGGTCGGCGGGCTGGGTCCGCGAGTTCGGCTTGGCGGCCTTGTCGGTGATGTGTTTTTCCTTGGTCCTGATGGCCTGGTACGGTGTGAACTTCGTCCTTGGCTCAGGCCTGCACAGCTACGGATTCGGCGGCGGCGGGCAGATGTACGTGTTCAGCGCGATCGCGGTGCAGGGACTGTACGTCACCACGGCCGGCATCCGCTACGTCGTCAGCGGCGCTTCCGCCGAGGCCCGCCGTGCCGCAGATGGGCGGGCCCAGGGATGAAATAACAGCCACAGGCTAGTCAGAACGACGCCTGCTGGAATGCGCCGGTCAGCGTGGCGCTCTCTCGCGCAGTTCTTGCATCATGCGGCGCATGTCTTCCATTTGCTCCCGCATCTGCTGCATCTGCTCGCGCATTTCCTGGACGGCGCGTTCCAGATGGGCTGCCGGCCGAGGCATGTCGGGACGCTCGCGGCCCTCGGGCGGGCGTCCGGGTGGCAGGCCCCGTTCGTGCATCCACGCTTCGGCCTGGCGGGCCAACGCCTCCGCCTGATCGTGCATTCCGGCGGCGCGGAGGTTCTCGATGGCTGCACGGACGTGGGCCAAACGGCGTTGCGCCTCAGCGGCTTCCGCTTCCGGCCGCGGCCCGTCGCCGGGGCGCTCGCCAAGCCTCTGAAGGACTTCGTGCATTTGGCGTTCCAGACGCTCCACCACCTCCCGTTGTCCCGCCTCGCGGGCCTTGGCCATCGCCGCCTTCAGTTCCTCCAAATGGCGGACCAGCAGCGGCCGGTCGCCTTCGCCCTCGCGCCGGGGCTGCAGTTCGCGGAGTTGGGCTTCGAGGCGGCCCAGGTGGGCGCGCAGCTCGCGCGCCTCCGCGTCCTGT
>CAYUFW010000311.1:0-9592 GCA_964443915.1 uncultured Pirellulaceae bacterium
GCATGACGGTCACGGCAAACTCCCTTTCCGGGACTGCGAAGCCGCCGCACCGGAAGCAGATCTTCCCTGCCTTTGGCCCAGAAAAGACGCAAGGGGACGCCGCGCACACGGTGTCCCCTTGCTCGACGGATGGCGTCGACGCGACGGGCGTGGTCGCGCGATTTGGAAAACTCACGCGGCCATCCGCACGCACCTCGGGTCGATGCCCCGGCCTACGAGTTCGCCGCCCGGATGGTCTTCCGCAAGAAGGCGGAAGGGAAAGAAAAGGACAGCATTGGTCGGCATTGTTCAGTTTTTTTGTCATAATGCCATCGGAAGATATTTCTGCGGGTCTTGAGGCCCGATTCGCCGCGGTACCTTGGCATTGATTTCGGGAGTTGTTTCGATGAGAAGGTTCAGCATGATCATCGCGTCTACGATTTCGATCTTGTCCCAGGCCGCAGCCGCCGGCACGGCCGCCGAGGGGCCCTGGTCCGTGGCGTCGCCGGACGGGCAGACGACCGTCACGCTGACGCGGGGGGCACCGGCGGGCGAGGCGGACGGTCCGCTGGATCGGGCGGGGCTGTACTACCGCGTGGAACGCGGCCGGGGTGAGGCGAAAACCGTAGTGCTGCCCTGGTCGCCGCTGGGGATCGAACGCAGCGACCAGAAGTTCGTGGACGGTTTGCGGCTGGCCGAGGTTGGCCCGCTGCAGACGATCGACGAAACGTACCGGGCGCTGCACGGCAAGCGATCCGTGCGCCGCAGTTGGTCGAAGCAACAGGGCTTCGTGTTTCAGAATCCGACAGGGGCGAAACTGCAGGTGACGTTTCGTGTGGCCAACGACGGGGTCGCGTTTCGGTACGAATTCCCGGAGCAAGACGACACGCGCCGGACGGTCGTCAGCGAAGCGACCGGGTTCCGTCTGCCGGAGGGCGCGTTGGCCTGGATCCAGCCGTACCAGGAACCTTCCCAGTACACGCCAGCTTACGAGGAGTATTTCCAGAACCGGATTCCGGCCGGCACGTCGGCGCCGGGGGAAGCTGGGTGGTGCCTGCCGGCCCTGTTTCAAACGGCGGGCGGCAAGCACTGGCTGTTGCTGGCCGAAGCGGCGGTGGACGGCTCGTATTGCGGCACGCGACTGGGTGCGCAGGCACCGCACGGCATGTACCGGATCCGCTTCCCGCAAGCCGGCGAGGGCAACGGCGTCGGTGACGTCTGCCCGCAGTCGACGCTGCCTTGGCAGACGCCCTGGCGGGTGATCCTCGTGGCGGACACGCTGGCGGGGATCTTCGAGTCGACGTTCGTCGAGGATTTGAACCCGCCCTGCGCGGTTCAGGACACCGGCTGGATCAGGCCCGGCCGGGTGTCTTGGAGTTGGTGGTCCGACCACGACAGTTCGCGGGACTTTGTCAAGCTCCGCGAGTTCGTGGACCTGGCCGCCGAGATGGGCTGGGAGTACAGCCTGGTCGACGCCAACTGGACGCTGATGGACGGCGGCGACGTGCGGCAATTGGCGCGGTACGCGGCCGGCAAGGGCGTCGGATTGCTGCTGTGGTACAACTCGGGCGGACCGCACAACATCGTGACCGAAAAGCCGCGCGGCTGCATGGACCAGGCCGAAGTGCGCCGCTTCGAGTTCAAGCTGCTCCAGGACTGGGGCGTGAAGGGCATCAAGGTGGATTTCTTCCAGAGCGACAAGCAGAACATCATGCAGCTGTACCAGGACATCCTCCGCGACGCCGCCGAGTTCAAGCTGCTGATGAATTTCCACGGCTGCACCATGCCTCGCGGCTGGTCGCGGACCTGGCCGCACCTGATGTCGATGGAGGCCGTGCGCGCGGCCGAGAACTACACGTTCTCCCCCGAGTACCCCGAGAAGGCCCCCTGGCACAACACGATTCTGTGCTTTACGCGCAACGTCGTCGGCCCGATGGACTACACGCCCGTGGCCTTCACCAACGGCGGACATGCGCCCCGCACGACGGTCGGCCACGAACTGGCGCTGAGCGTCGTGTTCGAGTCCGCCCTGCTGCACTTCGCCGACCGGGTTAGCGCCTATCGCGAGCTGCCGCCGGCGCCGCTCGAGTGGCTGAAGACCGTCCCCGTCGCCTGGGACGAAACGCGTCTGCTGGGCGGCTACCCCGGCAAGTGGCTGGCCGTGGCCCGGCGCAAAGGCTCGACTTGGTACCTGGGCGGGATCAACGGGCAGGACCAGCCGCAGACGGTCCGGCTGGATTGGCGATTTCTGGCCGACGGCCAGTACACGCTCGGCCTGATCGAGGACGGCCCGCGCGACCGCAGCTTCGAGGCTCGCGAGCTTCCCATCCGCCCAGATCAGCCGCTGGAGATCCGCATGTCCCCACGCGGCGGGTTTGCCGGACACGTTCGCGTGCCAGCCGCGCCGTGAGCCTCGCGACTCACTGCCGCGACGGCCTCGGCAGGCTGCTGAAAAATTCGTGGGGTAAGCTTCCAGCTTGCCGACTGAGCAGCCCCGGAGAGCTTGGGAATCGAAAATGTGCCAACCTGGCAAGCTGGAAGCTTACCCCACTTTGGTTCGCACGATCTGCGCGCCCTGGGCGGGCCGCGTGGTAAACAGCGACGGTGCGACGCCCGTCTGCTGCCGATAGTCGGCGGCGATCGCGGCGGCCAACGGTTCGAGATGATCCTTGCGGACGAGGCTGACGGTACAACCGCCGAAGCCGCCGCCCGTCATCCGCGAGCCGATGACTTTGCCGCCGGCGCCGTGCTTCTGCGCCAGTTCGACCAGCAGATCGAGTTCCCCACAGCTGACTTCGTAATCGTCGCGGAGCGAAGCGTGGCTGGCGTACATCAGTTCGCCGACCCGCACCCAATCGCCCGCGGCTAGGCATTTCGCCGCCGTTTCGGTGCGTTCGATTTCTCCGATCACGTGCCGCGCGCGGCGCTGCAGCACGGGTTCCAGCGACGCGCTGAACTCCGCGAGCATTTCCGGCGAGGCTTCCCGCAACGAGCGCACGCCCATCGCGCGAGCCGCCGCCTCACACTGGCTCCGCCGCAGCGGGTACTCGCTGCCCGTGAGTTCGTGTTTTACGTTGGTGTTGATGATCAGCACCTCGACGTCCGGATCGGCCAGCGGCACGAGAGTCACTTCGGTCGAACGGCAGTCCAGCAACAGCAGTTGACTGGCCTGGCCCAGGACCGAGGTGAATTGGTCCATGATCCCGCAGGGCATCCCGGCGTATTCGTGTTCCGCCTTTTGACACAGCAGCGCCTTGCGGATGGGATCGAGCTTTTTGCTCGTCACCGCTTCCAGCAGCGTGGCGGTGGCGACTTCCAGCGCCGCGCTGCTGGACAACCCGCCGCCCAAGGGCACGGTCGAGTCGATCAGCACGTCTAGCGCCGGCGGCTCCAGCCCCTGCTCGGCGCAGCCGGCCATGACGCCGTACACGTAGCGCGCCCAGGGAGCCAGTTGGCGGAAATCGGAAGCTCCGACGCGGAAACGCTCCGCTTGTTTCACCGTCGAACTGTATAACCGGACGTCGGCACCGCCCGCCGCTCCGTCCACCTCCGCGGCCGCCATGACGGTGTAACGTTCGATGGCCATCGGCAGCACGAAGCCGTCGTTGTAGTCCGTGTGCTCGCCGATCAGATTCACGCGGCCCGGCGCCGCCGCCAGCCACTGCGGCGCGCGTCCAAACCGTTGCTGAAAATCGCGTTCCACACGAGCGGCAAGTTCGTCTAAGGGGAGCCCCGGATCGACGATCGAACCTGCAGATTCCCCCACAAGCGTTCCGGGCGAAGTGTCGTGCATCAGATTGATTCCGACGAGAAGTCCAGATTGAACAGCCACAGCGGCTCGATCCCCAGCCGCCTATTGTTGCACACCGGCGGCCGGAATCGAAGGGGCCTTCGGTCGGCCGTTTGCGGGGCGTATGTGGCGGTTTTTCCCGGACTGCACCAGCAGCCGGAGTTGCACGGCCGGCGGGTTATTGTAGCATGGACGCTGGTACTGCGGCAGCTGAACCAACCACCATGCCAATCCTGCCATGAAGACAAACCTCCCGCCACTGTTTGCCGTGCTGGCCACGCTGGCAGCGCTGTTTCCAATATCCGCCTCGTGGGCCGCGTTGCCGGAAAAGGCGCAAGTCGTGCAGGCCGAAGCGATGACGCTCGCTGGCGAAGGCTGGACCGTTCGGGAGCATTCGCCCGAGAATTGGTACGCCAGCCGGCCGGTCGGCCAAATGCTCGGCGGACAGAACAAACATGCCGGTACGGCAACGGCAAAGTTCAAGATCCCGGCGGCCGGCAAGTACCGGATCTGGGTCCGCTATCTGGACATGGTCAACCATCGCAGCAAGTCCGGGTTCCTGCTGACGGGAACGCAGCAGGGCAAGCCGGTTGCCAAGAAGGACTTCGACAACACGGAAGCCTCGCCGCGGTCGACGCCGGAAGGCGAGAAGAAATGGGGAGACGGTTTCGCCCGTTGGATCTGGGACTTCGTCGAGTTCGACGCGGCGGCGGGCGAACTGCAAGTCGCGGTTGAGAAGATCCATCTGGCCCCCGTTCACGGCTGCACCCGAACCTTGGACCTGCTGCTGCTGTGCGACGATCTGAAGTACGAGCCGGCCGTGACCGACCTTGCGCCGCTGTATATCAAGGTTCGCATGTTGCCCGAGCAAAAGGAGCCGGTCGTCATTCACTTCTGGGGCCGGCGGCCGTTTTCGCCTTGGTACACCCCGCACGCGAACATCAACCGGCAGGGCATCTTCCTCGGCGTCAGTGCGGGATCGGCCGACCAGCCCGGCATTCGCATGGCGGCCGGCCAGGAAAGCGCCTGGGTCGATGTGGCCCCGTACCTGGCCTACGGCGGTCTGAACCGGATCAGCCTGTACGCGATGCGGTCGTATCATGAACCGGAGTCCGAAGCCCACTTCGAAATCTGGTTCTCCAAGACGCCCTCCGAGGCCGGCTTGATCCAGCGGGCCGAACGCAGAGGCACGGGTGACGGATACATCTTTGCCGTGGATCTGGTCGAGTACCGGCTGATCACGGAGACCCAGGGCAGCGCGGCGTCGCTCGAAACGGCCAAGGCAGTTCCTGACGTTGCCGGCAAGCTGCCCACCGACTTTCCATTCTTTACTGGCATGGCGCTGTCCGAACAGCGGTCGACGGCCGAAGCGGTGGCCCACGAGCGGGAATCGCTCCGGCGGATCGGCATCGGCAGCGACAAGAAGCGGCAGTCCAATTTCTTCTTCCATCTGACGAAATCGCAGGGCTGCCTGAGCCAACCGGACACGAAGCGGATCGATGACAGCATGAAGGACCTGGCTGACAAGAACCCCGATCGCACCGGCTGGACGATGATCAACTTGATGGACGAGCCGGGCTTTGGGTTCGATCACGTCGCGACTTGCCCGGCCTGTCAGCAGGGTTTCGCGCCGTATCTGAAGCGGCTGGGCTTGGCGGACGCCGAGATCGCCAAACTCAGAATCAACAACGATCCCGCCGGGGCCAACGCCGACGACAAGGCGTCGTACTACTACACCCGCCGGTATCTGAATCACATCATGACGGAAATGCTTCGGGCAGGGACGCAGAGCGTGCAAGCGCATCTGCCCGGCATTCCGACGACCGCGAATTTCGCTTGCGAACTGCTGGAAGGCAATCTGGTTTCCCGCTGCGTAGATTGGTACGAGATCTACGGCACCGGGGCGCTGACGTTCGGCTGGAACGAGGACTGGGGCGGCTGGGCGCGCACGCGGCAGGTCAACGGCTTCTATGTCGACGTGATGCGATCCGCCTGCCGGCAGCCCGGTTTGAACTTCGGCATCTACAACGTGCTGGGCCGGCCCAGTTGGGAAATCCAGGCCCGCGGCTTCCTGGAGATCGGGCACGGAGTCAAGGCCGTCAGCTTCTTCAACTACGGGCCTCACTACGCGATCACCAGCGACACGAACAGCCACCGGCCGGAGGTGTACGAGGCGATCAAACGGATCACGTTCCCCACCGGGGCCGTGGAAACGCACATCATGGCCGGCCAGCCGGCTCCGGCCGACGCGGCCCAACTGCTGAGCGTCACGGGCGACATCTGGTACGCGACGCGGGACAACGTCTTCGGCAAAGAGCGGGCTTGGCTCAATCTGCTCCTGCGGCACTGCAACGTGCGCTGCGACGTCCTGTCCGAAGACGATCTGGCAACGCGCTTGGCCGATTATCGGATGCTGTTCGTCACCGACGCGAATCTGCGCAGGTCAGCCGTGCCGTCTCTGGTGAAATGGGTCCACGACGGCGGCGTGTTGTATCTGAGCGCCGGGGCGCTGGCGCGGGACGAATTCGATCGCCCCTTGGGTCTGGACGAAGCGTTGAACCTGCAGCGTGAGCCGCTCGATCTTCAGGCCGACCCGGGCCGGTCGGAATACGAGATGCGGCGTCTGAAGGAGTTGGGGGTGTGCGAGGGGATCAAGCTGTTCTGCGGCACGCAGAAGCCCCATTGGAGGACCCTTCCGGCCGGCAAGGGCAAGGTCATCGTTGTGGGATTCTTCCCGGCGATCAGTTACATCGCGACCTCCGAGCGGGCCGAGGGCGCCGAGCATTCGACGCTGGACTTCGACGCCGCGCATCGGAACTGGATGCATAAGGTCCTGGCCGCGGGCGGCATTCGGCCCCGCGTGCGGACGGACAACTATCGCGTCGAGGCCAATTGGATTCAGTCGCCCGAGGCGGACATCATCGCGCTCTCCAACTGGACGGGCGGCGAGCAGACGATTGCCGTCGAACTCGACGACGCCCCCGCCTACCGCGAGATCACGTCGGTCACGGGAAAGATCGCGTCGCAGGAAACGAAAGACAAAACGCTGCGGATCCGGCTGACCTTGGCGGCGGGAGACTTGATCCAGTTGAATCGCTAGACGGGAGGCGGGAACCGGGAGACGCGAGGCACGATTCAACGTTTTCCTGCAAGGGCTTGGCGGGACGCGCGGCCGTGCCGCAAACTCTTACCTTTTCTGCGAATAAGCTCATTGACCCGCGTTCCCGGCTCGTGCGAAAATCAACTGCGCCGCAGGTTGGCCTCCGTTCAGTCTGCGGCAGCATCCTACCGTCATCGAGCAACGACTCGTTCTGCCTGCGTCCCAACTCCGGGAGGATATGATGAGCATCTCACGTCGTCAATTCTTGCGCACTACGGCTGCCGTAGGGGGAAGCGTCCTGGCCGTGCATCGCGGCGTCCATGCGGCCGGCAGCGATATCTTGAGGGTCGGCCTGATCGGCTGTGGCAGCCGCGGGGCCGGGGCCGCCTCGAACGCCATCAACGCCGATCCGGGCGTGCGCGTGGTGGCCTTGGCCGACGCCTTCGCCGATCGGATGAACGGCACTCTGAAGGCGCTCAAGGACCGGCATCCCGACCAGGTCGACGTCGACCCGAGCCGCTGCTTTGCCGGTTTCGATTCCTACAAGCAGTTGATCGCCTGCGGCGTGGATGTGGTCCTGTTGGCCGCGCCGCCCCACTTCCGTCCGCTGCACCTGGCGGCGGCGATCGAGGCCGACAAGCACGTGTTCGCCGAAAAGCCCGTGGGCGTGGACGCGACGGGCGTGCGGAGCGTGATGGCGACCTGCGAGCTGGCACGCAAGAAAAACCTGTGCGTCGTATCGGGACTGTGCTGGCGCTACGACACGGTGATCCGCGAGACGGTCAAACGGGTCCACGACGGAGCGATCGGCGACATCCTGGCCGTGCAGAGCACGCGCAATCTGGGCTACCTCTGGGAACGGCCGCGGCAGCCGGAGTGGACGGAGATGGAGTTCCAGATGCGCAACTGGTACTACTTCACCTGGCTCTCCGGCGATCACAACGTCGAGCAGCAAATCCACGGCTTGGACAAATGCACCTGGGCCCTGCGCGACCGGGCGCCGGTCAAAGCGTGGGCCGCCAGCGGGCGCCAGGTCCGCGTCGAGTCGAAGTACGGCGATATCTACGACCACCACGCGGTGGTGTACGAATACGACGACGGCGCGCGGATGTACGCCATCGCCCGGCAGCAACCCAACTGCTACAACGATTACTCCGAAATGCTGATGGGCACCAAGGGGCGCTGCGATCTGCAGAAGGGCCGCATCGAGGGCGAGACGAAGTGGGAGTACGGCCAGCAAGCCGGAGACCTGTCGGGCTTCGGTGTGAAGAAGGCCCGCAAGGACGCCTTGCGGCCCATGCACCAGGTCGAACAGGACGAGTTGTTCGCCGCGATCCGCGCGGGCAAGGTGATCAACAACGGCGAGTACATGTGCCAGAGCACGCTGGTCGCCATCATGGGGCGCACGGCCGGTTACACGGGCCAGATGATCGAGTGGGAACAGATGAAGAACTCCAAGCTGGACCTGTCGCCGCAGCGTTATGCCTTCGACGCCGCGCCGCCGACGTTGCCAGGGCCGGACGGAAAATACCCCGTGGCCATGCCGGGGGTTACGAAGTTCGTGTGATCGGAGAGCCACGCTACAGGTTGAGGTCACCCATGATTCGCATCGGGGTTGTCGGCTGTGGGCGTATTATGGCGGCGCACTTGCGGGGCTACCGCCTGTTGCGGGAAGCCGGTGTGGACGATTTCCGCATCACGGCCCTGTGTTCGCTGTACGAGGACGAAGCCCGGATGTACGTGCGGCGTGGCGAAGGTCCGCCGCAGCGGGCGGCGGTCAGCCAGTTCGCGGGGGATCCGCTGGCCGTGGCCGACGAGTATCTCTCCGATTTCCAGGACGACGTCGACGTCCATGTCTACACCGACTTCCGCCGCATGGTGGCCGAGGCGCCGATCACGGCAGTCAATGACTTTACGAGTCACGCACTCCATCACCAGGTGGCCGAAGCTGCGTTGAGCGCGGATAAGGACCTGCTGACAGAGAAGCCGATGGCCGTCTCGGTCCGGGCCGCCCGGCGGATGTGCGAACTGGCCGAGTCGCACCAGCGGGTTCTGGGTGTGTTCCAGAGCGGGCGGTACATGACGCGCACGCGGCACCTGCAGTGGTTGTTCGAGTCGGGCCGGCTCGGCAATCTGCAGATCATGCTGATCGGCAGCGTGGGGGCGCGTTGGGCTCCCGACCGCGTCGTGGCCGACACGCCGTGGCGCCACCGGCGCGTCGAGGGCGGCGGAATCTCGCTGGACGTGGGCGTACACCGCTTCGACCTGATCCGCGCCCTGGCCGGTGAAATCGGCGACATCCAGGCCCGGACGGCCATCGTCGAGCCGGTCCGCTGGGGCCACGACGAACAAGGCCGCCCGACGCAGCGTGTCGAATGCGACGCGGACGACACGGTGTACGCCTCGTTCGCCACGGCGGCGGGAGCGACCGGCGAACTGACGGCCAGCTGGGCCGGCCGCGGCGGCGGGACGATGCCCGGCACGGGAGACGTCTATTACGCCTCTGGCGGCCGTGTTTCCGGCGACGACGTCACGTGCGGCGACGGCGCCACGGCCAACTTGGCGCAGCTGTACGAGCAGGGATGTCCGGCCGACCGCAAGGCCCGGCATTTTCCGCTGGGGCTGAGCGACCCGTTCGCGCTGGCTCAATACGAGTGGCTGCAAGCGGTCCGCGAGCGGCGCCCGCCGGAGACCAGCGGCCGCGATGCGCTGGCCAGCCTGGC
>CAYUFW010000312.1:0-9511 GCA_964443915.1 uncultured Pirellulaceae bacterium
AAGCTTCCAGCTTGCGGTCGTTTGTCGCTGGCAAGCTGGAAGCTTACCCCACTTTCTAGCCTCGAAACCGCACTAGGGGGCCCAGCCCTGGGCTTCGGCTTTCGTCCTACCTGACGCCGCGTGCCCGCCCGAGCAATCGCAGGAAATCCGCGTTTCCCGGCTCCAACTTGCACGCCTGCTCGGCCGCGGCGATGGCTCCCGCGCGGTCCCCCGAGCGCTGGCAGACCACGCTCAGCAGGGCGTAGTTTTCGGCGATCGGTTCGAGTTCGGCGGCTTTCTTGGCCCAAACGACCGCGTCGGCGAGGTTCTGGTTGCGGGCCAGGGCCAACTGAACCAGCGCGGTCAGCGGGCGAGTCTGGTGCGGCGACAGCTCCGCCGCCCGGCGCCAGGCCGCTTCCGCAGCGTCGAAGCGACGCAGCTCCTGCTGGATCAAGGCCACCCGCAAGAACACCGTCGCCTGATCCGAAGCGATGCGGGTGACTTCGTCCAAGACTCGCCCCGCTTCCTCCTCGCGGCCTTGGCGACCGTACAGCCAAGCCAGCACCAAGCGGCCCTCGACATCTTCGGGATCCAATTCGACGGCCCGCAGCAGAAGCTGCTCTCCGGTCGCCACGTCGCCCAGAGACACGCACGCCTGTCCGGCGGCCGCGTAGATTTCCGCCGCCGACTGCCGGGCCACGCCCACGTCGTCGGACGTCTTCAGCCCCTGGCGATGGATCTGTTCGTCCCGCGCTTTGAGTTCCCGGAATTTTTTCGTGTACTGTTCGGCCGCTGCCTTGTCGCCCAGCCGCGCGCAGGCGGTCGCCAGCGAGAAGTACTGATTGGTGTAGCCCGGCTCGATTCCGATCGCCATTTCCAAGCACTCACGCGCCTTGGCGTACTCCTTGGCCTGGACGTACGCTTGGCCGAGCAGCGCGAGAACCGCGAACGCCTTCGGGTCCCGTCGGCGGCTCGCCTCCAGCACGCTGATCGCCTCCGCGACGTGGCCCTGATTCAGCAGCGTCTCGCCCAGTTGCGCCGTGAGGCTGCTGGACTCCGGCTCCCATTCCAGGGCTTTGCGGAAGTAGGTCTCCGCCTCGGCCATGTCCCCCTTTTCCAAGGCCGTCGCCGCAATCGCCCGGCAAGCAGCGGACGAGCGGGGGTCGAGTTCCAGGATCCGCTTCCAGATTTCTACCGCGCGCTCCTCCCGGCCGAACTTCGCGTGCAAGCGGGCCGCCACGTCGAGAGTTTCCGGATGCTCCGGGAACTGCTCGTGCAGTTGGGCGACCACCCCAGCGGCCTCGCGGATCAACTGGCCAACTTCCGGCGACGCACGGGCCGCCGTTTCCGCGATCTGCGGATCGATGGCCGTCTCGCCGTGCGGCGTGATTCCGACCCAGATCGCCGCAATGGCCAGCGCCGCGACGGCCGCGATGGCGATCAGGCGGGCCCAACGGCGGATCGGGACAGGTTGTTTCTGGGACGGTTCCAAGCGTCAGACCTCACGTCAAGCCGTGACGGGACCAAGACCGACACACGAGACGGTCGCTGTTGGGTTGCCTGTCTCGATGGACGCGAAAAAAAGCCCCCGCCGGAACGTGCATCCGGCAGGGGCTCATCGTGTCGAATTGTGTGCCAAAGGTCAAGCCTGAGTAGGACGGGCATTCCTGCCCGTCACTTGGGGTCGGACATGTCACCTGGCGTCGGACAAGAATGTCCAACCTACAGGCATCCGGGGCAGGTGCTACCCCCCGCCCCCGAGCTTGCCCAACATCTCCTTGGCCTTGGCCTTGGCAGCATCGCCGGACCCCATCGACATGAGCGCCCGAGCATCAGTCTCCAGCGCCGTGGCGGTGGCCGCGTCGGTGGCCTTGAGGGCCTCGATCTGCTGCATCACCGCGCCGATTTCGCTGCCGACTTGCCCGCTCTGAACCACCTGGTCCAGCGCCGACTTGATCGCCTCTTTGGGCGTCACACTGGGCGGAGTCACGGACTCCTCGCGGACCTCGGTGCCGCAGCCGAACGTTCCGACCAACAGCGCCAACAACAACAGTTTCCATTTCCACATATCCAATCTACTCCCGATTCACAGAGTTCGTCTCGATCACAGCCCGCGCCGCCTACGGCATCTCTGTTGCCTCACCGCCGTTACGAGTTCCGAGTGCCTGGTACAGGTCCCAGTTGACATCGCCACTGATGAATTGCACCGATCCGTCCGCCATCGTCGTGTTGACGCCGCCCGGATGCCGGCTGCGAGCCGGGTACAGCCCGTCCCGATCCGCGGAGAAGCCGGGCGGATTCACGGAGACACAAGTCGGGTACTTGTAGTTCGGAGGGGCGACGGTGTTGAAGACGTTTTGGGTCATATTGGCCCCTTGCCAACTCCACCCGTTGGTGCTCAGGTGGGACGCGATACCGAGTTCGCACTGAGCCCCCCAAGCCTCGATGGCAGCTTGAGCCACGGACGTGCCCCCGCTGTACAGCCGGTTGATGACCGGCTCACCGGCAGTGTACCGCGAACCGTTTCCGTCGCCGCGGAGGACCTCCGAGGCCAGGATGGTGTTCGACGTTCCGTCGATGATCTCGGCCATCGGTGTTTCCGCTCCCATCCGGAAAACGCCAGGGGTGGTCGTCGAATTATCCCAATCCAGCGTGGGACCAATGCTGACCGCGTAATTGCAGCCTGGACCGCCGGACCATTCTGCGGTGGTCGGGTGGCCGATCGGCTGGATGTCCGAGGGGCACAGAAAGGCCGGGATCGACGATGTCTTCATGTGATTGTTGTTGCCGTGATACCACTCGACGTTCCAGTCGATCTGGTCGTAGATGGCCCCCTGTTCCATGTAGGGCAGAAGCATGACATGGACGCTGAAACCCCGCCAATGATCCAGCCCGGTCCTGTAGTACGTGAATCTCGGAAACTTCTTGTACACGTCGTGGTAGTTCTGGGCCGCCAGTCCGAATTGCTTCATGTTGTTGTAGCACTGAGTGCGGCGAGCCGCTTCGCGAGCCGCCTGGATCGCCGGCAACAGCAGGGCGACCAGGATGCCGATGATGGCGATCACCACCAGCAGCTCGACGAGGGTAAAACCTTTCTGACGATAGCGCATGATTCGACCTCCAATCAGCAAAAACTAGGAAAGAAATTAGGAAGCATTGGGTGGGACGCGCCAAGGACGGCAGGCAGGTCAGAGCGACACGCCCCTCTAAGTGCTGAGTTTAGTTTGGCCGCCAGCAACACGCAAGCCGAACGACATGCCAAAATTGCGATCGCTCCGGTAGTCTGGGCAAAGACGCCGGTCTCGCGGGCTGCCTAGCAAGATCGAAATCACGGTTCTGGGGGCCACCCCCCTCCTCCCCGAATCCCGCCAGCTTGCCCGGCGGATCGTTCGGCTTCTCGCTACAGTCAGCGCCGTCCTGCGCTCTCTGCCTACGCGAGCCGGATGCGGGCCCAATGCAGACTCATGCAATCGGGAGCGCCGGCATACCAGGCCAGCAGCACTCGGCCCTCGGCCAACGGCCGGATGGCTGGATGCCCAAAACTCCATCTGCCCATGTCTTCCCAGTACTGCTTGAAGTCGACGTTCTCGCGGCCTTGCGTGATCGCGGCTCGTTCGTCGTGGGTGTAGACGACGAGGCGCTCGGCGGCGGGCCAGCTCTCGCCGTTGTCGTGCGAGCACCACAGCGTCATCGTCCCCGGCCGGCCACGGTCCACGACGAAGGCCAGCAGCCGGCCATCGTCCAGCCGCAGCGGCGCCGCGATCTGGCCAGGGATCGGTGTGGCGCAGACCGGAGAAGCGGCGATCGTCTCGCGGGTCACGGTGCCGTGCCGCAGATGGACGGTCAAGTCGCGTTTCTCGGCCAAGTCGTGGGTCCAGAACAAGGCGGTGAATTCGCCGGGACCCGCGCCGGTACACAATCGCTGGTCCCAGTAGTAGATCTTGTGTTCGGGGTGCTGGGCGACGAGCAGCGGCGGCGAGAACGATTCGCCACCGTCGCGCGAAACCAGCAGCCACGCAGCATGGCGGCCCGGACGCGGATCGTCGAACTCCTTGAAGCTCTCCAGCGGAAAGGCGATCGTGCCGTCGTTCCAGCGCAGAACCGGCCCGGTCAGAGAACAGCCTCGAAGCTCGCCCGTCGACAGCTCGCGCCAGGCACTCCAAGTCGTGCCGTCGTCGTGGGACACCGCCAGCAACTGCTTCGCTTTAAGAATCCCCTCCGTCACCGGGTCGAACAGCGGCCGCGCCGGGTCGCTGCGGTCAAACCACGTCGAAAACAGCAGCAGCCGCCCCGGTTCGACTTCGACCATTTCTGCCGCCGCCAAGGAACCGGGAACACCGGCCCACCGCGTCTCGAACCGGACCGGCAGCAGCGCCCACGTCTGCCCGCCGTCCGACGATCGGCACAAGCGGATGGTACACGTGGCGGCGTGCTTGCCGGGCCCGTTCTGAAAGCCGCACAGGATGGTCCCCGAACGCAGCGGACACAGCGACGTGAAGAACGCGATCCGCCCCTCCGGCGGCTGCCGGGTGGCGTCGAAAATCAAACCGTGATCTTCGAGGTTGAACATGGGACGGACCTCTTGGAATTGGCTGGTGCGGAGGAGTATCCATCAGCCACAGGGCGCTAGCTCACGGTTGCTGTCATCGCCACGCAAACCGGACTCTAGCGCGTCTCGGCTAATTCACGCAGCGGGTTGCGACAGCGCAATAAGCGCTTGGGCCGCACGCAGGCGAGCGTCCAGCGCGGGATCGTCCAAGAGCTGCACGAGTTTCGCCTGCAACTCGACGCACCGGCTGTGGCCCACAAACTCGGCCGCCATCGCTCGTACGCTCACCTCGTCCGAGTCGAGGCAGCGTCCCAGCCCTTCACGTCCTGTCGGATGGCCCAGACAGGCCAGCGCACTGACAAGCATGACTCGCGCCGTGGCATCCTGCTCGCTCTCCAGCAGACTCAGCAGCCGTTTCATGTCGGGCCTGCCGCCCAGCAGGGTCAGGGCCCAGGCGGCCAGATGGCGAACGGGCAGCTCATCCGACTGCAGTTGCCCGCGGAGGTGAGCCAAACCGGCCGGATCGCCAGACCGCGCCAGGGCCGCCGCCGCCATCAGTCGCAGCGGCGGGTGTGGCGATTGTGCAAACGCCGTCCGCAGCAGTTTGCCGTCGCCCGACTCGCCGATCTTGAACAGGCTTTCCGCCGCGTGGACGCGGCCCGTCGATTGCCCGTTGCCCAGGATCTCGAACAGCACGCCCAGCGGACGGCGCTCGCCGGCTCGTACCAATTCCCGCGCGAGCCCGCAGCGCCGCTGATCGTCCCGCTCCTGCGGCAGCCGATCCCGCAACGCCGCGACGACCTCGTCTCCGTGGCCGGCCAGCGTCAAGGCCTCGGCCGCGTGCATCGACGGCCAGAATTCGTCGGAAGCGAGCCCCTTGCGGAGCGTGGCCAAACATCGTTCCTGAAGCTCCGGCGCGAGTTGCACCGGCTCGTGGTGTTTGGCCTCTTCGGCCCGCAAGACGCCCAGACACATGAAGTTCGCCGCTGAGGCGGCCACCAGTAGTAGGATTGGATTCGCTTTCATGGGTTCCTCGCATGGCAAGATAACAAGTAGGTCGGAACAGTAATAGGCCGGTACAAAAGTAGACCGGAACAAGTCCGCGCAGTTCCGGCAGGGCCAACGGCCCGAAAACTGCAAAAACTCCTGCCGGAACTGCGCGGACTTGTTCCGGCCTACGGATCGACTTGCGGCACCCACTCCGGCAATCGTTGGCCCAGCAGTTGGACAAACGCCCGGAACTCGTCGTCGGTCGAACCGGCGTAGGGCGGCAGCAGACGGAGCGGGAACTCGGGGTCGTGCATCTTCTCGAACAGCTTGTCATAGGCCCCGTCGATGCGGCCCGCGTGGATCGTCTCGAACAACGTTTGCAGGACGACGCTGACTTCTCGCTGGATCGACACCAGCGTCGCCACGTCGCGGCGTTTTCCGGCTTCCAGCAAGGCGTGCAGCTTCGGCCAGTTCATGATCAGCGACGCCAGAATCCCGCATTCCCCGAGAAGCGAGCCGTAGACGAAGCCGGTCTCGGACAGGAAGTGCTGCAACTGCGGGGCGTCCTCCAGCAGGCTCTGGATGTGCGCCAGCGAATCGCCGGTGTTTTTCGTCGCCACCAGGTTCGGATTCGCTGCCGCGAGTCGTCCATACTCCCGGCCCGTCACAATCCGCTTGGCGCGCGGCAAGTTGTAGTGCAGGAACTGGCAATCGGGGAACGAGCCGCAAACGGAGTCGAAGAAGCAGAAGAGTTCCCGATCGTTCAGCGCGCCCCAACTGGGCAGCGAGATCTGGAACTGCCGCACGCCCTGGTCGCGGCAGCGCTGGATCCGTTCAAGGACCGTCCCCAGCGACAGGCTGATGAGGCCGACCATCGGCTCGGCGCCGGCCTGCCGCATCTCGTCGGAGAAAGCCGCGACGACCTGGTCGAACTGCCGGTCGGTCACCGCGTAGCCTTCGCCCGTCGTGCCGAAGACATACACGTGCCTGGTTCCCGCGGACAGCGTCATCCGCACCGTGCGCCGGAAGATCGCTTCCGCAAAACGGCCCGCCTCATCCCAGGGCACGCAGCACGTGGCCAAGATGCAACAGGGATAACGTTTCATGGCTCGACGCTCACTTTCTTTGTTGCCCCGGCGAACGGTGGGCGTTAGCCCACCGGTTTTGCCGAGGCTGGCCTGCCAACAGCAAAACAACCAGTGGGCTCACGCCCACCGTTGGCCGGGGCGAGAACTCATGACAATCGTCCGGACGCTTCAATCGGCCAGACGTCGACGACGCGGCCGTGTTCATGGACCACCAACTCACGGTACAGGTTGCACGTGGTGCAGGCGTGGCTGGGGACCAGGTGCAGCACCTGACCGATGGGCCAATCCGGCGCGTTGCGGACGACCGTATGTTCCTCGGCCAGGAAGAACGGGATTTCCACGTCGGGGAAATCGCGGATGGCCGGCACCCCAAACTCGCCACCCGCCCCTTTGACGCCCAGATCCAGTACCGCCTTGCCGGGGCCGGGGCGGCTGATGACGCTGACCAGGACCGACAACGCAATCTCGAACTCGGGTACCAGCCGGTGGTACTGCCGGTCCATCGTAGCGTAGGTGCCGGCCTGGACCTCGTCGACGCCCGCCATCGTGCCCGTGCTGTCGTAGGTTGCGCTGGAACAACCGCTCAGGCAACCGACGGGGATGCCCGCGGCTTCGAGCATCCGGCGCGTGTCGATCGCCTGTTGCATGGCCGCCTTGGCACGTTCGGTCCGTTCAGCCCGATCCGGCACGTTCACCAAGTGCCCTTCAAAGGCCTGCAACCCGGCGAAACGGACTCCCGGCAACTCGGTCACGCCCTGCGCCAACTCGACCGCCGCTGCGCCGGGCGGTACGCCGCAACGTCCCATCCCGATATCGACCTCGACCAGCACATCGACGACGGCTCCGGCGGCCGTGGCGGCTTTCGAGATCGCGGCCGCCTGGTCCCCGTGATCGATGGCGACGCCGATCCGGGCTCGTAGAGCAAGCCGAGCGAGCCGGGCCAGCTTGGCATCGCCGACGACCTGGTTGGCGATCAGCACGTCCGGGAAACCGTGCTCGACCAGCACTTCCGCCTCGCCCAACTTCGCGCACGTCATGCCGACGGCCCCGGCCGCCAGTTGCCGCTTGGCGAGCGTCACGCACTTGTGGTTCTTGAAGTGGGGACGCAGCTTCGCGGGGCGGTCCTGAAAGAAGGCCGCCATCCGGGCCAGATTGCGGTCGCTCGCCGCGCGGTCCAGCAACAGCGCCGGCGTGTCCAGTTCGGCCAGCGGCCGGCCGATGCGCGGATCCGGTTCGGCGACGCGGTCTACTCCGGCCATGGTGTCTTCTCCGTCGCCAGCGAATACAGCACGGCCTTCGAGTTGGTGTACTCGTGTACCGTTTCGTCGAACCCCAGCTCGGCCCCGATGCCGCTCAGCTTGTAGCCGAAGACCGGGACGTTCGGTCGGAGGGCCCCGCCGCCGTTGATCGCAATCCGCCCGGCCCGCAGCCGCCGCGCCACGCGTAGAGCCCGTCCGCCATCGGACGTCCAAAGGTTGGCCATCAAGCCGAACTCGCAATCGTTCGCCACTCGCACCGCGTCGTCTTCGTCGCGGAAGGTCAGCACGCTCAGCACCGGGCCGAACACCTCTTCGCGGGCGATCGTCATCGGAGGCGTGACGCGATCGAAGATGGTCGGCGGGAAGAAGCAGTTCTGCGGGTCGGCCGGAAACGGCCCCGTCAGCACGGGGAGGGCGCCTTCGTGGTGGGCCTGCTCGACGTAACGCCGCACGTTCGCGCAGTGCAGCGGCGTGGCGAGGCAGCCGAGATGATTGTCCGGGTCGGTGGGGTCGCCCTGCCGGAGCGTCTTCACCTTGGCGACGATACGTTCCAGCAGTTCGTCGTGCTGGCTCTCGTGGACCAGCAGCCGCGAGCCGGCGACGCAGACCTGCCCCAGGTTGAAGAAGATGCCCGTGATCACCCCGTTGACGACGTGTTCCAGCGGCGCGTCCGGGAAGACGACGCTCGGCGTCTTGCCGCCCAGTTCCAGCATCACGCTCTTCATCCCGACTTTGGCCGCTTCCAGCATCTGGACGCCGGTCTGATGGCGGCCGGTGAACGTGATCTTGTCGATCCCCGGATGCCGGACCAGCGCCGCCCCGGTCTCGGCGCCCGTCCCGTGGACGACGTTCAGCACGCCCGGCGGCAAGCCGACTTCGTGGGCCAATTTTGCCAGCATCAGGGCGGACAGCGGCGAGACTTCGGACGGCTTCAGCACCACCGTGTTCCCGCAGGCCAGGATCGGCGCCAGTTTGATCGCCGCGTTGGTGAGCGGGAAGTTCCAGGGCACGATGGCCGCCACGGCGCCCAGCGGTTCCCGGAACTGCAGCGTGACGTTGTCCGGCAGCGTCCCGTAGCACTTGCCGGCAATCTTGTCGGCCAGCCCGGCGTAGCTCTCGAACAGGTCGGCCGCGCACGGCACGTCGAAGCCGCGCGTATCGCGGATCGGCTTGCCGATGTTCAACGTATCGGTCATCGCCAAGTCTTCGAGCCGGGCGCGAATCCGCTCCGCCAGGTGATACAGCATCCGGCCGCGGACCAGCGGATCCAGCCGCGGCCACGGTCCCTCGTCGAACGCCCGCCGCGCCGCCCGCACCGCGCGATCGACGTCGGCGGCGTCGGCCACCGCGACGTCGTCTAACCGCTCTCCCGTCGCCGGATTCGTCACCGTCCAAGTTCGCCCGCCGGCGCCGCCGGACCAGGCACCATCGATATAGAGTTGCTTCATGGATTTGCCTCCCCATCGTGATTTCGGCGTCACGGCCGAACGGAAAATCCCGCTGCCGCTCGCCTCACGGACTTCAGCGACAGCAAATCCTACTTGATTGACAACACATCCGGCAAGGCGTGCGCGGCAAAAAGGGGACAGGTCCAATTCTGTTCGGCCCGGTAGTTGCTGCCAGCATAACGCCTCCGCGGGAGAGGG
>CAYUFW010000313.1:0-9449 GCA_964443915.1 uncultured Pirellulaceae bacterium
GCGGGAGCACGAACACACCACGGTACAAATCGACCACCGCAGCACCGAGGACAAAGGGGGCGAGGAAGCAGGCGGCGGGAAGCAGGACGCCCGCTGCGAACCAGGCCGTCTCGCCCGTCAATTGCCGGCATCTTCGGCCCCAGGCGCCTCTTCCTTCCCGCCATTCGTTCCACACCAGGAGAGCGCAAACTGCCCCCGCCGGCACCAAAAAATACGCCGCCTCCGTCGCCCCCCAGGCTCGTTTCAGCAAGATCACCAGGAGCGATAGAAAGACCGTCGCGATGGCGGTCGTCACGAGCAGCCAGACCCGCGAACGGCCCTCGGTCGCCGCGGTCTCTGCGTGCGAACGCACCTGGTCTCGAAAGAGCAGGGTGAGCGCGAGGGCGGCGATATAGTACAGGCCGGTAATCTTGACCGTCAAAGCCAGTCCGCTGCAGACGCCGGCCAGGAGCAACCAGCGGCGCCGGTTCAGGTCGAAATAGCGGAACAGGCACCAGGTGGCGATCACAGAAAACAACAACACGTACCAAGTCGCGATTCCGGTGAAGTAGTTCGGAAAGCTCCAAGTCAGGCAGAGCAGCGTGGTCAGCACGCTGAGCCAGGAACTGACGACGCGCGCGGCAAGCGCGTAGAAAACGGGAATCACGGCGGCCGCGAAGCAGTAGAAGACGATGCGGATCGAAGTCAGTTTTATCCCCAGCAGTTGAAAGGCGCCCGCGTACAGAAAGGCAAGGCCGCCGGTGTAGACGTCCTCGAAATCGTGATGCGGCAACTCGCCGGCCATGACCCGCTCGGCGGATTGAGCCAGCGCTCCGTCATCTTGCGAAACCCAGCCGCGAAAGGCAAAGAACGAGAGGTACGCTGCGCCGACGAGCCACACGGCGAGCAGCACGGCCAGGTGCCGATCACGGCGCCGGCAGGCGGGGCGGACGACGGCGGATTCGCACTTCGCTAGTCTCACGGAAGGCCCCCCACGACTACGGCTTCTCCGCGGCGCTCACTGGTTCAGGCAACACGGGAGCGGTGCCGTCGGGGCGGCGCGCAAGCCGCCCCAAGGGACGTGCGACGCGGTGTATCAGGTACGGGCCGGCACGAAAGACGACCGGTTGGGACCACGGGAAGATCGTACGAAACTCCGGCGGGAACTGCGGCGGCCGGTCCAGCGGCCCTTCGGGACACAGTCGCTGGATGCTCGCAGTCGACATCCCGCTGGCGATCAAGTCCGAGGCCACGTAACGCTGACGGCTGGACGCAAGTGCGTCAAGGAGCTGACGGTGCCGGTCTGCGAACAGAACGGCGTAGGTCTCGAAGTAGGCATAGCGTGTGGAAGGCCCGAGCCCAACCCGCTCGTAAAGGTGAATCAGGCTGCTGCTGTAACAGGTCAATTCCCCGTCCTGCAGACGCTGCGTCCGCAGATAGTCCGCAACTCGCTCCAAGTCCTGCCAGTGGGGCAACTGCAGCACCCGCAGCCGGTCGCGGACTTCGGCCGTGCTGCCCCGCGTGACGCAGGCCCACCAACAGGACAACCGATCCGACCGCACCACCGGCGAGGCAAACAAGGCCAGGGCCAGGAACCCGGCGACCGCGAAGCGCCAAGCGATTTGCCCCACCCCCCGGCTCGACGCTGCCGCGGTCACCGCCACCGACCCGTCCGGTGGCAACGGCTGTCCAGCACCTTCCCCAGACTCGCTTGCGGCTCCTCCCCGCCGGACACGTCCGCACGCCCCCGCGGCCAGGACCGCGACCGCCAGCAACACCCCCGGCGCATGCACGTAATCGAACAAGTGCTGCAGGAAGTAGGACTGAGCCAGCCAAGCCAGGTAGAAGACGGGGGACGCGGAAGTGGAAAAGCGGAAAGGTGGAAAAGTGAAAAAGTGGGGGGACGCGTCTGGCCTGCTCTCTGGCTCTTCGACTTTTTCACTTTTCCACTCTTCCACTTTTCCACTCTTGGACTTTTCCACTTTTTCACTTTTGGACTCTTGGACTCTTCGACTTCCCAGCGCTGCGGCGACGGGGACGGCGGCCAGGTGGATGAATTGCCAGGGGAAGAACCGGTACAGCATGGACGCGTACCGCAAGGCGGTCCAATGCTCGCGCCCGGCTCGAAAGTACAGCGGATTCCATTCGACCAGCGTCGTCACGAAGTACGGCCAGGCCCCGGAAGCGTGCAGCCAGGCGATCCCGGCGCCGCCGATGACCAGACCACCGGTCACCAAGCCGGCCAGATCGGCCGCCACGGCCCGCCAACTCCGCAATCCGATCGCGCTGACCAGCCAGCAGCAGGCGGCCGGGACGACGATCATCGGTTTCAGCCAGACGCCGACGCCCCAACACAAGCCCTCGACCGCACCCCACCACGCGATGCTCCACAACGGCCGCCTGCTGCCCGCCCGCCAGGCGTCGAGCTGTCGCCGTCGCAGCGTCAAGGCCCCCAGGCCGGGAAGCAGCAGCCATACATCCCGCTGACAATGGCACCATTCGGACATCGACAAATAACAGAAGAACAGCACCAGGACGGTCCAGGCCAGGACGCGTGGGCTCGCGCTGGCGGACCGCAACCAGCACCAAACCAGCACGACGACGCAGGAAAAGAAAAACAGATCGACGGCCCGCAGGGCCAGGGAAGAAGTGCCGAAAACGCCGCGCACCGCCGTGTGGATCCAGACCACGCCCGGCAAGTTTGGCTCGAGGATGTCGCGGTACAGCACGCCGCCCCGCAACAGGCAACGGGCCTGCAGGTCGTACATCGCCGCATCGTCCGTCAACGGCATGCACAAAAACAGGGGGACGTTGGTGACCAACAGCAGGGTCAGCAGCGCCCATGCGAGCATGGCCCCACGTGGGGCGGCGATGGTCGGCGGGTTTGCGGGGGCAGGGGGCATTGGGCAGTGGTCGCCAAGTCGAAAAGTCGATAAGGGAAAAAGTTGCTAAGTGAAAAAGTCGAATCGTCAGTGGTCACCGATCACCGATTACCGATTACCGGTCACCGATTACCGGTCACCGATTACCGATCACCGATCACCGATCACCGATCACCGATCACCGGGGGGCTCACGCCGCCCCGTTCGCCGGTCACCGATTACTGGTCACCGGGCACCGGGGGGCTCACGCCGCCCCGTTCGCCGATTACCGATTACCGATTACCGATCACCGATTACCGATCACCGATCACCGGGGGGCTCACGCCGCCCCGTTCGCCGATCCCTCATCCTTCATCCGTCATCCTTCCGCTGCTGACTGCCAGAGCAAGGCTGTGCCAAGCGGTGTCTCGCCATTCGGGCTCGGCTGGCTCCAACTCGTGGCGGTCGAAATTCACCTTCCGGGCCACAATGAACAGGGGTCTGGCACGCACCTGGTCGTAGATCCGGATCACGTATTCGCCCAGAACGGCAATGCCGAGCGAATTCAGGGCGCCGAAGAACGAAGCGGCGATGGTGATCGACGTCCAGCCGGGAATGGCCAAACCGGTGAACAGCTTGTGATACAGGGTAAAGCCGCACAGGCCGGCGCAGACCAGCAGCGAGACGACGGCGACCGTGTAGAACATGGCCAGGGGCACGCGAGAGAAGGAGAAGATCGCACTCTTGGCCAAACGGAACAGTTGCCGCATCGAGACCCGCGGCTTGTCGTCGTGCCGCGCATGCCGCTCGACCGGCACGCCGATCTGGCGGAATCCGACCCAGCGGCGCAGTCCCGGATAGAAGCGATCGCGGTCCGCCAACTGCAGGATGTGAGCGGCCACCGCCCGGTCCACCAGCCCGAAATTGCCCGCGTCCTGGGGAATCGGCATCTCGGAAATCGCATTCAAGACCCGATAGAAGGCATAGAACAAGAACCGCTTCGGCGGACTCTCCTTGCGATTGAACCGCACGGCGTAGACCACGTCATAGCCGGCCCGCCAGTGGTCCAGAAAGCCGGGGATCGCCGCCGGATCGTCCTGGAGATCGGAATCCATCAACACCACGGCATCGCCGCGGGCGTGAGTCAAGCCGGCCTGGACGGCCGCCTGATGCCCGAAATTCCGCGAGAAATGCACGACGTGGATCGCCGGATCGGCACGGGCCAGATCGTCGAGGATCTCCACGCTGTCGTCCGTCGATCCGTCGTTGACGAACACGATCTCGTAACGCACGTCCGACGCGGCCAGCGCACGGGTCACCAGATCCGTCAGCCGCCGCAGCACCTGCGCCTCGTTGTAACAGGGCAGCACGACGGAAACCAACGGATCGTCGGGACGGTGATTCATCGGAGACACGGGGCAGGCCCTTTCAGGCGAAAAACCGAGCGAGAATTGTCAATCTTGGGATAGAGGCCAGAAGGAGCAGCTGGCAGGAAGATTGGGGGGCAGGAAAATAGGAGAGGGTGCTTTCTCTTATTTCTGCCCAAATTTTTCTGCCAGCTCTCCTGATGCGTCATGTTCCGTGTTCCTTCACTTGCCAAGTACGGCCACCAGCGACAGACCGACCGGCAGACCGGCCCAGCGGGCAACGTGGCGTTCCACTGCGGCACAGCCGATCAAGAACCGATTGACGATCCCCGGAAGCCGCGGAAAAGTAGCTCCGTTGGTTCGTTTCCACCGCCGCGCCAGTCCGCGCGAGACCCAGGCCGCGGGCAGGCTGAACGCATTCCAGCGTCCCTCCCAGAGGACTTGCAGGCCCGCCTCGCGGACCTGCCGCCGCAGTTCGTCCCGCGTGTAGCGCCGGTAATGGCCCAGGTGCCGGTCCCAGTCGGAGAACAGGGACGGGTACGCGGGCACACTCAGGACGATCCCGCCCTCGCCGGCAACCGCCTCGGCGGCGTGCCGTAACACGGCCACCGGATCCGCAACGTGCTCCAGGACGTCCAGCATCACGGCCACGCGGGCCGATCCCGGGGCAACGGGCCACGGCTCGCCGATGTCGTGAACGTGGACCTCCGCCAAGCCTCGCGAGCGCGCGTGCGCGACGGACGCGGGCATCAGGTCCAAGCCGGCGACGTCGTAGCCCAAATCTCTGAATTCCAACAAGTTCCGGGCGGAACCGATCCCCCCCTCGACCAACCGTCCGGGCGGCGGAAAGTACCGCTCCAGCAACTCCACCACCAGCCGCCGCTTGGCCACGTGCCACCAGTAACCCTCCTCCAGGTCGATCAACTCTTGCAGATGGTGTCGGTCCATGGGGATTGGCAGCCAAGGTAACGGCAGCGGGCGCGCACGGGCCGCCCGCGACGGGACAGTCTTGCCGGTAACTGCCGCAAAGCACGTGCCACCCGCCGTCGGCGATCCACTGTCGGCCGCGAACGGGCCGTCAATCAAAGCTCGCGTGCGACGAGAACGCGGGAACGCGAGAGCCAAGTGTTGACCGGAAGCGACACGTCAGCCCGCCGATGTTGCCCGCCGGCAACGTTTCCGCCCGGCGAACGGGGCGGCGTTAGCCCCCCGGTGATCGGTGATCGGTGATCGGTAATCGGTAATCGGTAATCGGTAATCGGTAATCGGTAATCGGCGTTCGGCGAACGGGGCGGCGTTAGCCCCCCGGTGATCGGTAATCGGTGATCCGTGATCGGTGATCGGTAATCGGTAATCGGTGGTCGGTGGTCGGTAATCGGTGGTCGGTGGTCGGCGTTCGGCGAACGGGGCGGCGTTAGCCCCCCGGTGATCGTCCGCTCTCCGCTCTCAGCTCTCCGCTCTCCGCTCTCCGCTCTCAGAGAAACCAATCGCGACGCCGTGGCGGGCGATTACGGGGCGACGGGCGACGGTTGCTGTCCGCGGCTGAACACCTCGTCCAACTGCTCGCGCGTCGTGGCAGCACGCTCGCGCATCTGGTCCAGCGTGACGTAGGGTTGTCCCAGGACCTCGGTGTCCTGCGTCAGCACGCCGCCTGGGCGGTTTTCGCGGATCACAAAGTCGCGCAGTTCCAGCGCCGCCGGCGCCAGCAAGAGAATGTAGACCGGGGGGGCCAGGCACAGCGCGACCGGAAACAGCATGGCCACGGAGCGGCGATTGCCGCGTTCCTCGGCCCGTTGCCGCTGGCCCAACCGCATGCTGTCGGCGTACTCCTGCAGCGCCGTGCCGACGTTGCTGCCCAAGCGGACGGATTGCGAGGTGACGGCCGCCAGCGACTTGACCTCCGGGGTATCGATCCGCTCGGCAAACATCTCCAACGCCCGCTCCATGGTGTACGTTTCCGAGTGCCGCCGGATGATGTCGAATTCCGTGGCCAGGTCGTGGTGCGCCGTGCGGATCTCGCCCCCCACCCGCTCCAGCGCCATCTGCAGCGACAAGCCGCCCGTCAGGCACATGTTCAACATGTCCAAGCCGTCGGGCAGACCGGTCTGGATCGCCGCCACGCGCCGCTTGGCTTGGGCTTGCAGAATCAAACGGGGCAGCGCGAACAACAAGATGCCGCCGACGACGCCGACGATCAGCACCGGAACCGTCGGATCACCCTGCGGATTGTACACGGCGAACAGGGCAAAGCCGATCAACAGACACCAGCCGAACAGGCAGACGTTGCGAATCGCCAGGTAGTCGGCCAGGGCGTCGGGTGCGTAGTGGCCGGCTTGCCGAAGTTCGCGGTCGAGCGTTTTTCGCGCTTCGGCGGACAACGGCAACAAGCCGGCGAAGACCTTGGTCAGGGGCCCGAACGCGGGACGCCGACGGTGGGGATCCTGATCGTCCGGCCCGCGATCGCGGAGCAGAAACCGGCCCACCATCCAGACCAAGGGGGTCAGCATCAAGAAGGCGGCCAGGGGGAGGAAGATCTCCGGATGGTTCTGCATGCTCCAGCCTCAGTATTCGATTCGGATCATGCGCGAGATCCAGACCAGACCGATCAATTCCAGGACCACGGCGATGATCAGCAACGCGTTGCCCAGCGGCAAGGTCAGCAATTTGGTGGCATACTCGCGCTGGAACGCAAACATAAACACGAACAGCAACGGCCCGGCCATGGCAATCAGCATGGCCGAAAACCGGCCGGCCGCCGTCACGGATTTCATCTGCTGGCGGTAATTCATGCGGTCGCGGACCACGCGGGCCATGCGTTCCAGGGTCAGGGCGAGGTTGCCGCCCGTCTGGCGATGGACCGACAGGGTGGTGGCCATGATGCGGATGTCCATCAGGGGCAGGCGGTGGACCAAGGCCCGCATGGCGGCGCCGACTGACAGCCCCATCTGCAGGTGCCGGGAACAGCGGCGGAATTCCAGGCCCAGCGGCTCGGCGGCCCGCTGGCCCACCAGGGCGATGGACTGTTCCAAACTCTCGCCGGCCCGCGTGGCGCGGGCCATCATGTCCAGGACGTCGGACAATTGCATCTGGACCTGCCGTAACCGTTGGTTGCGGCGATAGCTCAACACCGGAATGGGCAGCAACATCCCCGCGATGGCGCCGACGACCGCGGCCAGGAGATCGTCGGTCCAGAGGAACACCGCCCCGCCCAGAAGCAAACCGGTGAAGACCAGCAGCAAGGTCACGGTCAATCCGCCGGACGTGATGCCGCTTTCGCTCGCCAAACGCTCGACGGACTGGTCCAAGCGGCCGATCAATCCCGTCGGCACGACGGCGTCCCGCGCCAGCGGCAGGCGGGACAAACGCGGAACGGCCTCCTCGACCTGGCGAGGCGCAAGGAACAGGTCGCGCAACGCGAGTCCCACGGCCCCGACGATCAAGGCCAGTCCGGCAAAGCTGATGATGGTGACAGTGGCGAGGTCCACGGTTGAACTCGTAGTGATCGGTAATCGGTAATCGGTGATCGGTAATCGGCGAACGGGGTGGCGTTAGCCCCCCGGTGATCGGTTGGCGATCACGGAATTTCAGATTTCAGATTTCAGATCTCAGATCTGAGATTTCAAATTTCAAATCCCGCATCCCGCATCCTCAAAACTTCTTGGCCTCGAACAGATCGTCGGGGACTTCCACGCCAGAGGCCCGTAACCGCTCCAGGCACCGGGGGCGATATCCCGTGGCGTAGAAACGGCCGAACGCGACGCCCTCCTCACCGACGCCCTGCTGCTCGAAACCGTAAATCTCTTCCAACGCGTACTCGCCGTCGCGGATCCCGACGATCTCGGAAACCCGCATCACGCGGCGAATGCCGCCCTTGAGCCGGGCCAGGTGGACGACCAGCTTGATGCCGGCGGCAATGTACTCCCGCACCACGTGGACGGGGATCTCCAAGCCGGTCATGGCCACCATCATTTCCAGCCGCGACAGGGCGTCGCGCGTATCGTTGGCGTGAATCGTGGTCAGCGAACCTTCGTGGCCCGTGTTCATGGCTTGCAGCATGTCCAGGGCCTCGGCCCCGCGGACTTCGCCGACCAGGATCCGGTCGGGCCGCATCCGCAGGCTGTTGCGGACCAAGTCGCGCTGGGTGATCTCCCCGGCGCCCTCGGTGTTGGCGAGCCGCGTTTCCAGCGAGACGACGTGCAGGTGCTGCAGCTTCAATTCCGCCGAGTCCTCGATCGTAATGATCCGCTCGCCGGGCGGAATGCAGACGGACAACGCATTCAGCATCGTCGTCTTGCCGGAGCCGGTGCCGCCGGAGATGAGAAAGCTCAGGCGGGCGTCGACCGCGGCCGACAGGAATTGGACCATTTCCGGCTGAATCGAGCGGTTGGCCATCAGGTCGTTCAGGTCCAGCGGCTTGTCGCCAAAGCGGCGGATCGACAGCACGGGGCCCTTCAGCGACAGGGGCGGCACGATGGCGTTGATCCGGGAGCCGTCCGGGAGCCGGGCGTCGACCATCGGGCAGACTTCGTCGATCCGCCGGCCGATCCGCGACACGACGCGCTGGATGACGCGGAGCACGTGTTGGTCGTCGGCAAAGATCACGTCGGTCAGTTCCAGCCGGCCGTGGCGTTCGACGTACACTTCGAACGCGTTATTGACCAGGATGTCCGTGACCGCGGGATCGGCCATCAGCGGTTCCAGGGGCCCCAGGCCGAAGACCTCGTCCATCAATTCGGTCAACATCCGCCGCTGGCCGGAACTGTCCAGGGCCGTGGCCCGTTTGCGGCACAGGTCATCCGCGACGTTCCGCACCTCGCCGCCCAAGCGCTGGCGGTCGATCGTGCCCACGGTGGACAAATCCAACGATTCCACGAGTTCTTCGTGAATCGTGGTCTTCAACCGCTGAAACGCATGCTCGTCCGGGTCCGGGCGGCTGCGTTTCGAGCGGGGGGCGGTGGGCGTCGTTGCGAGAATCATGTCTATCCTGTCTGGATTGCAGATTGTCTCCGTAACTCCTTACCGATCATGCCCTCAGCTGCCGCGGTCTTGGTCCGTCTGCTCCCAATACTCCCGGCCGATGTCCGACAACAGCTTGCGGGGGCGCGGCCGGGCGGGCGGCGTCACGCTGCCGGTTCCGGGCGCCGCATCCGACGGAGCGGGGAGGGCTGCTGCCGCCGGGGTCCCTGCCGGAACGGTCGCCGTCACGGGGCCGGCTTTCTCGTCCCCACGCAAGACACTGACG
>CAYUFW010000314.1:0-9448 GCA_964443915.1 uncultured Pirellulaceae bacterium
TGGTGCCAGCGTCCGAAGCGGACCGGCCCGAGAGCAGTTCCCAGATGCTGATGCCGCAGGCCGTCCGCGTTCTCGACGGCCCCGCCCTGGTTGTACAGCGAGATCGATGTGCTGCTGCCGCCGCTCAGATCGAAATGGAACGTCACGTCCTTGCCCACGAGGAACTGCCGCCCCTCGGGGTTCTCCTGTTTGAACCAGCACTCGACGGTGATCGCCTTCACGTTCTCGATGGCCTCAGTCACTTCGCGAAACACGCAGTCGTCCTGGCCGTCGAACGCCAGCCCCCCGCCGAACTTGCCGGTCTCCCATCGCGCGCCGCGGACCTCGCCGTCGCAGCCATGACGGCTGGCGTCCTTGGCCACGCTGCCTTGACCCTCGTCGAAGTGGTACAGGAGCAGCGTGTGTTCATCCGGCTGGAACGGCTCCAGGGGCGAAACCTGCGCGGCCAGCGGCAACTGGGCGAGACAGAAGGTCAACACGAGGACGGCGGGGATTGTTTTGCGCATGAGAGGGCTCAAATAAAGAGGCTGCGGTGTGTGCGATGCTCGACCGCCATTGTGGCTCGACAATGATGGCGCGTCAAACACCGGTTGCAGCCTGAACAGAACCGGAAGTTCGCGGCCGAGCCACGATCGAGCCAATGCTGCTTCGGGGTCTCATGACGAATATTGCAGCCGCCCGGCAATCGTGTAACCTATTCCAGAACGAAAGGCTGCGGCAGACTGCCGCGGCGGCACATCTGGCTGTTATCGGGAGAGACACACATGAAGCGGAAAAACGCTGCGTGGCTGTTAGCGATGATCACGATGACCGTTCTACTGTCCGTTGCGATGCCAAGCGGATGGCCGGCGGCGATGGCGGGCGACGGCGCCGCGCGAACGAACGCAGGGAGACGGCTGACCGGCCTGCTGCACAATGAAGACTGCACGGATTTCTTCTACACGCAGACGTTTCCCCCCGAGAAGGCCGGCGAGATGACCGACCGCTACGTGGACGTGATCGCCGGCGCCGGCGTGACCGTCCTGTTCTGCAATACGAATGCTCGGCGAACGAACTACCGCAGCGACGTATGGGAGGCGTTCTGGGACGGCTACGACCCGCAAGGGCCGGACGATCAACCTTTCTTGGCGCCCATCCCGGAGAAGGATCGCAAGCAGTTCCGCAAGCTGATCCACAACATGCTGGAGGTACACCGCCAAGGAGTGGACTATCCGGCGAGGATCATTCAGCGGTGCCGCCACCACGGCATTTCCCCCTGGATTTCGTTGCGCATGAACGACGTTCACTGCAACGACAATCTGGCCCATCCGTTTCACGGCGCCCTGTGGCGCAAACCGGAGTTCTTTCGCCAAGGCCATCCGGGGTACTATGCACGGGGCCTCGACTATGCGCACGCCGAAGTGCGCCGCCACTACCGGGCACTCATCGACGAGACGCTCGAACGGTATGACATCGACGGCCTGGAACTGGACTTCATGCGCGAGCCCTACCTGTTCAGCAAGGGCCAAGAGCAGGCCGGCGGCGAGATCCTGACGCAGTGGCTGCGGGAAATCCGGACGCGTGTGGACGAGGCTGCCGCGCGGCGAGGGCATCCCATCCAGGTCGGCGTCCGGGTGCCATCGGAGCCCGAGACCGCGCTGGGCTTGGGGCTGGATGCGCCGACGTGGGCCAAGGAGGGACTGGTGAACCTGGTGGTGGCCACACCGCGGTGGCGGACCATGCACTTTGACATCCCGTTGCGCCGGTGGCGCACGCTGCTGGGAGACCGGGTGACGCTGGCCGGCGGTCTGGAGTCGCGGTGCCAGCCGCATCCGGGAGCGCCGGTGCGTCACATGGACCCCGAGTGCGCCGTCGGTGCGGCCGTTGCCGTGTTGTCGGGCGGTGGAGACGTGGTGTATCTGTTCAATTACTTCCAGAACGCCGGCTGGCCCAAGCCCGAGTACCAACGGCGGCTCAAGGCACTGGCCTCCTTGGCCGAGTCGTGCAAGCTGCCACGTCGCCATGTGGTGACCCATCGCGAGGTGCTGGTTCCCGGCAAAGACTACCATGCGCCGTTGCCGGCGGCCGGTCGCACGTTGTCGTTCAACCTGCCGCTCGGCCCGACTCCGCCGGCCGATTGGCAAGCCGAGGCGATCATCGAGATGACGCCCCAAGACCAGAACGGCGGCGCTCCCACGGTCCGGGTGAACGAGGTCGCGGCTGGATTCAGCAACGCCCGGAGCCTGGACAACGGGAACCGCCAGCTGACGTACTCGATTCCCATGAACGCCTTGCCGGGCAAGAACAGCGACACCATTAAGGTCGCCGCCGCCGCGGAGGCCCCGATCCAGGTGCTGGGCGTCGAGGTCAGGATCTTTCCGGCAGGCCCCGCAGCGCGTTAGCACCGCACGAGAATCACGGCACAACGGCCACAGCACGGGAGAAGCATCATGTCCTCGAACCGCAGGGATTTCCTGAAAACCTCGGTGGCTGCGGCGGCTCTGGGCGGGCTTGGTTCGATCGTCGGCACAGGGCAGGCCGATGGATCGCCGGCCGGCGAAGTCGTCTTCCAACGGCGCCTCGCGGTCCGTCACGAGGTCGACGTATTCGTGGCCGGCGGCGGGCCAGCCGGGGTAGCAGCGGCCGTGGCGGCGGCTCGCCAAGGCGCCCGCGTGTTTCTCGCCGAGCGGAACACGTGCTTGGGCGGCATGGGCACCGCCGGCATGTTGCCTCTGTTCATGCCCTTCAGCGACGGGATTCGCAACCTGGCCGGCGGGATTGGCGAAGAAATCCAACGGCGGCTGGCGGACAGCGGCGGCAACGGGCCCGGCAGCAATGTGACCATCCGAGCTGAAGTGCTCAAACGGCTGTACGACGAGTTGCTTCAAGAGGCCAAAGTGGACTTCACGTTCCACACCGGCTTGGTTGCCGTCGAATCGGACGCCGAGCGGGTGTCGTCGGTCGTCTTGGCCGGCAAGAGCGGGCTGTTCGCCGTCCAGGCCCGCATGTTCCTCGACTGCACGGGCGACGGCGACCTGGCGGCTTGGGCCGGGGCCCCGTTCGAGAAGGGCGACGAGCACGGGAACATGATGGCCGGCACCCTGTGCAGCCTGTGGGCCGACATCGACTGGTCCAAGGTTCATCAGGGTGGGCGGGCGAGCGACGAGAGCCGTTTGGAGGATGCCTTCCGCGACAAGGTCTTCACGTTCGAGGATAAACACTTGCCGGGCATGTTCCGCCTCGGCGAGCACACTGGCGGCGGCAATCTCGGGCACACGTTTGGACTCGACTCGACCGACGAACGGTCCATCACCCGGGCCCTGCTGTGGGCCCGCAAGTCGCTGCCGGAGTACGAGCGCTATTACAAGGAGTACCTCAAGGGCTTCGAGCAGATGGAACTCGTGGCGACGGCCTCACAGCTCGGATGCCGCGAAAGCCGGCGAATCGTGGGCGACTATGTGCTGAATCTGGAGGACTTCAAATCGCGGGCCGTCTTCCCGGACGAGATCGGCCGCTACAACTACGCAGTGGACATCCACGCCGCCAAACCGGACCTGGCCAGCTACCAACGGTACGCGGAGGACTTCCGAAGCCTGCGGTATAAGAAAGGGGAGAGCTACGGTGTCCCCTACCGTTGCCTCGTGCCGCAGAAGCTGACCAACGTGCTGGTGGCCGGCCGTTGCGTCAGCACGGACCGGTACATGCAGAGTTCGATTCGCGTCATGCCCGGCTGTTTCATCACGGGGCAAGCCAGCGGAGTGGCTGCCGCCATCTGTGCCGCGAAGGGCTGCGACACGCGCGGCTTCCCGGTGGCCGAGTTGCAGCGCCGGCTGAAAGATCTGGGAGCCTATTTGCCGAACTGCTGAGCGTTCGTTCATCGTGCCGTCTCGCAACACGAGGAATGTGACATGAAACAATCGACGACAATCCCGCTGGCCGGCTTGACAGGCAATTCGTTTGCGGTCCGTTCTCCGCTGCTGGCTGTCATCCTCGCTCTTGTTTGGCTCCCGTCCTGGGCCGCCGGTCAAGACGCGGTGCCCTCCCAAGGCACGGTGCCCGCCGACCGGGCTCCGGACATGGTGCCGTTGGGCGTGTACCTGAGTTGGGAACGCCCGGGCGCGTGTGCGCGGCACTACGGCATCGACCGCTGGGAGGACGTCGGCAAACGGCTGGATGCGATTGCGGCCAGCCACGTGGATACGCTGTGGGTGACGAACATGGCCGAGGCGGATCTGCCGCGACTGCTGGCAGAGTGCGAGAAGCGGGCCATCCGGCTCCTCCCCAGCATGAGCGCCATCGAAGGCAAGATCTCCTGGCGGTGGGCCGACGGCGGCCGGTACTACGACGAGGTCATCCCGCGCGTGGTGAAGCTCGCCGGTGATTCCCCAACGCTCGCCGGCTGGGTCTTGAGCGACGAGCCTTCCCTGGAGATCCTGCCGCGGATGGAGGAACTGAGGAAACGGTTCCGCAGCGTGGACCAAAACCGTTTCTGCCTGGTGGTGAGCATGTGGCCGCAGACGCCGGAGGTCCCGAAGCAGACCACCTTGCCGGTCGTCTGCGTCGATCTCTACCCGTTCTTCGGCCCGCGCGATCCCAACGGGCCGCACACGGATGGATCGAGCCGCCACTTTTTCCGCAGCAACGCGCGGCGGATGGTGGAAGCCATCGGCCAACGGGACGTAGTGCCGTGGATCATGCCGATGTGCTTCAGCGACATCTGGGGGCCGCGACGGTATGACGACCGCGGCCACTTGATCGCGCTGCCCGGTTCGTACATGCACTGGCGCTGCCCCACGCTGGCCGAGATCCGTTGGCAGATCTGGGAGACGATCCGCAGCGGGGGCAAGGGAGTCATCTTCTACACGCTCGCACCGGAGGCGCCGGATGCGAAGACAGAGTCGCTGCCGCCGCCGGACATCGCCAAACAGAACGACAAGATCATTCTGGCCAAAGAGCCAACGGACCTGGGGCCCAACGCGCTCACGAACCCGGACGGCACGGCCACGCCGCAACTCGAAGAGATCGGCCGAGCGTACCGGCTGATTGCGGCTCACAAACAGTTGATCCGGCGGTGGCGCCGAACGGACCGCCCCGCCGCGACGGTCGAATCGCCCGTCGCGGGCCAGTGCTTCCTCGATCCCACGACCGGCAAGTACTACGTGGTTGTGGTCAACGACGACTTCCACCGAGAGCAGATCGCCGAGATCCGCCTGCAGGCTGGAGCCACAGGACTCGCCGACATCGTTCGCAACAGGCCGATCGAGTTGCAGGAGCCAGACTCGGCAGACAGAAGCCGTTTCGGACGGCTGACTTTGGCGGCAGGCGAAGGGGCGATCCTGGCAATTCAGCGGGACGAATAGGTCGATCCGCATTGCCTGCGAGCGGTCAGAAGCGTCCGGAGTAATCACTTGATCGAGACCCTGAAACGGATTGATCACCAAGAGGAGCCACGCTATGACAAAAAGGCCATTTATCGCCGGATGCATCCTGCTGTCCGCTCTCGCCGTCTCGACGGTGGCTGCGTCTGCCGAACCTCCTGGATTCGAGAAGGGCTTCGACAACTCAGACGTGCTCCAGGGACTCACCGTCAGCGGCGACGTGAGCATCGACACCTCGAAAGACCGCGGCGGCGCCAAAGGGCTGGAAGCGGCAGGCGCGGCGCCGGCCGGCCAAACGAAGGGCGGTGCCTTGCGGCTGGGACCCGGAGGCAAAGCGGTCTGGCCGCTGCGCGAGGAGGATGGAACCGGCGTGCTGGAACTGTGGGTCTACGAGGACGCGGCGAAACCCGCGAATCCGCGGGATTACGGGGCTGGGGCGATGTGGGGCCTGATGCAGGCCGGCGGGCACATGGCGGCGGTGGGGGCGATCTACGCGCCCTATCTCAGCGGTGCGGAGACCTACGCCGTATCGACCCTCAATCCCGACCAGCAGAAGCCTTGGCAGCAGGTGACGTACCTGGGGATCAAGCGCGCACCCGGCTGGCACAAGTGGACTTTCGACTTCGACCCGGACAAAGGCATGCGGCTGTTGTACGACGACCAGGACGTGAAGAACTTCAATTGGAACCAGTCGCAACTCAAGGGCTTCATGAGCGTGGTGTTGTTTGGGGACGCCACGGACGGCCGACAGACGCTGTGGGTGGACGACGCGACCGTCCGGCTCGGCCCGCCCGCGCGGGTCTTGCCCGTTTGGCCGCCCCCGCCCCCGACGCCGCCGACGGATCTCACCGTGCTGCCGCCGCAGGCACCTTGGAACCCCACGCCCTACGCCCAGTGGAAGAACGGGCCGGGCAAGGACGAAAACTACTTTCCCATCGCCGTCTGGCTGCAGGATCCCAAGATGGCCCGGCGCTACAAGGCCGCGGGGATCAACCTTTACATCGGACTGTGGAACGGCCCCACCGCGGAGCAGATGCAGTTGCTGCGCGACGCGAACATGCCGGTGATCTGCGATCTGAACGACTACGCCCGAGAGCACCTGGACGACCCACTGTTCGTCGGCTGGATGCACGGCGATGAGCCGGACAATGCGCAGACCTTTGCCGGTTTCTGGAAAGCCGACAAGGAGAAGATCAAGGAAGGCTGGCCGGAGATTTACGAACGACTGGGATTGGCCCAGCGGGACTACCGAGGGTACGGTCCGCCCGTGCCTCCGCAATGGATCGTCCGCGATTACGAGAAGCTCAAAACCGTCGACACCACGCGGCCGATTTTCGTGGGACTTGGCCAGGGCGTCGCTTGGGAGAAGTACCACGGCCGCGGCGAGCGCACCGGTCACCTGGAGGACTACGCAAAGTACATGGCAGGCTGCGACATTGCCTGTTTCGATATCTACCCGGCGGCCCACGACAATCTGGCCGTCAAGGACGCGCTCTGGTACGTCCCCCGCGGCGTGCGGCGCTTGCGCGAGTGGTGCCAAGACACCAAGCCGGCGTGGGTCCACCTCGAAACCGGCATCATCGGCGCGCCCGGTTCGGAACCGACTCCGCAGCAGGTCCAGGCGGAGGTCTGGATGGCCCTGATCCACGGAGCGCGCGGGATCGACTACTTCGTGCATCAGTTCAAGCCGAAGTTCAACGAACACGCGCTCTTGGACAATCCGGACATGCTGGCCGCGGTGACCGCCGTCAATCGGCAGATTGCCTCGCTGGCGCGCGTGCTGAACGGCCCGCCCGTCGTGGACGGCGTGGTTGTCGAGTCCACCAATCCCCAGACGCCGGTTCACGCGCTCGTCAAACACCAGGACGGGGTGACGTATGTGTTCAGCGTGGCGATGTACTGCGAAGAGACCGAAGCGACCTTCCGCGTCCAGGGTGTGACGGGAAACCGGACTGCGGAAGTGCTCGGCGAAGACAGGACGGTCCGCGTCCAGAACGGCGTCTTTACCGACGCCTTCGCCGGCAATGGCGTGCATCTGTACCGGATCGCGGGAGAGTAACCGGCAAGGCGGCGCACGGCTAGAGCGACCGAACCGATTGCGGCTCCGGCGAGAAAACATCGGCGGCTGAAACGTCCCTTTGACATCGTCTTGCCTTTCTTTTCAGAGTTCATGCGCGTCTAGTGAGAGTGTATCCGAAAACCGTTGGACGATCAGCAACGCCCGGAATGCCGTTGGACGGGAAACGCCGCTCTACGTCGTCCTCCGCATTCGGCTCCCGCACGCCCAAGGAAAGTTGAGCCAGTTGCCTCGCGAGCCGGGCGGTGGAAGAATACTCTAGCCCGGAAGACGGTCCTGAGGTCGACGCAGTACACAACCGGTGAGGAGAGTCCACAATGCACGCTGGCGGCAAAGTTCGGGAACTGATGGTGGGGATGCTCTTGGCAGCGGCGGCCAACGCGGCGCCGGCAGAGGACTGGCCCCAATGGCGTGGGCCGCGCATGGACGGGACCTCGCGGGAAACCGGTCTCTTGTCCCCCTGGCCGGAGAAGGGGCCGCCGGTACTTTGGCGCGTGCCGCTGGGGGCCGGCTTCTCCGCGGTGTCGGTCGTCGGCGACCGGGCGTACACCATGTACGGCGGCGCGGACGGCGAATTCGCCGTGTGTCTCGACGGCGTCCGGGGCACGATCTTGTGGAAGACGCGCAGCGGCGACTTGTTTGCCAATTCCTATGGCGACGGGCCGCGTGCCACTCCGGCCATCGACGGCGACCGCGTCTATACACTCGGCGGAAGCGGAATGTTGCAGTGCCTGGATGCGGCCAGCGGAAAACAGGTCTGGGGCTATCGGCTGACGGAGAAGTTCGGCGGCGAGCCGCCGGAATTCGGCTTCTCCGCCTCGCCGGTCGTCTTCGGCGACATGCTGATTGTGGTCACCGGATCCGGGGGCGGGAAATCCCTGGCAGCCGTCAACAAAGTCACCGGCGACGTGCTCTGGACCAGCCTGGACGACAAGGCGGGCTACTCGACGCCCCTCCGGATCGAAGCGGCTGGCGTTCCACAACTGGTCGTCCTGATGGGCGAGGCGCTGGTGGGCGTGTCGCCTCAGGACGGGCGTGAGTACTGGCGTCACCCGTGGAAGACCACGCTGGATGCCAACGTCGCCACACCGATCTTCCGCGATAACCGGCTGTTCGTTTCCACGGGCTACGGCACCGGCTGCGGTCTGTTCGAGTTGTCGGCCGTGAACGGCCGGCCCGCGGCGAAGCTGCTGTGGGCGAACAAGGAGATGAAGAACTACTTCTCCACGTGCGTGCTGGTCGGCAACTACCTGTACGGCTTCAACAACACCATGTTGAGCTGCATGGACTTCGAAACCGGCGAGGTCAAGTGGCGCCAACGCGGGTTCAACCGCGGTTCGCTGCTGGCCGCCGACGGCAAGTTGATCATCTGCGGCGAGCGTGCGACCCTGGCCTTGGCGGAAGTTTCGCCGGACGGGTACAAGGAGATTTCCCAGGCCCCGATGCTCGAGGACCGGACCTGGACGGTGCCCACCCTGTCGGGCGGCCGGCTCTTCGTACGCAACGAGAAAGAGCTAGTCTGTCTCAACCTGAAGCCGTAGCCGCGGCCGACGTCCAACTCACAAGGCATCCGGCGGGAAGGGCCGCGCTCGGGGACGGGCCCCCGCCTGGTCGCCAAGCCTGGAGCCACCGGCACGGGGCCGGCGGGGACCGTGAAAACGGGCAACTTCGAAGACATACGCCACACCGATCACCGATCACCGATTACCGGTGGCTTTGGGAAAGAACCGGGCCACGACCTCCGCCGCGGGGGGCTTGGTGAGCAGCGAGACCACGACCAACGCCAGGGCGCTGGCCAAGACGGTGGGCACGACCGGCATCAGGCCGTGGAAACGGTAACCTCGGCTCAGGCCCCAGTTAGCCTCCTGGAAGAAGTACAACCAGAACACCAGGGCGGTCAGCACCGAGGCAAACGCGCCCAGCTTGGTGAGCCGCTTCCAGTACAACGAGGCGAAGACCAGCGGGAACAAGCTGGAAAATCCCGTAAAGCACCACACGCCCAGCGTGAACACCG
>CAYUFW010000315.1:0-9349 GCA_964443915.1 uncultured Pirellulaceae bacterium
GGGCACTCCCGCCTGTAACGCGAACTCCACCGCGGCTTGTCCGTTTGCGTCGCGGAAATAGCAGGCCACGTGGCCATCGGACAAAGCACCTGGAAACAGACTCTCGCGCCGAATGGGCCTCGCCACCCGGGTGCGCGGGTCGGCCGGTTCGATGGGCAGGAAGTGGGCCGCCACGGCGTAGACGCCCAACCGGGCCGCAAACATCCCTCGCCGTCGCTCCCGCGACAAGGCTCGGGCCGGCAATCCCTCCGGCAGCAAGCAACGGCTGAAGACCAGCCCGTGTCCCACGGCAACCGTCGGGATTCGCAGCAGACGGGCTGTCACCAGGCTGGGCGCGTCGCCGTCACTCACCAGGACATCCGGCCGATCGCGAGACAAGCTGACCAGGTCCTGCGCAACGCGCACGAAGAATCGTGGCCCCAACCGGTCCACGAGCACCGGACGGAATCCGGGGATTGACCCCAGCAGCGGCGCGGCATCACCGCCGCCGAGGATGCGGACCTGATGCCCGCGTGCCTGCAGAGCCTCGACAATGGGAAGCGTACGGACCGCATGACCTCGTCCGCGACCGTGGACGTAGTAGACCAATTTCATGGCGATTCCGCATTCCCCAAGATCTCGGACGGCATGGGCATCCTTGCGTCCGTCTCCCCTGGGCGACCCTCGAAACCCGTCACTCCGCACACTTCTCGCGAAGCGTACACCTTGTGTCGAACGCGATCAATAGCACACAATTAGAACACGTTGAAACCTGAATCGAACGGAACTTCAGCCTCAAGCCCAGAAAAGGAACACCATGCACCGCACATCAACGATCGGCCTGTCCATCTTGCTGCTGTCTCTCGCCGTCGTCAGCCATGCCGCCGAATCTCCCTCCGATCCGTTCCTGGGAGACTGGCAAGGCGCGGGGTTGGTGGCCCAGGTGATTCCTCGCGGCGGCGCCAACTACCAGATCAACATGCTGCCCGAATTCGACGTCAAGTGCAAACCGCTGGCCGTGCTCGCGGGTCAGGCGACCGACGGCACGCTGCGGTTCGACCAGGACGGCTGGAGCGGCCAGGCGGCCGGCGAGCGAATGACGGGAACGCGGCGCGGCGACGGGCAAGCGGCGGCTTTCGAGTTGAAGAAGGTCGTCCGCCTGTCGCCGACCGTCGGAGCCAAACCGCCCGAGGGCGCGGTCATCTTGTTCGACGGCTCCAACTTCGACCAGTGGGAAGCCCAATCCCCGCCGGACGCCCGCGCCGAGATCGCCTGGGAGTTGTGTGAGGATTTCATGCGGGTTGCGCCCGCCGACAAGGAAAAACGGCGCGGGCACTCGCTGATCACCAAGCGGGCCTTCCACGATTTCCGCATGCATTTCGAATTCCGCCTGGCGCTGATGGCCGACAAAACCGGCCAGGCGCGATCCAACGGCGGTTTGACGTTCGGCGACGCCAACTGGTACGAGATCCAAGTGCTGGACAGCTACGGATTGGAAGGTCTGGACAACGAGTGCGGCGGCATTTACAGAGTCGCCGCGCCGGCCGTCAACATGTGCCGCCCGCCGCTGATGTGGCAGACCTACGACATCGAATACCAAGCCCCGCGCTACGACGCCGACGGCAAGCGGACCCAACCGGGCCGGATCAGCGTCCAACACAACGGCGTGCCGATCCACAAGGACGTCGAACTGCCCGATTCGCCGGCAGCCGAACAACGCCGCCAAACCAACCCGGCGTCGATCCCCACCGGCCGGATCATCCTGCACTACCACCGAGATCCCGTCGAGTACCGCAACATCTGGCTCGTGGAACGGTGAGGGAGACCGCGTGTTCTGGTAAGCGGCTGGCCTGCCACCCCGGATCGACCCCGAAGTCCTGCGGAGCCCCCCTTTGTCCGTCGCGAGATGGCCCGCGCGCCTTGAGCAACGTCCGCCGGTAGGTCGCTTTGCAGCGCGTCCCGGGCTCGGGCGCGGAATCGCATTTCCCCGGTCTGCAGTTCCATCGCGCGGCGATAGTGGACTTTGGCCTCGGCCATCCGGCCGCGGCTCTCTTCGATCTGGCCCATTTCGTACCAGGCTTGGGAAAGGAAACGGGCGCGTTCTTCCGTTTTGTCAAACGGCAGCGTTTCGAGCATCGCGTACCGGCGCAACGCTTCCTCGCGGTGGCCTTGGGCCTTCACCGAGCAGGGCTGGTATTCCCGCTTGCTTTCCCGGATAATCGCGCCCGAGGGCGGGCCACCGCGGCAGGGTCCCGGTGGTCAGCGGAGAAGTTGAGACCCCGTGAATTGTCATCGTCCGTCAGCAGTCAAGGGAGAAAACAATCATGACGCGAGAATCGCTGTTGTCCAAAGAGGTGCAGAATCCGGCGCGCCGGGAGTTTTTGAAGTGGAGCGGAGCTGCCGCCGCAGGCACCGCCCTGGCCGGTGTGACCATTCCGCGAGTCCACGCCGCGGAGGACAACGCCATCCGCCTAGCCCTGATCGGCTGCGGCGGCCGCGGCAGCGGGGCCGCGCGGGACGCCTTCGAGGCCACCGGCGGGCCGGTCAAACTGGTCGCGATGGCCGACATCTTTGAAAAACGCATGCAGAACTCGCTGGCCGCGCTTAGCAAGGAATACGCCGCCAAGATCGACGTGCCCAAGGAGCGGCAGTTCGTCGGCTTCGACGCCTACAAGCAGGCCATCGACTGCCTCAGGCCGGGCGACGTGGCCATGCTCTGCGGCTACGCCGGTTTCCGCCCGTACCAATTGGAGTACGCCGTGCAGAAGGGCGTCAACGTCTTCATGGAGAAGTCGTTCGCCAGCGATCCGGTCGGCGCGCGGAAGGTGATCGAGTGCGGCGACGCGGCGGAGAAAAAGAACCTGAAGATCGCCGCCGGCCTGATGTGCCGCCACTCGGTCAACCGCCAGGAGCTGATCAAGCGGATCCGCGACGGCGCCCTGGGCGACATCCAACTGATTCGCGCCTACCGCATGCACGGCGCGATCGCCATGGGACCCAAGCCCGCCGACGAAAAAGAGCTGTTCTTCCAAATCCGCAACTTTGTGTATTTCTACTGGGTTTCCGGCGGCCTGTGGGCCGAGATGGACATTCACCAGATCGACGAGATCTGCTGGCTCAAGGACATGTGGCCGGTCACCGCCCACGGCATCGGCGGCCGCATCGCCAACAGCACGGATCACAGCCAGAACCTCGACAGCTACTCCGTCGAGTGGACGTTCCCGGACGGCACCAAGGCCTACGACGTAGTGCGCTACATTTCCGGGTGTCACAACGAATTTGACACGTTCGTCCACGGCACCAAGTGTGCGGCCCAGTTCTCCGGTGACGTCCACGCCGGCACGGTCCATACCTACAAGGACCAGCGCTGTGCGCCCGACAACATCGACTGGAAGGCGCCGCCGGAGAAGCACTCGCCCTGGCAGGCGGAGTGGAACGCGCTGCTGGACGCGATCCGCCAGGACAAGCCGCACAACGAGGCCAAACGCGCGGCCCTGTCGAACATCGCCGACATGATGGGCCGGGCGGCCGTGAACTCGGGCCAGATCATCACCTGGGACCAGATGATGAAATCCGACTTCCAGTGGTGCCCCTACATCAGCACCATGACGCCGGACAGCCCGCCGCCGGTCCAGGCCGACGAGCGCGGCTACTACCCCGTGCCGATCCCCGGCGTTTGGAAGGAAGTCTGAGACGCCGCTCAAGGGGCAAGCCCGGCTTTTCGGAAAAAGCCGGGCTTCTTCATTGGTCTAACGCCGCAAAACTCCTGAGCGAGTGCCTGATCCAACTGTCATCGTTCGGCGAACGGTGGGGCGTTAGCCCACCGGTTCTTTCCCGCAAACCGGCCTCACGGAAAACCGGCCCCAAGTGAACCGGCCTCATGGAAAACCGGTGGGCTCACGCCCACCGTTCGCCGAAGCGGGGCGATTCTGCCGAAGCAGGCACGGCCCGCGGGCTCAGCCTTCCTCGACCACGGTCATGTTCATCAGCCGCGCCAGGTGGCGGATGCTGTCCATGTGGTCGCCGTAGACCACCACCCGGTGCAGCAGGGTCATGGCGTCCTCGGTCTGCAGGACACTGCTCCAGTTGGCGGCCATCTTCGCCGCGTCGCGCACTTCGGTGACGATCTGGGTGCGGCAGGCCCGCACGGATTTCTCCGGAACCTCGATGATCTTGCCCGTGGAGCAGAGGACGGTATCCAGGTTGACGAACTTCATGCGCGTGATGGTTTCGCCGACGCGGTACTGGACCTCGGGCACACAGCCGCTGCCGCCCACCTCGGAATGTCCGCGCAGCAGGTACGGAGCGGGCTGGCCGTCCGCTCCGTCCATGTGTAGCGGTGCGGTGCAATGGGCGGTCCAACAGACGTTGCGCGAGGTGTCGAAGGTGGCGTTGCCCTGGAAGCCGGGACGGTCGGCCGCGTATTGGAACAGGAGCATGGTCAACAGCGAGTCCATGTCGCCCTCGCAGGCGGCCGGGAAGCCGGAGTCGCGGAGCCGCGTGAAGCCCAGGCAGGGGAACCCTTTCGACAACCAGCCCATGCAGGTGCCGATGGCCAGCCCTTGGGCCTGCTGCTGTTTCATCAGGTCCTGCAACGCGATACTGACGCGAGCCGCCTTGGCGATGTCCTCCTGGTTGGGCTCGATGATCGCTTTGGCGCCTTTGGTCCAGCGTTCGGCCTCGGCCGCCACGGCCTTCTCGTCGGCGGCGGCAATCAGGTCGCTGAAGGTCTTCTCATCGACGGCCACGACGTCGGCCCCCAAACGCTTCTTGACTTCGTCCGGCGACTGGGCGGGCGCCGTGCCGCGCGCGGGCGGGAACAGCAGGATCCGGGTCTGCCGCATCAGGGGGATCACGCGGAGCAGGCGCAGCGCCCGTTCGAGTTCGTCATAATCGCTGGTGGGAAACAGCGTGACTGGATGACCCTGACGCTGCCAGCGATGAGGGTACATCCAATCATGACCGCTGGCCGGCAACGAGAAGACGATCATCGGATGGTTCGCGTCGAGAATCGGCTGCGCGACCCCCTTCAAGGCAAAGCAGTTCAGGTTGATGGCCAGCACGGGCGTGCCGGGGCCGGCTTCCTTCAACACGGCCGCGGTCTGCTCGGCGTTGTTCGATTGCCCGATCAGCAGTTCGATGTTCCCCAAGGTCTTCTCGGCCTCGGCCAGTCGGGCCTTCATCGCTTCCAGCTGCTTGGGATCGGTGTTCCAGCCGCGGTCCTCCGGGCCGGGGTTGCCGGCGAACAGGACGCAGATCCGCGCTTTCCCCGGCGGCTTGGGCGGCGTCTCGGAGGTCCAAGCGTGCGTCCAAGCCGCGCCGGCGAGCATCAAACCGCCCGCCGCCACTCCGGTTCCCAGAAATTCCCGTCTCGTACAGTGTTCACACATCGGAAGACCCTCCCACTGAGAAAAAAGGAGACGTTCTACTTTCTGCTTCTTGCGAGCGCAGCCGCTGACCTCGCCAAGCCATCCATTGTCGCCACCGCTTGCCGAACTGCAAGCAGGGACCGCATCCGTCACGTGATTCTTGACGCGGCCAGCCCGCGGCCTGATAATCGCGGCGTAGTGATCGACTGCCACCAAGATCAAAGGAATGGGAGGATTGTGATGAGACTCGCTCCATTTGCGCTCGCTGTTGTTCCTTCGCTCCTCTGTGTGTCGGCCGCGCGGCTGGCCGGCATGGGAGAAGGCCGCGCGGCGGAGCCGGCGCTCAGCGCGGGCGTGGCCGTCGCCGACATTACGCCGCCGATCGGCTATCGCATGTCGGGGTACTTCTCGGAGCGTCTCAGCACGGGCACGCACGATCCCTTGCAGGCCAAGGCGATCGTCTGGCGTCAAGGGGACGAACAGGCGGCCCTGGTCGTCTGCGACCTGTGCGCGGTCTACGCTGCGGTGACCGACCCGGCCCGCGCGCGGGCCCAGCAGAAGACGGGCATTCCGGCCGCTCACATCCTGATCGCCGCCACGCACAGCCACACGGGACCGCTCTATTTCAACGCCTTGCGCGAGCACTTCCACAACCAGGCCGTCGCCAAGGGCGGCAGCGATCCTTGCGAGAAGGTGGACTATCCGGCCCAGTTGACGGACAAGCTGGTCCAGGTGATCGCCGACGCCCAGGCGGCGGCCCGGCCGGTGCGGCTCGACGCCGGCACCGCCGAGCAGCAGGGCCTGTCGTTCAATCGCCGGTTCCACATGAAGGACGGGTCGGTGCGCTGCAATCCGGGCTCGCGGAATCCCGACATCGTCCGTCCCGCGGGACCGATCGACCCGCAGGTAGGCATCGTGCTGGTTCGAGACACCGCCGACCATCGCCCCGTGGCGTCGCTGACGGTTTTCGCCCTGCACCTGGACACGACCGGCGGCACCCTCTACAGCGCCGACTACCCGTACTACCTGGAACAGGCCCTGCGGGGTTCGTTGGGCGACCGCTTGGTGTCGGTGTTTGCCAATGGAACGTGCGGGGACATCAACCATTTCGACGTCACCGGCCAGAAGACGCTCAAGACGGCGTACATCGGCCAGACGCTGGCTGCCACCGTCACCGCCAGCCTACCGAAACTCAAGCCCCTGACCCCGCCCCGGCTGGCGGTGCGCAGCGAGGTGGTCGAACTCCCGCTTCGCACCTACACGCCCGACGAGGTGGCGTTGGCCGAAAAGGCCATCAACACGTTGGGCACCCGCGAGAAGCCCGTCATGGACTTGGTCCAGGCTTACGAGATTATGAACTTCAAGTGGCGCAAGCCCGGCAACCTTCCGGCCCTCGTGCAGGCCATCCGTCTGGGCGACGACACCGCGCTGGTTGGCCTGCCGGGCGAGGTGTTCGTCGACCTGGGGCTGGCCATCAAGCGGGCCTCGCCGTTTGCCAATACGATGGTCGTCGAGTTGTCGCAGGACTGTCCCGATTACGTGCCCACTCGCCAAGCCTTCCGCGAGGGCAGTTACGAAACCGTTTGCAGTTGCGTGGAACCCGGTGGCGGCGAGATGCTCGTCGATTCCGCCGTGCGGCTACTGAAGCAGCTCAAGCCGTAACGCTCCACGTCGACGGTTTTGCGTCGGCTCTGCTTCGGCGAACGGTGGCGTGAGGCCACCGGTTCCTTACGCTGGCAGGTCAACCTGCGGAAGACCGGTGGGCTCACGCCCACCGTTCGCCAAGACCGGCGAACAACGCGGCTTGGGGGACAATTAAAAGAGCCCGGCTTCGGAGAACACGCGAGGGATCCATCATGTGGAACATCATCATCGGAATTCTGCTGATCGTGGCGGGGCTCAGCGGCCGGTTTGCCCTGATCGGGACCGGCAGCAGCAAGGCATTAGCCGCCGTCGGGGCAGCGATCCTGATTTGGGGCATCGTCCAAGTCGCACGCCGCCGTTGAACGCCAACGATCCGTGTGCAATTGGGCGAGGGACTTCGTGAGGGCACGGCCCATCACCGACCACCGATCACCGATTACCGATTACCCATCCCCAGCGCTGGCCCGGCTCGGAGCGCCATGCTACCGAGCGGCCCGTCCCCTAGACGACGGCGCGCAGCGTTGATAGATTCACGGACTCTAACCACACCGACCGTGCCCGCTCGCAGGCGGCTGTTGGGGACGTAATCCCAAGTCCAGAGCGGGTTTCCGGCCATTCCGCGTTTCTCTCTTTGCCAAGTCGAAGGACAATGGTCATGGCTCAAAAGTACGTGTATTTTTTCGGTCCGACGGGGACCGAAGGCGATGCTAGCATGGTGAATACCCTGGGTGGCAAGGGTGCCAACCTGGCCGAGATGGCCAAGTTGAATCTGCCGGTCCCAGCCGGGTTTACGATCACTACCGAATTCTGCACGGTGTACCTGCAAGAGGGCAACCGGTTTCCCGATTCGCTGAAGGCGGAAGGGATCGAAGCGCTGAAGAAGGTCGAAGCGGCGATGGGTATGAAGTATGGCGACCCGGCCAATCCGTTGCTGATGTCCTGCCGCTCCGGCGCCCGCAAGTCGATGCCCGGCATGATGGAAACGGTGTTGAACGTCGGGCTGTGCTCGGCCACGATCCCCGGTCTGGTCAAAAAAACGGGCAACGAGCGGTTCGTGTACGACGCTTATCGCCGCTTGATCATGATGTACGCGGACGTGGTGATGGAAAAGGCCGAAGGCATCGAGCCAGCCGAGGGCAAGGGCATCCGCGTCCAACTCGAACACCTGATGGCCGACATGAAGAAAGCCAGGGGCGTCGAAGCCGACACGGCGCTGACCGCCGGCGACCTGAAGAAGCTGTGCGAGCAATTCAAGGCCAAGGTCAAGGAAGTCCTGGGCAAGCCGTTCCCGGACGAACCGATGGAGCAGTTGTGGGGCGCGATCGGTGCCGTGTTCAAGAGCTGGAACGGCAAGCGGGCCGTGTCGTATCGCAAGATCGAAGGCATTCCGCAAGAGTGGGGCACCGCCTGCAACGTGCAGAGCATGGTCTTCGGCAACATGGGCGACCACTCGGCAACGGGCGTGGCCTTCAGCCGCAACCCGGCCACGGGCGAGAACAAGTTCTATGGCGAGTGGCTGGTCAACGCCCAAGGCGAAGACGTGGTGGCCGGCATCCGCACCCCGAACCCGCTGAACGAGGCGACCAAGAACGAGCAGAACAAGCACCTGGAGTCGCTGGAAACGGCCACGCCCGGTCTGTACAAGGAACTGTACGATATCCGCACCAGGCTGGAACAGCACTACAAGGACATGCAGGATATCGAGTTCACGATCCAGGAAGGCAAGCTGTACATGCTCCAGTGCCGCAACGGCAAGCGCACGGGCACGGCGGCCTTGAACATGGCCATGGACATGCTGGGCGAGAAGTTGATCGACGAAAAGACGGCGATCAAGCGCGTGGCCCCCGCCCAGTTGGACGAACTGCTGCACCCGATCGTCGATCCGGCGGCGGAGAAGAAGGCCGAGCCGTTCGTGTCCGGTCTGCCGGCCGGTCCGGGCGGTGCCCGCGGCCAGATCGTGTTCACCTCGGCCGACGCCGTGGCCTGGGCCAAGCAGGGCAAGCAGGTGATCCTGGTCCGTGAAGAGACCAACCCGGAGGACGTCGAAGGCATGCGGGCGGCGCAGGGCATCCTCACGGCCCGTGGCGGCATGACCAGCCACGCGGCGCTGGTGGCCCGCGGCTGGGGCAAGTGCTGTATCGTGGGCGCCGGGGCCATCAAGCTGAACATGGCCGCCAGGACCATGACGGTCGGCAAGGTGACGCTCAAGGAAGGCGACACGATCACCCTGAACGGCACCCGCGGCCGCGCGTACCAGGGGGCGCTGGCGATGATGGACGCCAGTGAGAATCCGCGGTTCCAGGACTTCATGAAGCTGGTGGACCAGCAGCGGACGATGGGCGTGCGCACCAACGCCG
>CAYUFW010000316.1:0-9327 GCA_964443915.1 uncultured Pirellulaceae bacterium
TCGGTTCCGTCCTGCCACCCTTCTTTCCCCTCTCCCGCGGAGGCGTTATGCTGGCGGCAACTACCGGGCCGAACAGAATTGGACGTGTCCCCTGGTCCCTTTCTTGGGTTCTTGCGGTAGCGGCCGCGGCGAAGGCAAAGAAGCCAAGTTTGGCGGAAAATTCGGCCTTCTGAAGACGTACGGCATGCTCCGAATGGAGCGGCTGGCCCCTGCCATCGGGGAGTTTTGGAGACGGAGTGTCAGGGCTGGAGCCTTGTCACGGTTTCGCTGGACCACTAAATTAAGAACCCATGATCAGACAAATCTCTGAATACTCGACGTTTTTCCGTGAGTTTCGCCGAACGTTCGACACCACGGGTGCGTTGGCGCCCAGCGGCCGATTTCTTGCCCGTGCCCTGGCCCGTCCGCTTCGGGAGCACGCAGGGGGGCCCAAGCGGATTCTGGAAGTGGGTCCGGGTACCGGAGCGGTCACTCAGGAGATAGTCCGGCACGTCCGGCCCAGCGACCGTCTGCACATCGTGGAATTGAATGACCGCTTCGTGTCGCTGCTGAGGCGGCGGTTCGAGGTCGAGCCGAGATTTCTCCAAGTGGCGGAGCAGACTTCGATTTTCCATGCTCCGGTCCAGGAATTGAAGGCGGACGAGCCGTACGACTACATCGTCTGCGGGCTGCCCTTCAACAATTTCCCGCCGGAGTTGGTCGAGTCCATTCTGCAGCATTTGATCGGCATTTTGCAGCCCGGCGGCTGCATGACGTTCTTCGAGTACCTGTGGGTCCGGCCTTTCAAGAAGCTGGTGGCGTCGCGCGAGAAGCGGCGGCGCGTGGTCGAGGTCGGCGGCGTCTTGCGAAGGTACCTGGCGCAGTACGAGCGAGCCCATGACAACGTCTATCTGAACGTTCTCCCCGCGGTGACGCATTACCTTCGCAACGAGTGCCACGCGGCGGAGAGTGGCAACGGCAACGGGAACGGCAACGGCAACGGGAACGGCAACGGCAACGGCAATGGGAACACGAGATCGTGTCATGGCGCGGGAGCCCGCTGAGCAGGCACAGGGGCGCGAGCCGGTCCACGGCCCGGTCTTGTCGGATTTGCCCCTGGCAGATTCGCCTCTCGCGCGGGCAGCGGTTGGCGAGTCGACCGCCGACGGGCGTCTGCCGATCGAACCGCTGGATCCTTCGATCGACTCGATTCAGCCCGGCGGCGGCGTCTGCATGAGGATTGAACTTGGCTGGGGCCGCGTTCGCCGCCTCTGGCTGCGGGTCTTTCGCCGCAGCTATGTCCGCCGTATGGAATCGCTCCGGCAGGGCGATGCGAAGGGCTGTCCCCATCCGGTGCTGGACCCTCGCGACGTCAAGTTTTATCGCAACCAGGGCGGCTATCGGTGGGACCTCGCTGACGATCCGTTTGCCTGGCGAGACCGGTTGCCGGTGACGCGAGTGGGCTTGGCGGAATTGCTGCTGTTGGGCGGCAGTTGCCTGGTCTTGACGCTGCTTGCGGCCTGGTTCTACTGGCCCGTCAGTTTTGTGCCGGCTGCGCTGGGCCTGTTTGTCGTCTCCTTCTTCCGCAATCCGCGGCGGGCGATTCCGGACGGTCCCGGTTTCGTTGTGGCACCGGCGGACGGGAAAGTGGTGGCCGTCGAGGAGTTGCCGCACGACGACTACGTCGGTGGCCGGGCGGTCCTGATCGGTATCTTTCTCAGTGTCTTCAACGTTCACGTTAACCGTTCCCCCGTCGCCGCTCGCGTCATCGGCTTGACCTATCGCCGCGGCAAGTTCCTCAACGCCCTGCGTCCGGCCTCGGCGCAAGAGAACGAGCAGATGGCCGTGCGGCTCGAAGAGAACGCGCCTCCGCACCGGCGGATGATTGTCCGCCAGATCGCCGGGGCAATCGCGCGGCGGATCGTGTGCTGGGTCGCGCCCGGCGAAGATTTGGATCGAGGCGGACAGTTTGGTATGATCAAGTTGGGATCGCGGACCGAATTGGTGCTGCCATGGGAGCCGGGACTGCAGGTCCGCGTCCGGGTTGGGGACAAGGTGTGGGCCGGTAGTTCGGTGTTGGCCCAGTACGGCACCGAGGGGACGCAGTCCGCGTTTCGGAGAGACGCGGCCACGTGAGGCGGCGGTTCGGAGTGCGTTCGAGTCCACACGCGCGGAGCACAACGCTCATGAGCGACAGAAACGATAGCGGCGCCAACGACGGGACGGACCATTCAGCGGACAAGGTGTCGAAACGGCAAGCTCGTCGCCGGCGGATGGTGGCCATCATCCCTTCGCTGTTCACGCTGGGCAACGCCGTGTGCGGATTTGGCTGCATTACCTACGCGGCGAAGGTCGGTCCGGAAAACGCCAGCCCCAACGACCTGTACTTCGGAGCCTTGCTGATTTTCGCCGCGATGGTCTTCGACGCCCTGGACGGACCAGTCGCTCGTTTGGCCAAACAGACCAGCGCGTTTGGGGCGCACTTGGACAGTCTGAGCGATGCGATCAGCTTCGGCGTCGCGCCGGCGTTCTTGATGCTCAAGTTTTCGCCCGTCTTGTTTCATCCTCGGCTGGTGTGGGTGATTGCCGTCCTGTACATGTTGTGCGCGGTGATGAGGCTGGCCCGTTTCAACGTAGCCCAGGACGACGAACCCGCCCATGAGCACTTTCGCGGGTTGCCTTCCCCCGCGGCCGCTGGCATGGTGGCCTCGCTGGTCGTGATCGCCCCCGGCCTGGAGCGTCTGACCGCCCCGGAGATGAAAGAATCGGCGCAGCGGATGGGCGAGCTTCTGATCGCCGCGACTTCGACGGCCCTGCCCTTGGTGACGCTGATCGTCGCCTGCCTGATGGTTTCGCGAATCCGCTATCCGCACGTGGTCAACCAGCTGTTTCACGGGCGGCACACCTACCGGCATTTCGTCAAACTGATTTTCGCCCTGGTGATCGTGTTTGCGATCCACGAATTGGCGATTCCCGTCGTCTTGTTTTGCTTCGTGATCGCCTCGCCGTTGCGGGCCCTCTGGACCCGCGGCGCGGCGCTGCGCTGGTGGGGCAAGCCCGCCGGACAAGCGGGGCTGCAGGCGGCCCAAACAGATCGCCCGTGATCAGCCGATGTACCGCTGCGTCAGATCGCCGTAGGCATCGATGCGGCGGTCCCGCAAGAAGGGCCAATGCGTGCGGGCGGTGTCGATCAGGCTCAGATCGCACTCGACGACCAGCAGCGACTCGTCCTGGTGCGAAGCCCGCGCCAGGACGTTGCCGTAGGGATCGGCCACGAACGACGCGCCCCAGAATTGCAGCTGGCCTTCGTGACCGACGCGATTGGCCGCGGCGACAAACACGCCGTTGGCGACGGCGTGGCTGCGCATCATCGTTTCCCATGCGGCGTGCTGGCTGGGGCCACACGTGTCCCGCTCGTCCGGCAGCCAACCGATGGCAGTGGGGTAAAACAGGATCTCCGCGCCCCGCAAAGCCGTCAGCCGCGCGGCTTCCGGGAACCACTGGTCCCAGCACACGCAGACGCCGATCCGCCCGGCGCGCGTGGCAAAGCTGCGGAATCCCAGATCGCCGGGCGTGAAGTAGAACTTCTCGTAGTACAGCGGATCGTCGGGAATGTGCATCTTGCGGTACAAGCCGCACGGGGCGCCGTCCGCGTCCCAAACGACGGCCGTATTGTGGTACACGCCGGCGGCGCGCCGCTCGAACAGCGAACCGACGACCACGACGCCGTGCTGGGCGGCGGCCCGCGACAAGGCGTCGCTGGTCGGGCCCGGAACCGGCTCGGCCTCGGCAAAGCGGGCGTGGTCCTCGCTCTGGCACGGATACAGGCCGTGGAACAACTCCTGCAGGCAGACGAGTTCCGCGCCCTGCGCCGCCGCAGCGGCGATGCGAGCCACGGCCTTCTCGACGTTGGCCTGCTTCGAATCAGTGCAACGCATCTGCACCAGGGCGATTTTCACGCGACGGGCATTTGTCGTGGAAGCAGTCATGATGGACAGTGTACTCTCTCTCCCAGAATCGAGGTAGAGGCGTGGCAAGCAGGCCGGAACAAGGCAAGTAGGCCGGAACAAGTCCGCGCCGTTCCGGCAGCGCCTGCTGTCAGGGACCGGGAGAATCTCTGCCGGAACGGCGCGGACTTGTTCCGGCCTACCTTCTTGACGCGATCCGTCAACTCGGCAAAAGCACGCTCACTGGATCGCCCACCCCGGCCCGCAGTTCGACGGCGGCGTTGCCGTTCACGACGGCGATCTCCAGGCGACGGCTGGAACCGGCCAGCGCGACCAGCGTGCCGGGCCGGCGCTGGCCGTAGGCGGCCACAATTCCGCTGATCGTGCGGCCGCCGCATTGGACGGTGACGGCATCCGCTGCGCCGGCGGCCGCGAGCAGGTCCGGCGGAATGTTGGTGATCAGGTTGCCGAACGTATCGATGGCGATCACCTCGCCCAGCAGGCGTTGTTTTTCGACGGCCACCTGGGGCCAGGACAGCTGCACGGGCTGGTCGCAGGCTTCGCCCACATCCTCCAGCGCGGTTCCCAGGCTCAGGTGGGCGGCCACGGGGGCCAGCACGTCCCGTCCGTGGAAGGTGGCCGAGACGTCCGGGAGCCAGAATTCACGTTTGGTCAGCGCCACCACGCGGGCGGCCGGGTCGCTGTCGAGCAGGCGGCCGAGCAGCCCGTTGTCGGGCGCCACGTAGTACCGGCGGCCGATTTCCGCCGCCAGGATGCGGCGAGCCGTGCCGACGCCGGGATCGACCACGGCGACGTGGATGGAACCGGCGGGAAAACGGGGTGTGACGTCCTCCAGCACCAGGGCTCCCTGCCGCACGTCCTGGGGGGCAATGCCGTGCGTGATGTCCACCAACACGGCTAGGGGATGGATCGACAGGATGACGCCCTTGATTTCGCCCACGTACGGGCTGCCGGTGCCAAAATCGGTGGTCAAGGTGATAATCGAGCAGGACATGGCCGAGTTTCCCTGAGTGGCGGCCGTTGCGTCGCGCTGCAACCCGCACGTTCAGTCCTTGTTTGCCGCGACGGTCGCAAGTATGATGGTGCCAGCAATGAGGAGCATAACGCACCAATGCCCAAGAGACCAGACGACGACCTGTTCGCTGAGACCACCATGTCCTTCGGGGAGCACCTGGAGGAGTTGCGCGTTTGCCTGTTCAAGTCGGTGTTCGGCTTGGTGGTGTGCTTTTTCGTCGGCTTGGCGTTTGCCAACCTGGTCGTGGAGTACATCCAGACGCCGCTGAAGAAAGCCCTGGAGGATCACTACATCAGCAAGGCGATTGGTGACCTGCAAAGCGAGTACGGGCAGGAACTGCCGCCGGACGTGCATCGTTTTGTGGAGGAGAACCGTCTGGTTTTCGACAAGGTGTACGTCGAATCGGCCGAGTGGAAACGGGTCGGCGGATTGGCTGCCCCGCCAGCGACCGAAAGCCCGCCGGTGACGGAAAGCCCACCGGTGACGGGGAGCCCACCGGTGACGGGGACCATGCCCGCGAAAGCACCCGCCAAGGCCAAGGTTGAGGTCGAGGCTGAGGCCAAACCGGCGGCCCACATCAAGGCCGAGGCCCCGCCGGCCCTGATCCTTGGCGAGCACATTCCGATGCCGACTGCGCCTTTGATCGCCACTCGGGTCTGGCGGCCGATCCAGACCCTCGTCAAGGCGCTGAACGCTCAGGAGGCGTTTATGATCTGGATGAAGGCGGGGTTTGTCGTAGGCCTCGTGATCGCCAGCCCGTACATCTTCGTGCAGATCTGGAATTTCGTCGCCGCTGGCTTGTACCCGCACGAGAAACGCTACGTACACATCTATTTGCCTTTCAGCCTGGTGCTGTTCCTGGCCGGAGCAGCGACGGCCTTCTTCCTCGCCTTCAAGTACGTGCTCAACTTCCTGTTCGGATTCAACGCAGCCATGAAGATCGACCCGGACCCGCGTATCAGCGAATGGCTGGGTTTCGTACTCATGCTGCCGCTGGCCTTCGGCATCGCCTTCCAACTCCCCCTCGTGATGCTCTTCCTGCACCGTGTTGGCGTCTTTTCGCTGCAGGTCTACTTGGCCAAATGGCGTCTGGCGGTGTTGATCATCTTCGTGGCGGCGATGGTCATCACGCCGACGGCCGACCCGATCACCATGCTGCTGATGGCGCTGCCAATGACCGGGCTGTACTTCCTGGGCATCGCCTTGTGCAAATGGATGCCGCGAAACAAGAGCCCGTTCTCAGAGGGCTACGAGCCGTGAAGAAGGATGAAGGATGAGGGATGAAGGACAAGCGATTAAGGATCAGGGTGAGCAGAGCAGCGACGGAAGCGCCGGCCGCCGGCTTCCATCGCTGACCCCTCATCCTTCATCCCTCATCCCCTTCCTCAGATCGCTTCCGAGCCGCGTTCGCCGGTGCGGATGCGGATGCAGTCTTCCAGGGGCAGTACGAAGATCTTGCCGTCGCCGATCTCGCCTTTCTCGCCGCTGCGGCCGCCCTTGATGATGGCGTCGATCGTGGGCTGCACAAAGTCCTCGTTGACGGCGATTTGCAGTTGGACTTTCCGCAACAGACTGGTGCCCAATTCCCGCCCGCGATAGGTCTCGGTTTGGCCCTTCTGCCGTCCGAAGCCCTGGCAGTCCATCACGGTCAGGCGGACGACTTCGACTTCGTTCAGGGCTTCCTTCACCGCTTCCAGCTTGCCGGGTTGGATGATGGCGATAATCAGCTTCATGGGTCTCGGATCTCCGCTTGGCGCTCCGCGTGCGAAGGCGGACGCCGAGTCTGGGCTGCGCTCACGTGTGCCGGGCCGGGGACGGCGGGACTGGCGGCGCGTGGTTGTTCGTCCGACCATAATCAGCCGCCCCCATGGTCAGCCGCCCCAGTGAGAATCTATCGCCCTTGCGGCGTAACCACAAGACCCAAGTGTTGCGAATCGGCAAGGAGAGGACCGTCTCGAGCCGAAGGCAAAAGGAAACCCCGGTCCGAGCGGCCGAGGCGGCCGGCCACTCGAACCATTGGGGTATCCTTCTGGCCCAGGCAAGAGCCGAAGGGATCTACGTGCCGCCAGTCCCACGACTGACGCTTTGCACCTGCCTCCCGCAGCCTGCATTGGCCGTCCGCGCGTGAGCGAATTGGAGGCAGTGGAACTGCCCGCCCACGCGAGAGCGGCAGTGCAATCAATGTGCCAACGCCTCGTTGCGCCTCGTCGCGCAGTCCCATGCGTGTGTCTAGGGCGATACGGCCAAACGCTTTAGGGATCAACGCGACATAATCGGCCGGAATCACAAAGCGGCCTCAGACAGGCTGTTGCCGCGATCGAGCGCTGTGGGTGCCCAAGGTTTGGGCGGATGGCAAGAACGAAAAAACGCCGCCGGCGACCACAACGATGTCGCCGGCGGCGTCGGTCTCCCAGCAATCTGGCAGGTTCAGAAAGTTACGATTCCGTCGATGCCAAAGATCCAGCCGCTCGGCAGGCCGGGGGCGGCAAAGTTATCGACCAGACCGTCGCCCCAGTTGTAGCGGACCTCGGGGCGAAGCACAAAGTTCGGGAGCGGTTTCCAATTCACGCCCGCCGTGGCTTCGTACAGGGAAGAGCCGTCCCGCTTCCACCACTCGAACCGGCCACCCAGCTTCCAGCAGTCGTTCAACTCGTAGAACAAGTACTGGTTGATGCCGATGTCGTCGCCCTGGTCGGCAGTGAAAACGCCCGTCGCCGGGGCGTACATGCCGTCCGACTCGACCCAATCGCTTTGGAACACGTAGTTCAGTTTCTCGGTCAGGCTAAAGTCGAAGACCAGACTGTGGTTGTACCCCTCGCCACGCCAGCCCAGATTCCCGGCGCACATCATGTAGGTGACCGTCACGTTGTCGGTCAACGAGTAGGCCAGACCGCCGAGGAAATTGTTGCCCGCGGCGTATTGGTCGAAGCCGGTATCCCACCCCAGGGTCCAACCGCCATGCATGGTCAATCGGTCGCTGGCTTGGTAAGAGGCCAGGACGCCCGTGTGGGTGAACGGCTCGCTCTCGTTCATCGTGAACGCGTGGCTGTAAAAAAAGTTGTCGGGAGCCGTCACACGTTCGTAGCCGTGCAGCCTGTAGAAATGCCCCATCTTGACCGATAGGTCGCAGTAAGCCACTTCGGCGTACGCCTGTGGCAGCGCCCAGGCATAGATCCCGTGATCGAATCCGTTCGCGTAGTCCCAGTTCCCCGGATTGTTGCCGAACGCCTGGGTGTCGATGCCGTCAACACCGTAGACGAGGTCGGTGCGGAATCCCCAATCCCAGCCACTTTCGCCGTGAGCCACTTTCTCCGCGTACAAGTAGGCTTGGTGCAGGTGAATGCGTCCGGGATGGGCGTTGAATCGGCCGTCTGTCTCGTGGTGGTAGCCGGCCTGGAACCAGCCGCCGACCTTCACGCCGCAACGGCTCTCCGGGAACAACTCCCAGGGCTCGCCTTCGCGGCACAGGTCCCAGCCGAAAGCCCTGACGCAGTAGTCGCCGTTGGCCGCATCGCCACCGACCTTCCAGTCCGGCATGCTGGGCGCTGGCGGCACCGGCACCGGCGCCGGCGCCGGTGGGATTACTTGGTCGCTCGGCGATGGCGCGGTGCGCTCTTCCGCCGCCACGTACGGCGCGGGACGTTCCGCCAAGTGGTACTCTGGAGCCGGCCGCACCCAGTACTGGCCCAAGACGGGGCTCGCCAACAAGAAGCAAACGCCGACCGAAGCGAACGCCATTCTCATCCGTGACATCTTCGATTCTCCTCGATCCCGAGAACTCGCGCGACAGGGCCGTGACGGTCACTGCCGCATCAAGTCCAGAGCGTGACACTTCCGGTGCCACCTCAACGGCTCGGTGATTGTTGGAGGCTGGAACGACAGCCGCAAGGTTCCGATGCGATCCGTCGCATCGCGGCGTGCCGAGTGGGAGCCAGCCCGGCGGACCAGCCGCGATAACCGCTGCCGACTGATCCTCCGCGTTGTGAAAGGCATCGGAAACCGGCTGGCGCAAGGATAAGGGAACCGGCAGACAGTGCAGTCGCAACGCTTGTTCCAGGCTGCGGGATAAATCGCGTCAAACCGAATATGCCACTTTTGCCGGGGGACGACGAAGCCGTTACGCCGCTCCGGTTGAAATCCGCCGCCTTTTCCCTACACTGGCGCGTGACGACACACGAGCACGCCTTGATCGGACAAAGAGCACTTCTTCGCGAGAACGTGCACGTGTCTACTGGCCATTGAGGCAGAGACTGTTATTGACGAAGGAACCCACATGCACATTTCTCCGTCCGTCCTGTGGCAAGTGACCCTGGTGATCGCTGGCGCGGCTTGGTTCGCCGGTTGCGTGCCACCGCCGCCACCGAG
>CAYUFW010000317.1:0-8360 GCA_964443915.1 uncultured Pirellulaceae bacterium
CTCGGTGTGTCCGGGGAAGGGGACTCCGGCCGCGTGCAGCGCCTCCTTGTGAATCGGCCCCGTCGCCACGCCCGCGACTTGGCCGGCCAAGGCGGCCGTAATGGCAGCTTCGATGTATCGGTACGACGCCTGCCCCGTCGCCGCGCTGACCGAGCCCGGCTGCACCGCGTCGGCGGCGATCACTTCCAGATCCCAGACCGCCGGTTCCCGAATCTCGCCGCCAATCGCGTCCCACTCGGCCGGCTTGACGATCCGCGCTGGCTCCGGCAAGCCGCAGTGCCGGGCCACTCGCCGCAACACGCCGGCATCCCCGAACACGATAGGCGTGGCCAGCCCGGCGAGGTCGGCATGGTGCAGCAGCCGGAGGCACAACTCCGGCCCGACCCCGGCCGGATCGCCCATCGTGACGGCAATGCGAGGAACCGTGTTTTCCGCCGGTGATGCGTTCATGCGGGAAGCGATTAAAGCCCGTGTCCTGGCGATGGTCAAGTGGACGGACGGAAACGCCGGACGATGATCTGTTCCGCGTCGAGTCGTTCCGCACTCGCCGACGCCGGCTCGACGGGTTCAGGCCACTTCCACAGCCAGAATGGAGACATCGTCTTGGGGGCCGGACTCGCCGCACCACTGTTCGACGGCCCGCAGCAGGTTCTGCGTCGCCGTCCGCAGATCCTGGGAACGTTCCCGGCGGCAGACATCGATCAGCCGCTCGTTCGTAAAGGATTCCAGCTCCCCGTTCAGAGCCTCGGGGACGCCGTCGGAGTAGATGCACAAGCGATCCCCTGCGGTCAACTTCAGCGTGTACTGGTCGAAGTCGAAGTCGGCGTCCCAGCCGACGGCGAACCCGCCGCCTTCCAGCAATTCCGGTTCTCTCTGGTGTGGCAGCCGAAGGATGGGCGGGTGCCCCGCCGAGACGTAGCAGAATTCCAGCGTTTCGACATCCAGCACACCGTAGACCAGCGTGAAGTAGCTGCCACCCGACTCGTCCATTTGGAACAGCCGGTTCAACTCGCTGACCACTTCCTTCGGCGGCACGATTTCCATTCCGGAGCCCGCCGGCTGGGCGCGCATCAGAAGCGACGCGGTGGCATCCCGAGCGGTCAACACGTGGCTGATCGTAACGGACAGCAGCGAAGCGACGACGCCGTGTCCGCTGACGTCCGCCACGTACAAGGCCAAGTGCCGCTCGTCCAGACGCAAGACATTGAGGAAATCGCCTGCCAACACTTCGCACGGCCGGAAGCTCCAGGCGAGACGGATTCCGGGCACGTCCGGCAAGGATTTTGGCAGCAGCGATTGTTGCACGGCTGCGGCCGCCTCCAAGTCGCGTTTCATGTGCTCGTTGACGGCCTGCAGTTGGGCATTGCGATCGGCCAGGCGTTGTTCGAGTTCGATGATGCGTTTCCCGGCGTTGACTCGCACGCGCAGTTCATCTTGATCGAAGGGCTTGCTGAGGAAATCGTCGGCCCCGGCTTCCATGCCTCGCACGATATCTCCGGTGTCCTTCTTGGCGGTGAGCAGGATGACGTAGACGTACCTGCGCTCGTGCCTTTCCCGGATGCGTTCAATCAGGGCAATGCCGTCCATTTCCGGCATCGTCCAGTCGGTGATCACTAACGGGAAATCGCCTTGGCAAAACCGATCCCACGCCTCCAACCCGTTTTCCGCGGCGACCACTTCGTGCCCCCACCGTTCGAGATGGCGCTGCAGCATGCGGCGTGATATCCGATCGTCTTCGGCAATCAGAACGCGCATCTCAAGCCTCCTGGAGCAATTTTTGCAGCGCGGTTTGCACGAGTTCGACTTCTGTTTTCAAGGCGTTCCAGCGCTGGCCCGCCTGCCCAAAATCTCCTTCCTTGCAGAGCAGTTCGACCTCGTACGCCATCTGATGCGCTGCGGCGGCGCAGAAGTTGCCGATCGTGCCTTTGAACGTATGCGCCGCCTTCGCCGCCTGGGGGCCGTCCTGGCGGGAAATCGCATCGCCCAAGCGTTCCAGCAAGTTCGGCCCGTCCTCCGCGAACAACTCAATCAATTCCGCCAAGAACTCCCGGTCGCCCAGCACCCGCTCCATCAACGCCTCCGCGTTGATCGGTCCCGTGGCTTCTTCCGCCGCCGCCTCCTGCTCGGCCGGCGCAGCGGCGGACCGCGAACTGGTCGTCCGTTCGATCTCGGCAAACAGCTTGTCCGTCTGAATCGGCTTGGCCACATAGCCGTCCATTCCGGACGACAGGCACCGCTCGCGCTCCGCGTGCGCTGTGAGGGCGATGATGGGCGTGTGACGGTCCGAGTTGGCCTCGCGCTCGCGGATCGCTGCGGTCGCTTGGAATCCATCCACGTCCGGCATCTGCAGGTCCATCAGCACCAAATCAAAGGGATCTTGTTCCCAACGCTCAATCGCCTCCGCACCGTTATTGGCCACCACGACGGAGTGGCCCCGCTTGGTCAGGATCCGGACCGCGTAGGCCTGATTGATCGAGTTGTCCTCGGCGAGCAAAACTCGCAGACGGCGGACGGGCAACTCCGCGCGATCGGTCTGGGCCGGCGGTCGGCCTGTTTCCGCCGACACCGCGTCGGTCGAGGCGGCCACCGCGAAACATGCCGTGAAATGAAACGTACTGCCTTGACCGACGGCGCTCTCGGCCCAAATCCTACCGCCCATGAGTTCAACGAGCTTCGAAGCGAGCGACAGTCCCAGCCCCGCTCCGCCGAAGCGGCGCGTGCTGCTCGTATCCGCTTGCTCGAAGGGACGGAAGATCGCCTCGAGCTTGTCCTCCGCGATGCCGATCCCGGTATCGGAGATTGCGAAATGGAGTTCCACCTGGTCCTGCTGCCGGCGCTGCACGTCGACGCGCAGATTCACCTCGCCCCGTTCCGTGAACTTGATCGCGTTGCCGGCCAGATTGACAATCACTTGCCGTAGCCGGCGAACGTCGCCGACCAGTACTTCGGGCACATCCTCGCGGACGCAACAGTCCAGCCGAAGTCCCTTCTGTTCGGCGCGAGCCACGAGTGAATCCAGTGCGTCCTCAACGCTCTCACGGCTTCGAAACGGGGCCGCTTCCAACACCAGCTTGCCGGTTTCGATCGTCGAGAAGTCCAACACGTCGTTCAGCAAGGAAAGCAGGGCGTTGGCGGACGAATGGACTGCCGTCAAATATTTGCGCTGCTCGGCGGTCAAGTCCGTATCCAGAGCCAGTTCGGTCATCCCCACGATGCCGTTCATGGGCGTGCGGAGTTCGTGGCTCGTGTTCTCCAGAAAGACGGTCTTGACGCGGTTCGCCGTTTCGGCCGCTTCTCGCGCACGGCTCAACTCCTCCGTGCGTTTGCGGACTTCCGCTTCAATGATCTCGTTCGTACACTCCAGCCGCGCCCTTCGTACGGCAATGTCCCGCATCTCTTGAACGCTCAGCAAGCACGAGCGGATCAAGAAGACATTGGCGAAGGCCAGCAGCCCGACGTGCTCGACCCACAGCCACGAACTCACCTGAGCCACACCGAAGATGGACTGGGGCCACCACAAGCCGCGAATCATGCGGTCCAGCGCCGCGACCAAAGTCGCCGTAACTAAGACCTTCCAATCCCGATAAAACGCCAGAAAGGCCAGCGAGCCGAAGGCATAGAAGTGCATTTCAATCTGCCCGCCCACTTGGTGGACCAGAAGGCCCGACATCAACATTTGGGCGACGGCGATCACGTGACGGGTGGCGGCCCGGCCGGGCTGCAGCAAGGCGAACAGGATCGCCACGCCAGCAATTCCTCCCCCTAACAGAACGGAGCCCCAGACATGCCGCCCCACGTGGACGCTGCCTTCGACCCACGTGTGCGGAAGAATCCAGTTCGCCGCGAGGATCCCGCCAGACCACTGAAAGAACATCAGCGCAGCGAACAGCCGGTCCGTATTCCGATGGATGTCGTGCTGGTGCTGACGGAACAGACTTTCGGCACGCTCGTCCAGGTCTTGGGGTAACGGAAGAGTTGATTGAACCATGGTTGCCAGCTTTGAATCCCGAGACGCTCGCCGGAAGAAAGCATTCGCTATTCTATTCAAACGGTGAATCAATGGGCATTCAGAACACGACCAGTTGCTGTTTTTTTCTTGCCTTCACAACGGTCTGGTCACCCGGCCGCGAGGCTGCGGAAGCAAACCAAGGGCGAATCGCGGCAAGGTGGTGCGCCGCAGGTCTTCGAAGTTGCGCATTTTCGTGGTCCCCCGCGGCCCCGTGCCGGTGGATTCGGGTTTGGCGACCAGGCGAGGCCCATTTCCGAGCGTGCCCCTTCCCGCCTCGCCGCTCGACTCCGCCGGAGGCGGCGACGACGGTACGTTTGAGTCTCAACCCGTATCGTGCGCGCGCCGTGCGCGCATTTCAGGAACTGAGACACTAAAACGCCTCTTTGACTTCTGCAATCGCCCGCACTGCGGCCTCGACGTCCTCGCGCGTGTTGTACAGGCCGAACGAGATCCGCGCCGTCGCGGGTACTCCCAAGCGGTCCATTGCCGGTTGAGCGCAATGGTGGCCCGTGCGGACCGCGATGCCTTGCTGATCCAAGATCGCGCCCAGGTCATGGGGCTGAATTCCTTCCAGCACAAACGAAACGACGGCTGCCTTGCTGGCTGCGGTCCCCACGATTCGCACTCCCTCGATGGCGGACAGCTTCTCGGTCGCGTACCGCAACAGATCGTCTTCATGTTCGAGCAAGGCCCGCCGGTCCAGGCTTTCCAGATAGTCGATCGCGGCACCCAGGCCAACGGCGCCCGCCACGTTGGGCGTTCCCGCCTCAAACTTGTAGGGCAACGTGTTGTACGTGGTCCGCTCGAACGTGACCGAGCTGATCATGTCGCCGCCGGTCTGGTACGGCGGCATGGCCTCGAGCAAGTCGCTCTTGCCGTACACGACCCCAATGCCCGTCGGGCCGTACGCCTTGTGCCCGGCGAAGACGTAGAAGTCGCAATCCAGCTGACGGACGTCGATCGGCAAGTGCGGCGCCGCCTGGGCGCCGTCGACCAAGACGGCGGCCCCGTGCCGGTGCGCGCTCTCGACAATTCGCGCCACCGGGTTGATCGTCCCCAGGGCGTTGGAAACATGATTGACCGCGACCAGCCCGGTGCGAGGCCCCAGCATGCGCTCCAGTTCGTCGAGCATCAGCTGCCCGTCGTCATCCATCGGCGCCACCCGCAGCCGCGCCCCCTGTTCCTCGCACAGCACTTGCCACGGCACGATGTTCGAGTGATGTTCCATCGCCGAGACGACGACCTCGTCGCCGGCGCCGACGCGCTGCCTGCCAAAAGTCCGCGCGACCAGGTTGATGCCCTCCGTGGCGCCGCGCACGAAAATCACTTCCCGCGTGTCGCAGGCGTTGACGAACGAACGCACCTTGGCACGCGCGTGCTCGAACGCGCGCGTCGCCTCGTTGCTCAGATGATGGACGCCCCGGTGCACGTTCGAGTTGGTTTGGGTGTAGAAGTCGGTGATGGCCTCGATGACCTGCCGCGGTTTCTGCGTCGTCGCCGCGTTGTCGAGATAGACCAGACGCTGCCCGTGGATGGCCCGCTCCAAGATAGGGAAATCGCGTTTCCGGGCGTGGGCATCGAACGCCAGGGGCGTGCTCGTCTCGCGTTCTTTCTCCCGCACGTCGTGCATCACTCGCCTGACACCTGGGGTTTCGAGTCAAGGTTTGACCACGGCATCTCGATCGCGGGCGGAGACTTCATCCAGAAGACGCAGTAGTCGTCTCACCCGCTCGGCTTGCTGGGCGGCTTGGTTCGTCGTCTCGCCGGGGTCTTGCGTCAAGTCGAACAGCTCGACCTTTCGCGAGTCGCCTTCTCCCTGAACGATCAGCTTCCAGTTCCCCAACCGCAACGAACGCGAGCGCCACCCCGGAGCGACGGCATAGAGGGGCCGTTCCGGGAATTCGTTTTGCCCGGTCAGCAACGATGCGATGTTCATGCCGTCCCATTTCAAATCGTGCGCGGGCCGATGCCCGGCCAGCGAACAGAGTGTCGGCATCCAATCGGTGATCTGCACGGGCACGTCCACCTTGCCGGGTTTGACGCGCCGCGGCCAGGAAACGACCGTGGGCACGCGCGTCCCGCCCTCGTACAGGCTTCCTTTCTGGCCTCGCCAAGGCGTGTTGTTGCCGGTCAGCTTGCCGTTGGGGCAGTTGTCGTCCGGGTATTTCAGATCGTTGTTCTCGGCCGTGCTGCCGCCGTTGTCACTGGTGAACACGAGGAGCGTGTTTTCGCGTTTGCCCGTCCGCTCCAGGGCGGCGATGATCCGGCCCACCGCGTCGTCCAGGTGCATGACACAGGCTGCATAGTGCCGCGGCACGTCGCCGCGGATCGTGTCGGGCACGCGCCGCTCCCACTCGTCGGGCTCTTTGATCGGCAGATGGACCGCCGTGAACGGCACATAAAGAAAGAAGGGCGCCGCGCCCCGCGACTCGATCCACTGAACCGCCCCGGCGGCGATCAAGTCGGTCACGTGGCCCGGTTCTTCGAGCAGTTTCTCGTTGCGATGCCACGTCTGCGTGAACGGCCCCTGTTTGTAGCGATGATTCCACGGGCTGACTCCGCCGGCGAGCGAACCGTAGGAATGATCGAAGCCGAAATGATTCGGCCCCCACTCGGGCAACGAACCAAGGTGCCACTTGCCGACAAGGCACGTGTCATAACCGGCGTCTTTCAGCGCCCGCGGCAGCGTGACGGTCTCCCACGGGAGCGCTCGATTGTTCTGCGGACTGGTGACGCCGAAGCGGCTCCAGCAGCGGCCAGTCAGCAGCCCCGTCCGGGTCGGACTGCACACGGGAGCGACATAGTGCTGCGAGAGTTCGAGTCCTTCGCGGGCGAGCCGGTCCAGGTGCGGCGTGGCCGCGTTACCGCCATGAAACGCCACGTCGGCCCAGCCGAGGTCGTCGGCCATGATGAACACGAAGTTGGGCTTGGTCGCCGGCTCATCGCCAGCGTGAACCAGCGCGGCCCCGCCCAGCATCGACAACACAGCCAACATCGAGCAGCGGCACACTGTTGTTCCTCCTCAAGCTCCTCAAGAGCGACCAGGGAAGCAAGCGGATGACGGAAACCCCTCCGCTTAGCCAAACGGACGACTCACCATTTCCAGCCGTCGCGCAGAGTGCGGTTGACCACGCACTTCTCCGGCCAGCGACCTTGGTACAGGTCCACGATTGACTGCGCCGCCATGCTGGTCATGGCGACTTCCGAGAACTCGTCCAGCCCGCCGGTGTGGGTGCAGAGGACGACGTTGTCGAGTTTCAACAACGGGCTGTCCAAGGGCAGCGGCTCCTGCTTGAAGACGTCCAGGCCGGCGCCGAACAAGTGCCCGCTGCGGAGGGCTTCGCACAGCGCGGCCTCGTCGACCGTCGCGCCGCGCGACATGTTGATCAGGATCGCGCCGTGTTTCATCTTCGCCAGCGACTCGGCGTTGATGATGTCGGCCGTCTCCGGCAAGCTGGGCAGGTGCAGGCTGACCACGTCGGCTTGCCTCAGTAGCTCGTCGAAGGACCGCAAGCCAATGTCGTGCCGGTCGGCAAATTCACGATCGGGCTGCGGGTCGTAAGCGATCACGTTCATTTGCAGCCCCAGGGCCCGCACGGCCACCGCACGGCCGATGCGTCCCAGGCCGACGACGCCGAACGTCTTGCCGGCCAGTTGCGGCAGGGCCCGCCGCTTCCAGACGCCGGTTCTGACCTGGCGGTCGCGCTCGACAATCCCGCGGGTGAGGGCCAACAGCAGGGCCAAGGTGTGTTCCGCCGCCGACACGTCCACCGCGCCGGGCGTGATGGTCACGACGATGCCCAAGTCGGTGGCGGCCGCCACGTCGACCGAGTCGTAGCCCACGCCGGTGCGGGCGACGACGCGGAGCCGGGATTGGGCCAGGATGCCGCGCGTCAGCGGCTCCGTGCTCGCCAACAGGGCGTCCGCGCCCTGCAGCACCTGCCGCAGAACGGCCGGGTCGCTCAGATTGGCGTCAACGGGCGGATAGGCGACCTCGAATCCGGCTTGTTCCAGGATTTCGAGGTACTTTCCGGGACGGCGATTCCACATCGGCGGGGTGACCAGCGCGCGGGGCATAGACGGCTCTCACAGGTGTAGGATGGCAGGCTGCTGTTGTACCGTGTCGGCGGCGGAAATACAACGGACCGTGGCTTCTACGAAAGGGGACTTTGGCCTAGAATCGTAGCGGCAAGCGTAACGATCCACCGGGCAAGCCGGTGGCATTCGGGGCAGTGGCTGGTCGCTTCGTAGCGGCAAGCGTAACGATCCACCGGGCAAGCCGGTGGCATTCGGGGTAGTGGCTGGTCGCTTCGTAGCGGCAAGCGTAACGATCCACCGGGCAAGCCGGTGG
>CAYUFW010000317.1:8460-9301 GCA_964443915.1 uncultured Pirellulaceae bacterium
CATTCGGGGGGTGGGCGTGTTCGCCGTTGAGGAGGAGGCAGCGATCCGTGAACGTTGAGGATTTTTCGGCCTTGGATGTGATCGCCGTCGGGGCGCATCCCGACGACGCGGAAATTGCGTGCGGCGGCACGCTGGCGCGGCTGGCCCGGCAGGGCTACCAGGTCGGCATTATCGACTTGACGGACGGCGAGCCGACGCCGCACTCGCCGGGCCCGCATGTGCGGCTGGAGGAGGCCCGCAAGGCGGCGGAGCTGCTCGGCGTCCACCAGCGAGTGACGCTCGATTTGCCCAACCGCCGGCTCTTTGACTCGTTTGAGGCCCGCGTGGCGCTGGCCAAGGAGTTCCGCAAGTACCGCCCCAAGGTCGTGATCGGGTTCGGCGACAAGACGCCGCTGGCTTCGCCCGACCATTGGCAGGCCATGCAAATCACGGACGCCGCCGTGTTCTACGCGCGGCTGACGAAGTGGAACGAGTATTTCGACGGATTGCCCGAGCACGCGATCTCCGCCCAGTTGTATTTCCGGCTGGCCTTCGAGCCGGCCACGCTGCACAGTTACAGCAGCCATTTCACGGTGGACATCGGCGAAACGCTGGAGCAGAAGCTGGCGGCGATCCGGTGTTACGAAACCCAGTTCCCGCCGGCCAAGGCGTACGTGTTCGAACGGATTCGCGGCGCCGCGATGATCGCCGGCGCCGCCGCCGGGTTCAGCGCCGGCGAGACGTTTGTGTCGGCGCGGCCGTTGGGGACGCAGGATTTGATGAAGTTCGTGTTCTCCCGGTAACGCGTCTTGGAGTCACTCATGCCGATACCCGGCACCCGGAATGATGAAAATGGCGTTGA
>CAYUFW010000318.1:0-9178 GCA_964443915.1 uncultured Pirellulaceae bacterium
CCTCCCTGGCACGACCGGACGTGGCAGCCGCAGTTCGAGTTCGCGGTGGCTTTCGACGAGGGGACCGGCGGCTGGACGGCCGAGTTGGCTTTGCCCTTCGACATCTTTTCTAAGAACAAGACGCTGGCGGCCGAGATGGGTTTCCATGTCCGGCGATACCACGTGCCGGGGCAGGAGTTGCATTGCTGGCCGGGGACGGGGGATGGGGTGGAGTCTTCGCCGACAAGGCCGCCGGGGTCCGGCGGGGCACGCTGTTGGGGCGTTCTGACGGGGATTCCACCGCGCGATCGGATGCCGGAGCCGGAATATGATACGCGCGGGCTGAATCGGTTCTATCGGCCTCCCAACAAGGCCGGCCGAGCGTTTCTGGCCGAACAAGCCGGGCGGACGATCGAACTTGGTCCCGCTTCGGCTCATCCCGGCACCACGGGCGCGGTGCGGCTGGAACTGGAGGGGTTCCTGTTGGCGGGCAGTCCCCACGCCCGAGGCATCATCTGGGACTTGGCCGTCGATGAAGCGAAAGGCGAACTGTACGTGCTGTCCGATACCCGGCCGGTTCGAGGCGTCGCGGAGGTGCGGGTGTTCGACCGGCGGGGCGAGTATCTGCGGACGGTGATGCCGTTGCGTCCGACGCTTCCAGCCTCCGCGGTCCGCGATCTCTGTCGGACGACGGCCCAGGAGATGGGAACGCCGCTGGTGGTCCCGAAGCTGTTCGAGCCCTGGGGCGAACCTTCTTTCTATGGCGACTGGTGGCACCATCCGCAGAAAATGGTGTTGGCGTCCAACGGCGATCTCGTCATGGCCAACATCTACAAGGGAATCTTGTGGCGGATTCGGCCGGATGGCAGTCTGCCGCCGGAAGGCTGGACCAGCGCGTACCATGCCGGCCGAAACGAACCGTTCGAGAGCACCGCCTGGACCCAGGATTTGTGGATGGTCCCGGACCTGAAGAACTACCTGCCCTTTCACGCATTGCACTATCCCTACTTCTGCTTCGGTCGAGACGGGATGCTGTATGTCTCGGCCGGTCAGAGCAGTCGGCAGACCAGGCAGTACGCTTACCACTTTGAAGTCAGCCATCAAGAAGTGAGCCACTATCGCGATTTACCTGGCTCAGAGGGACGCGGGACATACGTTTGGAAGTGCCAGCCGCAACCGGGCCCCAGCGTCCACGAGCAGGCTGCACTGGGAGGCTTTGCTGACCCGAGCGGACTGGTCCACGACGGCCAACATCTGATCGTGGCGGACAGTGGGCATAACCGGCTGCGCGTCTTCGAGGCAGACGGCCGGTTGGCCGCGACCATCACGCATTACGAACACGACGGCCGGCAGCATCCGCTTCACGGCCCCACGGCGTTGGCCATGGATCGCCAGCACTGCCTGTACGTGCTGGTCGCGTCGCGGGCAAAGGCGGCCGATCGGCCCCTCGTCGAACGGACGCTGCCGTTGATCGAGCAAGTGTACCGGCGCGAGTCGCGGACGCCCAGCGAGGACTTCACGCGACTGATCAAGCTCAAGAGCTGGCGGGAACCTCGGCTGCTGGCCGCTTCCGAACCACTGCACCAGGACGTTCTGCAAATTGCCGTCGACGCTGGAGTCGCTCCGCCGTTGGTGTGGGTCGCGAATGGGGCGGGACTTGGCAGCCTGCTGCAACTGGCGGGCGACGACCTCGCGCTGGGCGGGCAATGGGGGACCGACGTCGCACCGTTGCGATGTCCCCGGCAGAGCGGCGGGCAGCCGATCTTGAACATCGATCCCGAGACGGGCCATCTGTACGTCGAAGACGATTCCGACTATCGCCTCAAGCGGCACGGGACGGTGTACCGCATCGACCAGGAAGGGAACGTGCTGAAGACGTGGCCCTCAGCCTTCTTCAACGATCTGGCTCTGGCGGCCACTTCGCCCTGGTGGACGCTGGACTACGCCCGCCATTTCCGCTGCCCGGATGAACCGCTGTTTATCGACTCGATCTTCGGCAAAGACGGCCGGGTGTACCGCTGGAAATTGGGCAAGGGCGGCGTAGACATCCTGCGTTTCGATCGGGACGGGAACCCGGTTCCGTTTGCCGCCACGGGGACCAACGCCTTGTTCGTCGATCACCCGATGCAGGTCGGCTTCTGGCACGACGTGTATCACGGCCTGGAGGTGGACCGGCACGGCAACATCTACTATGTGGCCAAGGCGGACGTCGATGCCCCGGCGCGCCCGGTGAGCGCTTACGACGCCGTGCGGCGGCAGGTGAACGTTTACGATGCCCGCGGGGAGGTGAAGACGCGCGGCCTGCTGCGCCTGGATGCCGTGCGCGGGATCCAGGTGGACGACGAGGGGTGTTTGTATGTCCTTCATCGGCCGGCCGAGCGCCCGTGGGAGGACTATTTGGCGCTGGCGAAGTTCTCGCCTTCCGGGGGCGAGCCGCTGTGGAGTCGCCGTTGGGACAGCTACTACGGATTTGCCCAGGTGTCGAATCCTCCCTGCCATTGCACCGGGTTCCGGTTTCATCAGAGCCTGGACGACAAAGGCTATCTGTACGCTGCCGGCAAGTACAGCGTCCAGGTGATCGACAGCGCGACGGGCGAACTGGTGGGCGAATTCGGCAGTTACGGCAACCTGGACTGCCGGGGCAAGGACAGCCAGTTCCCGCATCCCGAACTGCCCTTCGGAACGATCGCCGCCCTGTCCGTCTGGCGGGACCGGCTGTTTGTGGTGGACGTGGTCAACCGGCGGATCGTCAAGTGCCGCATCGTGCATGATGAAACCAAGAAGGTCGGCGTCCGGGTCGAGCGATAGGACCGTTACTCCTCTTCCAGGATCACCCTGAAACCGACGTTGAAGACCGGCGCGTAGGGCTCGTAGGCGAGGCGGAAGGAAGACGTACAGCGTGGCGGCCGATCGTACCACGAGCCGCCGCGGACGACGCGCCGGCCGGACGCGGCGGGCTCGTTGCGGCCGTCCTCCGCGTACGGATAAGGCCGCTGGGCGGACCGCGTCCACTCCCCCACGTTTCCGTGCATGTCGTGCAGGCCCCAGGCGTTCGCCCGGTAGCTGCCAACGTCGACCGATACCAATCCCTCGTCATTGAACCGCTCGTCCTTGGGAACCCAGTCGTCGTACTTGTTCGGCTGCGGAATCACGCGGACCGAGATGTACGTGTCCAGGGCCAACTCGCGGAGTTTGACGTCGCCCAAGTTCGCATCCTGGGAGAAGTCCGTGTTCCGATCGCCGAAGGAGAACGGCGTGGCGGTGCCCGCGCGGCACGCGTACTCCCACTGCGCCTCCGTCGGCAGGTTGAACCTCCGGCCCGTTTTCTGACTGAGCCACCGGCAGAAGCCGGCCGCCTGGTTCCACGACAACCGGACGGCCGGCTGGCGCGGCCGATTCACCGGATAGCCGTGCATCCCGAACTGGTAGCCGTGCATCGTCTCGTAATGACTGTCGTGGTGCGGATCGAACCGCGCGAATTGCTCGTTGGTCACTTCGCAGCGGCCCATCCAGAATGGTCTGTCGATCTGGACGCGACAGGCCGGTTGTTCGTCGGCCGGGCCGGCCGGATCTCCCATGATGAACTCGCCGGCCGGGATCCGGACCAATTCCAGCTTGATCTGTTCGTCCAAGTCGATCGTTCGCCGGGCTTGGTCCGCCGCGCCTTGCCGGCGCTGAGCCTCCGTCGCGGCGAACGGCCAGCCAGGGCAAGTGACCGGCCGCGCTGTGGCCGGTCTCCCGGGCGAGCCATCGGGCTGACCGCAGGTCTCCTGATTGACGGGAGACCTGCGGTCGGGCGTGGCGGCGGGGTCGGAGACCCGCGCCGAACGCGGTGCATCGGCCGGACGCGCCGCGGCGGGAATCGCCTCGGGATCGTCGTCGACGCCGGCATAGCGTTTCAACAAGTCGCGTTTCCGCGCCGCCAACGGCTCGACCTTCGCGGCGCCCACGATCTCCGTCCATGTGCCGTGGTAGGGAGCATTCAGGTCGATCCAGGTGACCAGCCGGTCCCACGCTTCCGCATCCAGCTGGACGCCGTAATGGCCTTTGCGCAGCAGTTGCACCAACTCCGTGGCCTCCGCGTGGAACTCCAGCGGCGCCAAGAGATGGATGTCGCTCTCGATGCCGGGCCGGCGGACGAACCGGTGCAGCTCGGCGTACGGCAGGGAGAACTTTCCGCCCACCGCCGGGCTGACGTGCCCGGCAATCGCGGAACTCCAGTCGCCGATCATTTGGGTCCCGCGCAGATCGGCGATCCGCGTGCCGTCCGGGCGGGGCTGGCCGTCGTGGCAGCTGACGCAGTGCTGGTCCAGCACGGGCTGCACCTCGCGGTGGAACGCGAAGCCGCGCAGCGGACCGTACCAGGGCGCGATCTCCGACGGCGCCCGCCGCGCGGCCAGAGTCTGGCGGCTCGGCGGGCCGGTGTTCTGTTTCTCATGGCAACCGACGCAGGACAGCGTCTCACCCGGCATCGCCGTGAACCAACTGCGCATCAACTGGAGCGCCTGCCCCTTGGCATCCAGCGGTTGCACGGCGATAGGCGTGTTGGCCGGGACGCGGAACACGGCCGAGCCATCCTCCTCGACCGGCACCGTGCCCAGCACGCGCTTGATGTCCCACGGCCCGTCCATGCCGATCGAGCCCAACAGTCCACCCATGCCGCGGTAGCTGAAATGGTACGTGAACACACGGAGCTGCTTGACCGTGCCGCGCGGGACGCCTTTCAACCCGTCGCCCTGGTACACGTCGGCCATGTACACCACCGCGTCCGTCCGCTGGAGATCGACACGGTCGGAGATGCGGGGCGCCGTGACGGTCGTCTGGAGTGGAATCGGCTCGAGCAAGGCAAACCCCGGCGACTCCTTCAGCAGCAACAGGTTGTCGAACACGTCGACCAGATAGATGCCCCACAGCGAATTCGGGGTGAGCTTGGCCGACACGAGGAAGTACTTGCCGCTCAACGGGAAGGGATGCAGGAACTGCGGCCAGACACCGTCCGCCAACTGGTCGCGGATGAGCGGTTCGACCCGTTTGCCGTGGCCGGGGATCTCCTGGACGACGCCTTCCGCCTCCTGCCGCCCGCGAGCCGGGTCGAGGATCAGCAGACGCCCGCTCCGGCTGTTCCCGTGGTGCCCCGTGGCAATGCCCACGACCTGCGTGGGATGGCCCGGAACCGGCCGGGCGTAGAAGAACGAGTTGGGAAAGTACGAGTTGCTGCTCAGGTACTCCATCTGGCTCGTGCCGTCGAGATTCATCTGGAACAGCCGGCGCGAATGGGCGTGCGGCAGGTCGGTGTACTCCCAACGCAGGTACAGCACGCGGCCATTGTTCAGCACCGTCGGGCACCAATTGTGCTCCTGGTCGACGGTCAGCTGCCGGATCGCGCCGGCCTGGTCCGCCAGGTAGAGGTTCGTCACATGCGAGCCACCGTACACACAGGGCACACCGATGTAAGGTGCTGTCGAGGTGAAGAGCAGGCGGCCGTCCGGCAGATAGCAGGCATCGTAATTATCCACGTCGGGCTCGTGAATCAGCGTCAGCTCGCGCGGTTCGCCCGCGGCCGCCGCGGAGTCTCGCCCGCCCAGCGGCAGCTCGTGAACCTGCCAGCGTCCGTTGGCTCCCGGCATCGAGAACAGCAGCCGGTCGGCATCGAAGTGCAGGTCCACGTCGCCCACGAACCGGCCCGGCGGCGGCTGGTACACAGTGGCCAGCGGCGCGTCGGGACGCAGCGGCGACAAAACGCACAGCCGATTGTCGATCCCGCTGGTGCTGAGGCTCGAATTGCTTTCCCAGTTCGCCGGCAGTCCCAGGTTTCCAGCCCCGCGTTCGACGACCAATAGTCGATCGAACTTCAGCAGCGGGTTGTCCAGCAGCGCGTCGTACCGCAACTGGCGAAACTCCTCCGTCGCCTCGGCGAGTTGTTCGAAGCGTCTGCTTCCCGGGCCGGCCTCGGCAGCCTTGTTGGATGCAGCCTTGACGTCAGACTGAGCGGCCTGACCGACACAGGACAGCAGTTCATCGTGAGTCTTCTTCAGCGCTGCGAGCCGCTGCAGGTACTCGCCGCCTTTGGCGTAGCGATCCTCGAACGTCGCGATCAGGTCCTGGATCGCCAGCTCCAGCGACTTCCACTGCGGCTCGGGCACCCCGGCGCTCTCCGGCATCGCGCCGGGGCGCAGCTTCACGACCACCTTCTGCCACTGCTTGACATCGCCCAGGTAGGTCAGGATGTTGCCGGTCAGACGTTCCAGATTGGCCCGGTGAGCGTTGCTCGCGTGGCTGTAGTGGGGCAGACGCCAGCCCAGTACGATCACTCGACCTTGCCCCAACTGGTACTCGACCAGCGGGTTCTCATCGCCGCAGTTCGCGCGGGCCAGCAGCATGCCCGTGGTCGGACCGCCGGACCCGGCGAAGTCGGAAAACGCCGGGAAGCCCGCGTCCGTGATCGGGATCGGGGCTGCGTCCAACGCGCCGCTGGAGGAGAGCCCGCGAAAGATCGGATGGTTGGTCTCCACGGCGACCATTTGCGCGAAGTAGGCATCCTTGCCGCCGTTGCCGCGCCGTGGGGCAGCCGGTTCGATCCCCATCGTATGGACCACGGCCAGCCCCGCGCCCGACAGGAACAGCCGCCCGCCGCCCGTGACAAATTTGCGGAGCAGGGGAAACGACCTGGCGCCGTGGACGGTTGTTTGGCTGCTCGTGTCGCCTTCGTGATACCAGAGCACCTGGAAGCGGTCGAGCGGCACATCCTGGCCTTGCTCGTCGACGAACTTCCCGTCGGACGGGACCAGGACCAGTTTCGCCGCCGCGATTCCGGCCGCCAGTTCCCCAGCCGCCCGCGCCTCGGGTCCGAGCTTGTCCGGCGCCGCAGCAGCCACGAGAAAACCCACGGCAGATTCCGCCGCCGCGGCGTTGGGGATCACACAAGTCAGGAGCAGCACCGCGATGAGTCGCCGACCGCGGTTGACTTGCCACCCAACAGGCGGCGATCTCCCAGGTCGACGCCGGTCAGGGGAGTGGCTCTCAGGCAACGGTTTCATCATCGACACTCCTTCCCAGGGCGGCCGGACCCGGCCAGCGGGAAACACGCCCCGCATTTTGCACCAGAAATGCTTCCTGCGTCAGGATAGCGGTGCCGTGTTCGCGGAACAATACCGCGCGTCACCGCGTCCACGATCACCAACGGGCTGGCGGCGTGCCCCTACCTCGTCGCTCCATTGCCCCGCGCTGTCGGGCCGGTTTCGGACCACGAGGTGAATATGATTGCTCATGATGGCGATCGGACAGATAGCGATCGCGAACTGCTCCGCGAGAAACGCTGACCGCGATTGAGTTCAGACTTCACGGTGAACAAAATTCTTGGTGGCTGGTGGACCGGCGGGAAGCTCGCCTTGACAAGACCGTCGCCCAGTTCTTCCTGGTCTGCGATCTTGTTGTGTCGGGGCAACTTTGGTAGACTTTGCGCCGGGTTTGCTGCGTTTCGAGCCATCAGCGGGACGCTTGTGCTCGCAGGGGACCAGGAACTCACGGCGTTCGGGCTAGGAGACATTTTTTTGCTTGGAGTCTGGCTCAGCGGTATCGTATTTATGGTAATCTCCAGACTTGTGCGAGGTGGGATATTATGACGAAGCACTCAGAATCTGGATCGATCAGCGTTCGACGCAAGGCCGGGCGGCGGGCCTTCACGCTGGTCGAACTTCTGGTGGTGATTGCGATCATTGGGATCCTCGTAGCCTTGCTGTTGCCGGCCATCCAGGCCGCGCGGGAGGCGGCCCGGCGCGCCCAGTGCATGAACAATCTCAAGCAGTTGGGTCTGGGGCTGCACAACTACCACGACACCCTGCGGGGGTTTCCGCCAGGCATGACCTACTACAGCAATACGCGCTTGAACGACAAATTCACCTGGCCTGTTTATCTCTTTCCCTTTATCGAACACGCGGCCGTGCATGACATGGTCAACTTCAATGGGGACTTTGGCAACGGCGTGGCGACCGATCCCAATTGCCCGGTCATGCGCATGATTCTGCCCGTCTTTCAGTGTCCGTCGGACGGCAAGAGCGAATACGGATCGGTTTGCCGCACGCGCAACAGCTATGTCGCCAACGCGGGAATTGGCTATCTGAAAGCCGAGTACCCGCCGACGCAAAAGAAAGGTGTGTTCCTGCAGAATACGTCGCTGCAGATGTCCGACTTCAACGACGGGACGGCGAACACGGTCGGGATCTCCGAGATCATCAAAGTCCAGGCCAGCAATGACTACCGCGGGACCTGGAGCTATTGCGAAGGTTGCCTCTACCAACACGACCGCACGCCGAATACGATGGTTCCCGACGAAATGCGAATCGGCTTGTGTACGTCGCCCCAAGAGCCTGTGGCGCCGTGCATCGGGACCTTTACGGCATGGAACACCAGGACCAACCTCCTCGCGGCACGAAGTCGGCATCCTGGAGGCGTCCAGGCGCTGTTGATGGATGGCGCGGTGCGGTTCATTTCCAGCGCGATCGCGACCGATACCTGGCAAGCCCTGGGCACACCGGCCGGCTTTGAAGTGGTCAGCGGATTCTGAGGACGAATCGAACCATGGCAGCGGCAGATTGTCGGTGAGCCGTGATTTTTCGCTCGCCCAGGCGTTTACCCACAGTTCTGACGGCGCAACGGAGGTACTGCGATGCTTACTGGTCTCATACGTTGGGGTGGACTGTTCCCCGTACTGCTGCTGGCGCCGTTGATCGGCTGTAGCGACGGGGCTTCACGGGCCGAGGTCAGCGGCAGCGTGACCTTCGAAAAGGCGCCCGTCGAGGCCGGTTCCATCGCGTTCATCCCGATCGAAGGCACCAAAGGCCCTTCCACCGGCGGATCGATCCAGGCTGGGAAGTATCACATCCCACGCCGGGACGGGCCGGTGATCGGACCGCACCGCGTCGAGATCCGCGCGACGCGAACAACAGGCGAGCAGGTCCCGGCGGGACCCGGCTCACCGGACCCGTCCGCGATGGTGGACGTCGTACAGATGTTTATTCCCTCGAAATACAACAGCGAGAGCACGTTGACGGCCAACATCCAGGCCGGCGTCAACACGTTCGATTTCGACCTCGTCGGCGGCGCCACGGATACGCCGCCACCGGTCCGAGCCGTCCCGCCGCAACCCTAGCCCGCATTTCTCATAACGCGGCTAGCGCGAGGCCCCCAGATCTGTCATAAG
>CAYUFW010000319.1:0-4880 GCA_964443915.1 uncultured Pirellulaceae bacterium
GGCGCTCTGCGGCGTCATCTTGCCGGTGAGCAGGCCGCTGGCCAGCGGGACGCGAGCCAAGATACCCACGTCGTTTTGTTTGGCTTTCGGCAGCAATTCGTCGGTCAGCTTCTGACGGAAGATGTTGTAGATCACCTGGAGTGCGGCGCAGCCGGAATGCGCCATGCACAGCAGGGCCTCCTCGACCGACTCGACGCTGCAGCCCCAATGTTGGATCAGCCCCTCGCGCTGGAGCGTCTCCAGGTGCTCGAAGACTTCGCCGCGGCGGTACTCTTCGGTCGGCAGGCAATGCCATTGCTGCAGGAAGATGGCCTCCACGCCCAGGTTCTGCAGCGACAACTCGGTCGCCTGACGGGCCATCTCCAGGGTGATCCGCTCCGGCCACTTCGACCCCAAATCGACCCACAGCTTGCGGCCGACCTTGGTGGCGACGTACACCTTTTCTTTCGTCTCCTTCAGAAATTTGCCGATCGTCCGTTCGCTGACGCCCATCCCGTACACGTCCGCCGTGTCGAAGAAAGTGACGCCCAACTCGACGCAGCGGTGGAGAATCCGCAGCGCGTCGGCCTCCTCGATTTGCCCCCAATCGGCGTTGCCCAATTGCCAAGTCCCCAAACCGACCTCGGAGATGCTGGCTCCCGTCTTGCCTAGCGTGCGATATTTCATGGATTTGGCTCCTGGACGTGAAATCGACCGGACACAGTCTGCCACCTGGCCCCAGACGAGTCAATCAGGCAAACACGAGCGGGCCACTCCTTGTTACTCCAATCATGGTAAAATCTCCGGGCATGGAAGTGAATCCCAGCATCGCACCGCCATGGTTCCAATGGATCGGATTGGGGAATGAAATCAGGGCAGGTAATATAGGGCATCCGGCACGGGGAGGTGACGATGGAATCGAGTACCCAGAGACGCTCAAGGGTCAAAAAAATCATCACCGCGTTGGCCAAATCGCACCCGGACGCCAAGTTGGCGTTGGATTTCAGCAATCCGCTGGAACTGCTGATCGCGCTGATTCTCGCGGCCCAAGCGCGGGATGATCTGGTCAATTCGGTGACGGCCGACGTGTTTCCCAAGTACCGCACGGCGGCCGACTGGGCCGACGCGAAATCGGAGTCGCTGCAAACGCAGCTGCGGCGGATCAACTTCTATCGCAAGAAGTCCGCGGCCATTCAGAAGGCTTGCCGAGCGCTGGTCGAACGCTTCGGCGGCAGCGTGCCCGACAACCTGGACGACTTGCTGACCCTGCCCGGCGTCGGCCGCAAGACGGCGAACATCATCCTGGGCAATGCCTTTGGCCAGCAGGCCATCGGCGTCGATACCCATGTGGCCCGGCTGTCCCAGCGACTGGGCTTAACCGAGGAAACCGACCCGGACAAGATCGAAGCGGACCTGACCGAGATCGTCCCGGCGAAGGACTCGGTGCGATTCTGCCACCTGCTGCAATTTCACGGCCGCCGAGTGTGCGCGGCCAAGAAACCCGCTTGCCCGGAGTGCTCGGTCCGGAAGCTGTGTCCGAGAATCGGAGTCGAAGGGCCGGAAGCGTGACGCTGGCCGATTTGCTGCGGACTACCGACAGGCACGGCGGACGCATCTGGACGGTGGGCACAACGGACACGAGACCGACGTCTCGGTTTACGTTGCAGTCCGCCCCGCAAGAATCCTTAATCTTCCACCTAATCCTTCACCTAGTCTTCCGGATGTGGGAAGGTTTGAGTGAAGGACGAGGTGAAAGACTAAGTGAAAGATTAGGGGGGGCCTGCTTCTAGTCCGCGGCAGGCTGGACGCGGGCGTGCTCAGCGACGTAGCGGTAGCAGTACAGCCAGCCGTTGGGGACGTACCAAACGTCCTTGCGGTTGGCTACATGGGCCAGGTGCTGCACGAGCGTCGAGCCCTGCACGCCGTCGACGCCGGGCCGCGGGTCGTGGAGTACGCTGTTGCGATAGCGGTCGGGATGCCACATGGCATAGATGATCTTGCCGGCTTGATACACCTGGTCGAAAGCATCATTCAGCTTTTGTACGTCGGCGGCGTAGTAACGGCCGGCAGGGGTGCGACTTTGGAACACCGCGTCGTAGGCTTTGTAGCTCAGGCCGCCGACGCCGTAGAATCCGTACTTCGGGTTCCACGAAGCGTACTCGACGCTCTCCGGGTTGTCGTGTCCGTTGTAGCCGCGGACAAAGACGAATTGTCCGGCGTCCGTCTCGTAGATCGACTGATCCTGGTATCCGCAGGTCAGGATGTGCGTAAAGATGCGTTGGCCATAAGGAATGTGGCGCAGGCGGCCGAGGATGTCGTCGCGGCAGCCGAGGATCTCCGGCCCGTAACCGTTGACCGAGTACGCCTTGACACTGCACGGATGCGTCCGCGCGTGTACGACCGGCTCCCAGCTGAAGTCCCGCCGATCGAGTTCGGTCTGCATTCGCTGCCAGACTTCTTCGCCGCCCAGCATCTTGCTGTTGATGGCGATCGACACGGGCAGCTGGAAGCTCCGGCAGACGTGCAGGGCGGCCTGATAGTTGTCGGACTCGTCGTCGGCCGGGCCTTTCCACGGCGCGCCGGGATGCGCGACGCTTTTGCAGCCCCAGTTGTCCAGGGACAACGAATAGGCCGCCTTGCGTCCGTCGTAGTACGTAGCGATCTCGACAAACTCCGCGCGGTTCGTCCCCTGGAATTCGAGGTGAATCGCGGGCGTGGTCCGGAAGCCGACCGAGACGTACGCCTTGCGCTGGTGTGCGTCGAACCGCACGCACTCCACGCCGTTGGGAGCATCGTCGGCCGTCTTGACGTCCAGCCTCGCCCACGGATCACCGGCGGCGTCGCGCCGGCGAACTTCCACTTCGTGAGCGTCCTCGCCGAGGGCAAACACGTAGGTGGCCGGATAGCGGAACTCGAACTTCCGCCAGGCGTCGCGGTCGATCGTGATTTGAAACGCCGGTTGGCCAGCCGGGGCCGGGCGCACCAGCACACCCAGAAAAAGCGAAAAAAGCGTCGCGGGCAGGACGATTGCGGCTAGTGGCACGGAGGATCTCATCTCTTTCTCCAAGGACTCGCGGACCGGTTGAGGAATGCCGAGACGCTATCCTGGCAGCTTCGCCTCGCCAAGTCAAGTCTTTGACAGTCCTCGCGCCGGTTGTTACCTTGATGCGAATCTGGATGCGAATCTGGAGAGATTCGGATCGGGGCGTTCAAGATGGGAAGTGCTTTCGAGTGTTCGCTTGGAAGGGCTAGCTAAACGGAGGAGCCGGGGATGAATATCTTCATCGGTGAGCTGATCGGCACCATGCTGTTGATCCTGCTGGGCGACGGCGTGGTGGCCAACGTCGTGCTGCAGAAGACGAAGGGCCAGAACGGCGGCTGGATCGTGATCACGGCCGGTTGGGGATTTGCCGTGGCAGTGGGGGTGTGCGTCGCCGGCTGGGCCAGCGGCGGCCACCTCAATCCGGCCGTGACGGTCGGCATGGCGTGGATCGGCCAGCTAGGTTGGGACCAGGTCCCCCTGTACCTGGCCGGACAGTTCGCGGGCGGCTTTCTGGGAGCGATCCTCGTCTGGGCAGCATACTTGCCCCACTGGCCGCAGACGGAAGCCCCCGTCGCCAAGTTGAGCGTGTTCGCGACCGTGCCCGCGATCCGGCACACCGCCGGGAATCTGATCTGCGAAGTGATCGGCACGGCAGTATTGCTGGTCGGCGCGATCGGGATCGCCAACACTCACAACGGCATCACGGGCGGACTGGGGCCGTTGTTGGTCGGCATCCTGGTCTTCAGCATCGGCCTGTCGCTGGGCGGGCCGACGGGCTACGCGATCAACCCGGCCCGCGACTTGGCGCCCCGGATCGCGCACGCGCTGCTCCCAATTCCGGGCAAGGGTAGCTCTGATTGGCGCTATGCCTGGATCCCCGTCGTCGGCCCGCTGCTGGGCGGAATCGTCGGGGCGCTGATGTACAACGCCCTCTTCGCCGGCTTGACACCGTTGGCCGGGCAGTGATGGAACCAGTAGAGATACTTTCCGTTTTCGGACTTCCACACAAAATTGGCGGCGCGCGGATGCTTCATCAGCCGCCCGTCCGCAAACGCCTGGTATTGCGGAACGCGGCGCCGGCATGGATGAACGGCTTGCCCACGTTCCAGAAGTAGCGGATCTTGCCCGCAAACGGATTCTTGCGGTCGATGTCCATTTCACGGGCCGGAATCGGATAGCGGTTGGCCGACCACGAGCGGCCGCCGTCGTCGCTGTACTTGAACACGAAATAGCCCAGCGAGTCCACTCGCTTGCAGACGCCAACGCCGAGCGGCTGTTCCAGCGTTGATCCGCGGTGGCCGGCGTGCTAGGATCGCCCGCTGGAAGTCAATCCGCTCGGCGGGGGCGTCCCAGCCTCTGTCGTCAAGCCGTCGTTGCACTCGGGAGGTACCCCGCCATGAAATTGCTGCCGATCCTGATCGTTCCCTTGCTGCTCTTGGCCAGTCTCAGTGCCCGCGCCGCGACATTCCGGAAGATTACCGACACCGGCCCTTGGGGCGACTACGAGGCATTCCCCGACGTCTGCAGGCTGTCCAACGGCGATCTGTACGTCGTCTTCTACGCCGGGTACGGCCACGTGTCCGTCCCGCGCCCCGACCTGCCGCGCGGGGGCGCGGTCTACGGTCTACGCTCCTCTGACGAGGGCAAGACGTGGAGCGATCCGATCCTTGTCGTAGACACCCCCGAGGACGACCGGGACCCCCATGTCACCCAACTAGGCAACGGCGATCTGCTGGTGTCGTTCTTCGACAGCGTCTACTACACGGAGGACGGCAAGCGGAAACGCAGGGCGGAGCCTTACGTCGTTCGCTCGACGGACGGCGGCGCGACCTGGGGCAAGCCTGAAGTCGTCACGACC
>CAYUFW010000319.1:4890-9010 GCA_964443915.1 uncultured Pirellulaceae bacterium
GCCGGGATCGGGCGCCGGATCTTCGTCGCCGGGCCGGTGGCCCAACTCCAGGGCCCGCACGTCGTCCTGCCGATCTACTACGAGCCGCAGGCCGGGCACTACGTCACGTCGGTCGTCCATTCCGAGGACTTTGGCCGCACCTGGACGAAAGCCTGTGATGTGGACCGCGAGGCGTCGCTGGCTTTCTCCTACGGCTTCTGTGAAGCGTCCATTGCCCGAGTGTCCGACGGGCGGCTGATCATCCTGATGCGGCCCGGCATGCACCAGGCTTATTCGAGCGACGAGGGCCTGACTTGGACCAAGGCCACGCAACTTCCTCACCGCGGCGACGCGCCGACGGTGATGCTGACGTCGAAACAGCGGCTGTTGGTAGCCCACCGGCATCCCGGCACGGCGGTCACGATCTCCGCGGACGACGGCGCTACGTGGAGCAGGCCGCACCAGGTCGACACGGTGGGCGGCGCTTATCCGGGGCTGGTGGAACTCAAGGACGGATCGATCCTGTGCATCTACTACGAGGAGGGAAAGGCGTCCAGCATTCGGCAGGCGATCTTCACGGTTGAACTCGCCGCGCGTCTGGAAAACCTGGAGGAGCGGTGGCCTGTACCGCCGCCGCCGGGAACGAAGCTCGATCTGGCGGCGCTGCACGCGGCGGGCAAACTGACCGTCACGACCGACATGGAAGCGACGAGCGAGGGCCTGCGCGGAGCCGGCCCGCAGGCGGCCTTCGACGGTTGCACCGACTATGCCGCGGCCGCCTGGAAAGCCGCCGCTGGAGGGCCGGCTACCTTCAGCCTCAGACTGGACCAGTCGCACCAACTCACGGGTCTGGGGATCTGCCTGAAGCAAAGCAACAGCGGAAAGGACTTTCCCGAGTCGGCGGAAGTCTACCTGTCTGCGGACGGCGAGGATTGGGGCGCGGCGGTGGTTACCTACGCCGACGCGGTGACCAGGACGGTCCAGTACGCGCATTTTGCCGCTCCCGTCGCCGCCCGCTTCGTCAAGGTTGTCATCACGAAGTCCGAAGGCTGGCCGAGCCTGAACGAGTTGGAACTGTATGCGCAATAGGCCGGACAAGGGCGTCAGCGACAGCGTCCGCGTTTTGGGGACTGCCAGGAACTGGCCTCGCTCGGCAGCCGACGACGCGACGACATTCACTTCGGAAGGGCGAACCCATGCGTTGCCGCGCTATCCTGATCATGTGTGTGACGCTTCAGAACGCCTTGGCACTCGCGGCAGAGCCGGGGCTGGTGGCCCACTATGCTTTCGAGGAGGGCGGCGGGGCCGTGGCCAAGGACCTCTCCGGCCAGGGCAACGACGGCAAGCTGGTTGGCGGCGCCAAGTGGGTCCGGGGTCCCTGGGGCACGGCCATCGAGTTGGACGGCAAGGACGGCTATGTGGACGGCGGCACGGGCCCGAGCCTGAACATCGCCGCCGCAGGCACGATGATGCTCTGGTGCTTTCCCCAGACGCTCCAGGGCGGGCTGCTGAACTGGAGCACCAGCGGCAACTGGGGCGACGAGCGGCTGGTGATGGCGGTCAACACCTACCATGGCGGGCGGCAGCCGCTGGCCGTCATGGCCGACGGCGAAGGGCACTCGCAATTCAGCCTCGGCAGTCTGCAAGCGAAGGCTTGGAACCACGTCGCCGTCGCCTTTGACGGCCAGACGACTTGGGTCTACAACGACGGTGTCCTGGTTGGCAGACGGACCCAGGCGCTGAAGCCGAACATCGCCGGCGTGCCGATGTGGGTCGGCAAGTGCCTGGGGCTGGGCCAGGCGTTCTTCGACGGGATGATCGACGAAGTCCGCGTCTACAATCGCCCGTTGTCGGCCCAGGAAATCGCCGGCCACTACCGGCGGGAAGGGGGCCAGCGAGGCAAGGACCTGGACGTTTTCAACCGGCTCGTCGTCTCCGCGGTCCCGTACCCGTCGTCAGGCAGGGTGCTGGCGAGCGTGGATGCGCGGGCCACGCGGCTCGCCCATGACGTCGCGTCCATCCGCGTGGCCGCAACACCCATTGAGAAGACAGGCACACCGGTCGAGAAGACGGCCACGATCGACGAACTGAGTGAGAACCGGGCGTGCGAAGCCTATCTCGACTTGAAGGACCTCCCGCCCGGCGAGTACCGCATCCGGGCCGTCGCCTTCGACGCCCAGAAACAGCCCGTCGGCCGGGCGGGCGAGACGGCGGTGAACTGGCCGGGCGTCCCAGCCACCTTCCAGAACGTCAGAGTCCTCAATAACCTCTGTTGGGAACTGCTCGAGGTGAACGCGGACCAGGGCCTGACTGAGCCGCAGACCTTCACCGTGCCGATCGACCGCTGGATCTTCGTGCGAACGATAGCAGAAGTCGCCCCCGGTGCCGAGGCTCGGACCGCGATCGACGGCGATCCGATAGGTCGCCCGGCAACCGTCCACTCCTCCACCGGCACCCAGGAAGCAATGCGTTACCTCAAGGCCGCTGAATACAAGCTGCGCGTGGACGTGCAGGGTGCCGCGGTCGTCAAACGGATCACCGTGCGGGCCATCCCCGCTCTGCAGCAGGCGTTCTACGGGAGCGTCCCGCACATCCAGGCCTACGGCCCCCACGACTGGGAAATGCTGTCCCAAGACGTCCTTCCGAACGTCAACGTGATGATCAGCGGTGCGGCGCCGAAGCCCGAACACATCCAGCCCTGGAAGGCAGCCGGGCGAAGCTGGATCGCGATCCAGGGCTACGGCCTCGCCGGCGTACAGTTCGACGCCCCGGACGCCGTCGACAAGATCTTCGCCGCCTGGTCGGCCAGCCAGGGGTACCAGCATCCGCTGATGGACGGCATCATCGTAGACGAGTTTGGCGGAGGCGACGGCATCGAGTACGACGTCTACCGCCAGGTTGTCGAACGGCTCAACGCCACGTTCAAGCCCAAGGTCTACATGCCCTACGGTGGGCGATTCTACGGCGGTGATCGGAGCACGAAGTTCGCCCGGGCCACCCTGGACGGCGGCGGCTACGTCTGCCCGGAGTACTACCTGATCGAGCAAGCGTCGCAGCCGCAGGCCGAGCAATTCATCTACGATTCGCTGGTCTCCGACATGCTGCGCTGGGAGGCTGGCATGCCCGGCGTGATCCCGCGGGTGCTCGCCGTGCTCGGCTACATGTCCCAGCCCACCGAGAGCCTGAATGTCAATCCGTCGGTCAACTTCAAGGTCTACATGGACATGCAGATGCGGGCACTGGCCACGCACCCGTCGTGTTTCGGCCTGGGCGGATTGCAGTGGTACCACGCTTCCTACTGTGACGAGGAAAACGTCCGCTGGGCGGGGCGGCTGTTTCGGCACTATGCCGTCGAAGGCAACACCAATCCCTTGACGAACGATCCGTACGTCCTGACGCATCTGCAAAACCCGGATTTCGCCGCGGGCACGGAGGGCTGGACCATCGCGCCGGCCGAGCCGGGCAGCGTGCGGACCGGCGCTCACGCCGGCTACAGTTGGCTGCAGGGCCGGTATCCGCGCACCAACCGGGGCGACACTTTTCTGCTCATGAAACGCAGTGCCACGAAGCCCAACGTCTTCAGCCAGGAGATCAAGGACCTGACGCCCGGCCGGCTGTACTCTCTGAAGATGATCACCGCCGACCATCAGGACCTGGTCCGGGAGACGTCCGACAAGAAGACGAACGCCGTTTCGATCCGCCTCGACAACGTCCATCTGTCCCCCGATCCCCGGCACAACTTTCAGTTCACCTTCCCGAACTGCTACGCCCATCTCCTGGGCAGGTTCACGGCCCAGTACAACTACTGGATGAACTACCACTGGCGCGTCTTCCAGGCCCGGGGGACGACGGCCAAGCTGACCGTCACCGACTGGCAGGACGACCAGCACCCCGGCGGCCCCATCGGCCAAGAGCTGATGTTCAACTTCCTGGAACTTCAGCCGTATCTTGGCGACTGACTTGAGTTATTCGCGGATCAACGATTCAACCGAAGTTTGCGGGCCACGAGACCTTCACGCTGCGCTACGGCTGGCTGAAGAAGGCCGTGGACGCGACGGGCGAGGATCCGGAGATGTTCCTCCGGGATGACGCCCTCGTGACGCTGGGCGTTGGCAAGAACATGGTCCGCTCGATTCGGCAC
>CAYUFW010000320.1:0-8971 GCA_964443915.1 uncultured Pirellulaceae bacterium
GTCTCGGATCGGACGTCAAGGCTCACCTTGTGGCGGACGGTGGTCGCAGGCTTGGGCGCCTCGGATGCCACGGTTCCGGGCGGCTTGGGCGCCTCGGACGCCTCGGTTCCATTCGCCTTGACTGCCGGGGAGGACGACGATTGCCCAACCTTGGGAGCGGGTGCGGGCCCGTGATCGCAGCCGGGGATCGACGTGGCGATCACCAAAATCAGAACAGCGGATGAGTGCTTCATGGCCGAATCCTCATACGAAACGAGCCTCGCCTCGATGACCCGCTGGCCGCCGTCGGATTGCCTCGAATCCATGCCGCCGGGCTACACTGTCAATGTATGCCCGCCTGTCAGCGAGTGCAAGCTGCGATCCGGAATGCGGAATGCCGCAACGACGAGCGTGGTTAGAAATCGAGTCCGAGCGAGAAGCGTAACCGGGCTCATCCCGCGAGCGGCAGTTGCCATGTTGCCATGAGGCGCGGCGCGGGATTAGGATGTTGGTAGTCAAGAGGTTCGTTATGTGCGGAAAACGGCATCAGGGAATCGTGGGGCTGGTCTTGGGCTGGTTCTGTTTGCCCGGCTTGTACGCCGGGACTTGCTGGGCGGCGTCTGCCCCTCCGCCCGCGTCCGACGCTCAGCCGCAGATTTTCTCCTCGTTGCTGGGCGACTACCGGCAATACGGCCTGCCGTTTCCTCCTGCCGACGCACAGCCCGTGTGGCTGACAATCGGCATGGAGGTGATTGAAGGCCCTCACGAACCGGCGCTCGTTCTCTCCGTCTACCATTTGGCGTTCCTGTTGCCAGCGCCGCCCGGCAAGATGGATGGAACGGTCACGCTGCTCGTCGGTACGGAGAAGGTCCAGCCCTCGGAGAGCACCGCCAAGGATTGGGAGCCCGTCGATGTCCGGACGGAGACGCCTCGACCTCCGCGCGGGCAGCTGTACCCTGGCCTCGGTGTCAACTCCGATGCCTTCGTGCCTGGGGGAGAGTTCCACGTGAATACGCACTTGGCGGCAGCGGTGCAGTGTTTCGAGCGCGGCTGGCTGCCTTTGGCTCGGCTCCTCCTCGACCACTCGCTTCACGCCGCCTATGGCGAGCGCGGCACGCTTTTCTACCAGCCGGCCCGTGTCCCGCCGCGAACCGCACTGGCCCTGTTGGCCTGGACCTGGCATGCCAATCAGCTCGCTGCCGAGGGAACCGATCGTCGCGTCGCGTTGGCAGCGATGCACCGAGTCATGGCCCGCGAGCCGCTCCTCGCGACCGCCTCCCACCGAGAATTCCTAAAGGCCGTCGAGGCCGCGCTGGCCCCCAGCCAATCGCCGCCGGGGAGTGCCGAGCGGTGGCTCGATGACCTGGCGGACCAGCGTCTCGGCTTCTTGGGCCGCCTGGACGACATTCACGTGGCCGCAGACGCGAGTTATCGGCGTCTGGTCGAGGCAGGATTGTCAGCGGTTCCGGCGCTGATCGCGCATCTGGATGATCCGCGGGTGACGCGCACCGTGCGGCATCATTGGGGCGAAGTCCCGGAGCGGCCGTCGGAATTTCTGCGCGTCGGAACGATCGCCAGCGACCTCGTGCAGGAATGGGCGGGCGATGCCGGACGCGCCTGGCGACGTTCGCCGACGGGAGGCTACCTGGCCCGTGCCGATGTCGAGCGGTGGTGGAGCGAGACCCGCCAGCAACCGGAAGAGGATTACCTCGTTCGCAGTGCTGTGCCCCGCGCCGGCGGAGAACCGTATGGGGTCATGCTGTGGCGTCTGCGGTCTCACGCGCCGCAGCGGTTAGGGGACGTGTACCAGGCTGCCTTGTCAAGTGCAGCCGAAGTCGCTACCGCCACGGTCGTCCATCATCTGATGCAGAGCGGCCTGTCCCGCGGTCAAGAGCTGCGGCTGCTGGAAACGGGCGCTCGCAGTCCGCGGGCAGGGAACCAGCTCGATGCCCTGCGGGCCATGGCAGATCTGGCACCGCGCGAATTCGCCGCTTGCCTGGCGGAGTGCCTGCGTCGCCTCCCGCGAACACCTCCGGGCGCCTATCTCCTGTGCCCGGAATCACAACTCGCGGGACTGGCGGGCTCAGCCGACGACGACGCGGTGTGGCGCGAACTCCTGCGGGCAGCGCAGCGGGCCGACGCCGGCCTGCGGCTGGAGATCCTGGCCCAGTTCACTCGGAGCCGTCCGCCGGCGCGCACGCAGGGCCGCGCAATTCGCCTGTTGGCAGCATTCCTGGACGACGACACGGTTCGGGATCTCCAGACCGACGCTCAGAAGTTCGCCTACGCAACCGACGGCTGGATCGGTTCCGCGCCGATCGGCGAGTGGGTGGCACTCCGCCTCGCCGAGCAGTTGGCGGTCGATCGTCCTGCGGGCAGCCCCTTGGATTGGACGCCGGCTCAGTGGGAGGAACTGAAAGCGGCCGTGGAACGTAAACTGTCGGCGGGTGAGTCTGAGGTTCTGCCGAGCGAGGTGAAGCGATAGCGTAGAGTCGAGCCCTCAAGGCCGTGAAGCTCGTCCCGCTTTGAACGGTGTGCCATTGCCAGTTGGCTTGCCGCTCCGTAAAGCTCCGGCGGCATCACACGGTTCGTTCCCGCCGATCGCATCTAGTACGTCACCGTGTTTCGAATCAAGTGGGTCATCTGCCGCTCGCCGAACACGATGAAGTAGCCGGCACTCGTTCGAGCAGCGCTCGCAACTGCGTCGTCTGCCACGTGACCTCGCGCACACACCCTCCCGAATACGCCTCGCTTCCATAGACTCCTGCGGCGTACCCGGCGGAGGACACGGCCGCCTCAGCAACGCTGCCCAGGGCACTGTCCAGCTGCGCGAGATTACCCGCCGCTTCTGCGGCGTACGCCGCGGCCAACACCCGCGCCTGTTCATCCTCCTCCAGGATGAATTCGACAGCCGCCTGGGCGTATCGAGACGCGTCCCATGCGGCGTGCAGAACGGACCCCAAGGGCTGTGGCCATGCGGGCGGTCCGCCTTGCACCTCATCGAGCATCGGACGGTCGATCCAAGCCCGCTTCGCCTCGATCGCGCAGCGTGGGCGGCGATCGTGCGGGTACACGGACTCCCAATTGGATAGCACGTGCTCGGCGTAGTCGCAGGCCAGCCGTTCTCGTTGCTCCCACGAAAGCGAAACATCCGTCGCCTCGAGCATTCGTTCCGTCTCCCACTGGGTCACGATCCGGTTAGTTACATCAGCAGCCCGAAGTGGTTCAGTAGGGACTGGGCCAACAGGACGCCCACGGCAATGCCAATGAAGATGGCGATCCGCGAGACGCAGCCCTTCCCATGAACCGTGGTATCGTGAATCCCCAACAAGTCAAACATTCTCAGTGTCAGAACAGAACCGAGGATCGGACAGCCCAGAATCAAATACAGTGCGGCCAAAGAGTTGACAACCTCGGGAAGGCGATGAATCCGGATCGGCTTGATCATGAACATGACGAAGACCACCAACCCGACGATGACAAAGAGGACAGCCAGACAGTCGGAAGTTCCCAGGGGCGTCCCCGCGCGGCGATTCCGCCGGATGTTGCGCACTGCGGGCCCCAACGTGACGGCGAGCAGAAACAGATACGTCGCGCAAAGAAGCGCCGTGATCATGTGCTTCCGTAGCCTCCTCAACAGCAAGATGCCGCGGCGTTCCCCAAGAGAGCCAAGCCGACTGAGAGGAATTCTACCCCTGCCGCCCCCGATCGCAACCGTGGGACGACCGATGTTCTTGACGCCGCTTCTTTTCAGGCCGCCCCGACACGCGAGCGTGCGTTCCTGGCGGGGCGTGCAGCTAACCGGGCGGATTCCGATGGCTAGTCTGCGCCGTCACGGCGCCGGAAGTCCGCGGGTGGCGTCGGCGGCGTACCTGAGACGCACGCATACGACGCGACGGTCAAGCCGATCACCGATGTACGCCGTCGCATCATCGACTGCGAACGCCTGGGACCGAGCCCTGGGGATGACCGGCGGCCCGGCGGTTGCGGGCGGCCATCGCCTGCCGGATCGCGCCCGGGCAGCTGCGTCGCCCACGTCGCGACGCCAGGGCCAGAGGGCACTTCCGCCCGTGAACGCGACACGGGCCGATGGCGGGACGCGGGAACGGTCTGGCCGCGATGCCTGTGGACGGCACCAGCCGGATCGCGGGCAGACGGCCGACACGGGGGCGATCGGGGGACCGGATGGCACGCAGCGACATGAGACGGAAGATCCGATGACGGGCACGACATTGAGGTTTCGGGCGATCTTCACACGTCTGAAGATCACGGAGAGCCACCGCCACGCCGCCGATGCCCAAGCCCGTCACCAACGCCGTCACGTCGACGCCGAAGTTGGCCAGCATCATCAGCCCCACGACCGTCCACAAGGCCATGCGAACGAGAAAACCGACCGCCGAAATGGTCATCGCACTCGCGGCGTCCGTGGCCACCCGCTGCTTGACCTGACGCTTGATCGTGCCGGCGATCAGCCGGTTGGCCCATATCGCGCCTTGAATCAGCAACGCCGTGATCGTCACGGCCGTGAGCAGATGCCCTGTCTTTTCGGGAATCGTCAGCGCCAGACTGCCCAAGTAGGCCGAGACGATCAGACAAAACCAGAAGCGTGTGTCCTCCACGAGGGCCTGGGATTCTCGCACCCAATCCGCTCCCTGCCGTCCCCCCCAGGTCCGCAACCGGCGTCCGAGGAACCTCTTCAGCAGGCGCAGCGTCAACAGCGATAGGAGCAGGACGGCCGCAGCGGTCACCGGCCAGCCGATCACCACGTACACGTCGCACTTCCACGGCCCCCTTACCGAGTGCCCCCACGCTGACCGTCCGCCCCGAAGAAAAGTCCGTCCCGAAGCCGGCGGTTCACTCGACTCGTACCGTCGCCAGACCCCGGCCGCGAAGGAGGACCGCGATCGTGCCGTCTCGGATCTCCAGCGGCTCGTGTGGCTCTTCCACCAGATTGCAGGCCATCGCTTTCTGGGCCGCAGACGGGCTGAGGCGGACGTGGGCTGTCGTCGGCTGGCCGCTGATCTCCCACAGCCGCAGGATCAGCCCAGCGCCGCCGTCCGGACGCTTCGCGCCGACCAGCATGACGTTGGGCTCGGCGACCGAGATCAAGCCTGTGGGTTCCGCTGGCAGCGTGCCGCCTGGATTCGCACCCAACGCGACGGCGGTCAAGGGGTTCGAGACGTTCCAGCCGAACCGGGCGGAGGCCACGCTGTCGGCCTGCGGGCGGCTCGTCAGGGCGAAGCGGAACACGAAGTCGCCTCCCTGGCCGGCCAGGTAATTCGTGAACCAGTAATTGTTCATCACGTAGGCGTACAGGTGGCCGTTGGCGAAAGCCAGCTTCGTCTGCCACTTGCCGCGGTTGATGTCCTGGAAGCAGACCAGCGGGGCGTCGGGGCTCGCCCACGTGACCGCGCCCTTGTCCCCTGCCACCTCGACAAAGTGCTGCACGGTGAACCAGTCCAGGCACGCGCCCGGCAGCATGTCGGTGTTGGCGGTCACGATGCCCGCCGGGACTTCGTACCGGAACGTCGGCTTGTCTGCCGCCAAGGGGAAAGCGAAATACGCGCCTTCCTTCTCGTAGGTCCGCGTCTTGGTGAGATGGTTGGTGATGTCGATCCGCTTGACGTCGTTCCACACCGTCAGCGTGGCGGTCAGTTTGGGCGTCATGGCAGCGGAAGTCTCGACGACCATCATTTCGCCCAACGAGCCCAGCTTCAGCCGCCGCAAGGTGGCTTTCTCCGGCGACGAGATCGTGAGCTTCGGCTCGGGCCCGCTGTCGACGATCCGCGTGCCGTTCCCGCCGGCTACGTACAGGTACTGGTTGAGCCGGAACGGAGCCGTCGCGTCGACCAGTTCGCGGCCCGACTCCTTGTCCAACACGCTGGTCACCGCGCCGGTCGCGGGATCGAACGTGACTCGGTACAGCGTGCTCTCGATCGCTGTTCCCTCGACGTTCTGCGGCCGGGCGCGCTCAGCGGAAGCCGCCAGCTTCAGCACGCGGTAGCCGCAGGCGGGCACGTCCTTGACCAGCACGTACGTGCCGTGGTGTCCGTCACAGGCGGCGACGCCGGGTTCCGCCACCGTGGTTCCTTCGGGCAGCATCACGCGGAGGATGTCGGTCCGCGGCCAGCTGCTCGGGTTGATGACGACCAGCGAGCGCGCGTCGGTCTTGACCAGCGACGCCAGGGTTCGGCTGCCCTGATCCAGCAACTGCCGTGACTGCTGGTCGGCGTCCACCGCGAACTGCGATTTGATCTTCCACTGGGCCTTGGTGAATTCGCTTTCGGGTTGGCTGATCGAGCAGTGGGCGCCCCAGGTGTGCTCGTCGTACAAGAGGCAGTTCCGCCAGGCGTCCTCAATCGCCTCCGTCGGATAGGGCGTCTCTGGCTTGATCCGCTGCGTCAGGGCCAGCAGTTTCTCGCCGTTGGCGACCATTTCGTGGGCGTTGCGGACCAGCGCGGTCTCGTAGGCTGACGAGCCGGCGCCGTCCTCCCAGTACGTTCCCGCACTGCCGCGGAAGACCGGCAACTGGTCCGCAAAGTTCTTTTCGATGTGCTGGAAGAACTCCGCGTTGTGGCAGAGGATGATCTTGGGAAATTCGTACCGCTCGTTCCACTGCTTGACCACTTCCGCCAGCCGCGGGTTCAGCAGGCAGTTGTCGCTCACGGCGCCGTGCAGGAAGACGGCGTCGTAGGGATAATCGGTCCGCTGTTCGTAACCGCCGAGCGCCCCGACGATGCGGGCCCGCGCCTGCTCGACGCTCTGATCCAGTCCCCAGCCCGAGGCGTGGGCGTACCCCGGCACGTATATCATCAGCACGCGGCTGCCGTCGGGGCCCTCCCACCAGCACGGGCAGCGGTTGTACATCTGCGTGAAGGTAAAACCCCGTGTGTTGTTAATGCCGCTGGAGAAATAGCGGATGCCGCTGTTGGCCAGGATCATGGGCACCGAAGCCTCTTGCGTGGGCACGTCGCTAATCATGGCGCTGCGGTACGGGACTTTCTCGCCGACGTTCAGCCGGTGGGCAAAGATCATCCAGCGGCAAGCCTCCTCGTGCGAGCACAGTCCGGTCAGGATGTTGCAGTACAGGGCCTGGACGCCGATCTTGCCTTCCCGCGCCGCGCGGAGGAACTTCTCGATTTGCTCGGGCGGACGGGATTTCAGGTACTGCTCGGCCTGCCAGGCCACTTCCAGGTTCCAGCGGAAGTCGGGGAAGGTTTCCAGGATCTTCAGGGCCGCGTCGGTGTTCTGGTTGTGACGCTCGGCGCATTCCGGCTGGAGGTGCGTGTAGCCGATGTCGGTGTGGGCACTGGGGGCCACGAAGATCCGCCATTTCCGCTGCGGCTGCACCGTGGCCGTGGCGGTTTTCGAGCGGCCGGCCACCGTGGCCGTGACTTTGACCTCCAACGGGCCGGGCGCGTCAGGCACGCCGACTTCCTGCGAGACGGAGCCGAACTGCGGCAATTGCTGCATCGGCACCTCGATCGTCTCGCCACCCGCCTCGACCCGCAGCGACAGGTCGCCCACCGGTGCGGTCACGGCGACCGACACGTCCACAGCCCGGCCCACCTGACCGTTTCGGCGCACGTAGAACGGCGTGGGCTTCACCGTCACGGCCTGAATGTCCGACTCGGGCATCTTGGCCTCCGGATCGCAGACCAACGTCACGGCGTCGTACTGCACCCAGGAGTTGTCGGCGCAGCACAGGACGACTTCGTTCGCTCCTTGGCGGAGCATCGCCGCCGGAACGGGGATCTCGATCTTGTGCGGCTTGCCCGCCTGGGGATTGCCCAGCGACGTGTCGCCTCCGCCCCGAGGCAAGCGGAACTGCCCGCTCCGGCCGCCGAGCGTGACGGCGTAGGTCGGCGGAAGCTGGCCGTGCGTGTCCGCCAGTTCGATGCGCAGCGTGAAGACTCCCTGGGGTTCCGCGGGCAAGTCGAACCGGATCGTGAACGGATGCGCCCGGCTGCCCGCCCAGGAGTCGATCGGCCCGGGCTGGATGAACGGCCAATCGCGAGCCGCGTCGCTCTTGCCCACCTCAAACACCACCGGCTTGGCGCCAAACCGCTCCGGAAAAGCCGAGTGATCGCCGGCGATCGCAAACTCGGTCCACGATCGATCCGGCTTGCCAATCTGCCACACCACCACCTCGGCCGCCGAAGCCGCCGAAGCGCCCCACAACAACACCGCGATCAGAGTCCGCAGCATGGGAGTTCTCCTTGTGTTTTCTTGACGCGTCTGATTCTATCCTGTCGGGAAGCCCGCAAGCAACGCAGTCTGAGACGGTCGATGCCAACGTCGCGACTGCCCTCGATGAAGCCGGTGGCGAATGTCGGGAACTCGGAATGAGGGAATGCGGGCTGACTGGGTTTTCTCCGACGCGGGGCGATCCGACGATTGATGGCTAGCCAGGCAAGAACGCCAAGCCTGAGCTTGCATTCCGGGCGTCGGCGCAGAGAATCAACTATGGCAAACCGCTGTGCGGTGTCCCAAGAACCGGCCGTCTGACGGCTTTCTTGGCGTTCTGATACGCGAGATGGCTTTTTTGGACTCGATCGTTGGGAGTTACGTAGAATCCGACGGGACGGGAGGAGTATTCGAGGAAAGGGAGGCTTTCTCGAGCCCGCTTCACGCCGCTTCGATGCGTCGGTCGATGTGACCGAAGCGACTTCGACCCGCCAGATCGTGAGTCTAGCGCGGCGATGATGTTGTGATGCCTCTGGTGGCAGGAACTCGAACACATCATCGCGGGCCGGCAGGGTCAGGATTCATGAACATCGCCGCCTTGTTCGTTTGATTCGGTGGCTTTCGTTGTCTCGATTCTCAGTTCCAAGCGGAAGTTGTCGTTATAAACGCCTAACTTGTGTCCTGTCATTTGAACCAGCACCTTAGTATCCGGCACATTCTGCTCATGAATCCAATTCGAAAGCAGATAGAATCCTAGTGCCGTTTCCAGTTTCTAACTTCCCTTCTTGACGACTGTAAGTGCTAG